>JACRPK010000007.1 GCA_016214005.1 Candidatus Wolfebacteria bacterium
AAATAAGGCCTCATGAGTCGCTGAATTATTTGACTCCCGAAGCCTATTATCGCAAATGGCAAACTGGTCGATTGCCGACAAAAGATGTTATTAGTCTACAAACCTAAGTGGTCAATATCTATATGGACCTGGACATAATAATAAGATAAAATAAATCAATGTTTTATTCTATCTCCGGAAAACTTGTGGCGAAAAATCGTAATTTTGCGGCTGTGGAAGTGAGCGGTATTGGCTTTAAAATATCAATTTCCGAAAAAACGCTTCATAAATTGCCCCAAATAGGCCAAGCGGTTTATTTTTTTTGTTATACCAGCATTCGGCAGGATGGAGTGGAAATTTACGGATTTTTAGATGAAAGCGAGTTGGAAATTTTTGAGCTTTTACTTTCTATAAACGGAATCGGTCCGAAAGCTGGATTGAAAATTCTTGAAATTTCAAAGATTGAAAGCCTTTTGGCGGCTATTAAAAGCGGCAGGAGCGATTTGCTTGAAAAAGCGGCTGGCATTGGAGCAAAAAAGGCTCAAAGGATTGTCTTGGAGCTGAAGGATAAAATTAGCCAGCTCAAAGGCAGTCAATTTAAAAATGGCGAAGAAGTTGAGTTGATGGACGCGGATAGCGATATTGAAAGAGCCTTAAAAAGCATCGGCTATAAGCAAAATGAGATTAAAGACGCGGTTGGCAATATTCCTTCAAAAATAAAAGATCCTAACGAGCGGCTTAAATTCGCTTTAAAATTTTTGTCTAAGTAATTTTAGATTATAAATTATTAATATAGACATTATGAAAAAAATATTTCTATTTTCTATTTTCTATTTTCTATTTTCTGTTCCAGTTTTTGCCGCTAGTCCACAGGAACTTAAAGATGCGATTGATAAAAAAAATTCCGAGCTTCAAAAAGTTAATTTTCAAATTCAGGAAATCCAGGATAATCTTGAAGGCGTTAAAAAAGAAGGCCAAACCCTTAAAAAAGAAGTAGTTAAAATTGACTCTCAAGTCAAGCAATTGAATTTAGGCATTAAATCTAGCGAAATTACGATTGAAAAATTAGGATTGGAAGTTGAGGATTTGCAATATAAAATTTCAGACTCCGAAGATCAAATAATTAAAAAAAGAAAAGGCATTGCCGAAATTTTGAAATTAATTCAGTCAAAAGACAGAGAAAATATATTAGTAATGCTTTTAAAAAATGAAACTTTGGCGCAAAGTGTTTTGGACTCTCAAAATTTGGATAATTTAAATTTTCAATTGAGCAATGGGATTTTGGAACTTCAATCGTTGAGGGGAGAATTGAATAATAAACTAGACGAATCTTCAACAAAGAAGAAATTAAAAGAGTCCGAGAGTTTTAATTTAAAAAGCAGAAAATCAATTGCCGAAGATTTAAAGAAAAATAAAGAAACGCTTTTGGTTCAAACTAAAAATCAGGAAAAAAATTATCAAAATCAATTGAGCGAATTGGAAAAACAGCAATTGGAAATATCGGATGAAATCAGCAAATTTGAAGACGAACTTCGCCGCACTTTTGATATAAGCCTTTTACCCATTAAGCGACCCGGAGTTTTCTCTTGGCCGATTAAACTTATCAAAGACGGCGGTATCGGGCGTATAACCCAGCATCAAGGAGAAGTTTCTTATCTTTATAAAGGCAAGCCTCATAATGGACTTGATATCGGCGCGCCGATTGGCACGCCGGTTTATGCGGCTGAAGACGGGAAAGTTGAAGCGGTTGATAATAATGACAGAAGCTATTACAGAAAATATCAATATGGGAAATACGTTTTTATTAAACATAACAATAATATGAGCACGCTTTACGCCCATCTTTCAAAACAGGTTGCGCGGGTCGGAGATATTGTTAAAAGAGGGGATTTAATCGGCTATTCTGGGAATACGGGATATTCTACTGGTGCTCATCTTCATTTTGGAGTTTATTGGTCGGCAAGCGTTGTGATGAAATCTGTTTCTCCGGCGCTCGGGCTGGTGCCAATTGGTGTGATTATCAATCCGGAAGATTATTTATAGAGTAATCGCGAATAATGCGAATTAAGCGCAAATATACGAATTATGGAAAAGATATTAAATTTAATTAAGAAAGCAACCCCTTCTTATATTTTCGAGTTTTTTCAGCCAATTTACCATTATTTAATGGCTTTATCAGCAGCAGTTTTTTATGGTTTTCCATCGCGGAAAATGATTGTTATTGGCGTTATCGGAACAAAAGGAAAAACAACAACCTGCAATTTAATCGCCCAGATTTTAAATTTTAGCGGGCATAAAACAGGCATGGCGACAACGGTTAATTTTAGAATCGGCAATAAAGAGTGGAAAAATGAAACAAAACAAACAATGCTTGGCAGATTCAAATTGCAAAAGCTTTTAAGACAAATGGTTGATGAAGAATGTGAATATGCGGTAGTGGAAACTTCGTCAGAGGGAATTTTGCAATATAGGCATCGTTTTATTGATTATGATGTCGCGGTTTTTACGAATTTATCTCCGGAACATATTGAGCGACACGGGGGATTTGAAAATTATCGCAATGCGAAAGTAAAATTATTTGAAAAAGTAGTTCGTAAAAAAAACGGAATAGGCATTTATAATTTAGACGATGAAAATGTCGGATATTTTTTAAAACCGGATATTAAAAATAAATATGGATATGGGATTAAATTTCTAACTTCCCATGCCTACCGGCAGGCAGGCAATTTTCAATTTCCAAAAAAATTGAAAATTTCAAATATTAGTCTTTTCCCTGATAAAACCGAATTTGAATTTAATAATGAAAATTTCAGAATGTCTTTAATCGGGGAATTCAATGTTTATAATGCCGCAGCCGCGATCTGCGCGGCGCTATCGCAAGGAATTTCAATTGCCAAAATTAAAACCGCTTTGATAAAAGCAAGGGCGCCTTTTGGCCGAATGGAAATAATAAAATCTAAAGATTTTAATATTATTGTTGACTATGCCCATGAGCCGGCGAGCTTAGAGGCAGTATATAAAACAATCAAAAATTCTGGATTAATGAATAAAAATTCAAAAATGATATGTTTGCTTGGGGCGCAGGGCGGAGGCAGAGATAAATGGAAGCGTCCGGAAATGGGTAAAATCGCAGATCAGTATTGCGATAAAATTATTTTAACCAATGAAGATCCTTATGATGAAAATCCAAGCCAGATTTTATCAGATATAAAATCTGGAATTAAAAAATCAGAAAATTTATATGAGATTGTGGATAGAAAAGAAGCTATTAAAAAAGCGCTTTCATTGGCAAAAAGCGGCGATGCAGTTGTTTTAACTGGCAAGGGGGGCGAAAGTTCAATGTGTGTTGAAAATAATAAAAAAATTCCGTGGAACGAAAGCGAAATAGTTAAGGTTTTATTAAATAAATAATAAATTTGACATATAATAATTTATTTGGTATGTTATAAATAGTAAATTGATAATAATATATGGCAGGAGGTGTATGATGGTTGTTAAAATACCGTCAAAATCAACGCTTGATATTTATGATATCGGCAATGGTATCAATATATTGGGGGTTGATGCCGCTAAAAAAATTAGCGGGGGAATAATATTTCCAGATTCTTTTAGCCAAAATGTCCCATTTTCAAAAGATACTTTAAGGGCCTATAAAGGTACGCATATTTTATTCGCTTACCCTGGATTATCAGTGAATGAAATATGTTCTCTGGTTTCTAGTTATAAAGGGTTAGGCGGAGAGCCGCTATTTGCTTGGCAAAAGTGGTTTCGCAAAGAACAATTTGCTGATAAAAAAGAAAAACCCGGATGGTATTTATTGCAGAAATTTCATATTCCACTTTCTGTTAATAAATCTTTCATTCAACAGAAGAAAATTGTTTCTGGTGATTCTGATATACCAAGCGCTTGTTTATTATTTTATGCGATGGTGGCATATTTTTTTCAAACTTCAAGAAGGTTATTCCAAAATATTTACGCGCAGTCTTCGGATTTTGATGATTCCGGCAAGTTGCGCATTTGTATTGGATTTTTTGGAGAAAATGGGCCAGCCATAAGTTTTTTTTGGGATGAGTGGAAAAGTAATTTTATCGGTATAGCGCCGGTTATTAAACAGATTTTTTAGAAAGGAGATATTATGGGGAAAATGGCGTTGCCTTCTTTTGGTAGTGGAATCGATCAAAGGGAAGAAAAAAAGGAAAAAAAAATAAAAGAGGAACAAGCGGAAAAAAGGAAAGAAGAGTTTAGTGAAGAGTTAACAAAAGCAATGGCAGATGCAGAAGCAAAAGAAAAAGAAAAAGAAAAAGAAAAAGAAAAAGAAAAAGAAAGATTAGCTATAGAGGCGAGCTTAAAAACAGGATTAGACATAAGCGATGCGAGTATACTTTTGCCCAAGCGTCATAATGAAAAAGTTGGAGAGAAAAATTTTAAACGAAAGGAAATAAAAGACGATATTTTTAGATCAGAAAGCAATAGAAATATTCTGCCAACGGTTGCATTGTTCTTATCTCCTCTTGTTTTTATTATTTTTATTTTTTGGTTTATGAGTAATGATAAATTAAATGGAAATAATAATTTTGTTTCTTCTATCAGCAAAATTGATAAATCAATTAAAGAGGAAAAAGGAAGAGAGAATGAAGATATTTCTTGTTTAGTTGAAGGAAAATGTGGGGAAGAAAAACCCAAAGAAGAGTTTCATCAAGAATATCCTCTTGGTTATTCTACGGAGATAATAGATAATAATTTAAATAATTAAAATACGTTTTTAAAAACTGTTTTATTGCGTAAGCGATGGGCAGTTTTTTTATTTGTTTTAAAAAAAATAGGAGGGTTAGCAATAATAATTGCTAACCCTCCCTCAGGGAAGGCGACGTCAGCTTCGTTACCGTCCGACGGCGCCTTTTTCTTCCGAAGAATTCTTCTTGATTATAAAGGAATTCCTTGGAAGAAACAAATGGATTTTTGTCGCAATTGGGGCATTTATCCCCAATCATCATTCCGACAGGGAATTGGTATCCGCAGCCGGGGTGTGGACAAACAATATTGTTCATTTGCTGGACCATATTGAGACATTTAGATGAATGTCATGGTGATCGCACATCTCTTTATCGTTTTTGGTAATAAAGAACTCGGGCTGGTTTTCTTGTTTTTTTATGTCCGAACAGTATTGGACTTCACCCTGTTCGATTGCCCTTGAAGTCGCAAGGGTAGTTGCCATCAGCAACATAATCGCCATTATGGACACAGAAAAAAACATAAAGACTTTTTTCCAGTTGACTTCTATCATCTCCATTCAATATTCCTTTCTCTTTTTAAACTAAATTTTAAAGTTGCTTATATTTATATAGCATACTTTTTTATAAAAGTCAAGATTGACAATAGGCTGACAATTTTTATAATGTTCTATATTTATGATAGAAGATGTTTCAAAAAATAGCAATAATGAAGAGCTTTCAAAATGTCAAAAAGAGCGGGATGAATATTTGGACGGCTGGAAAAGGGCAAAGGCTGAACTTATAAATTATAAGAAAGACGAAAATAAGCGCTTTGAAACAATGATGAAATTTAGCAATGAAGCGCTTATCAGGGATTTGATAAATGTTTTAGACAGCTTTGATTTAGCTTTGGCAGCTTTGGAACGCGATGGCAAGGCGGAAAAAGGACTTTATTTGATTAGATCGCAAATGGAAGATATTTTAAAGGCCAGCGGTTTAGAAAGAATTATGATTTCAGTTGGCGAGCCGTTTGATCCGTCTTTGCAGGAAGCGATTGCCAGTGTTGAATCGGATAAGCCAAGTAATATAATTGTTGAAGAAGTGGAAAGGGGATATATGCTTTATGGAAAACTTTTGAGGCCGGCAAGAGTTAAAGTGGCAAAATAAAATAATTAATAAAATAAATTAAAAAATATGGCAAAAATATTAGGAATAGATTTGGGCACAACTAATTCAGCGATAGCTATTGTTGAAGGCGGCGAGCCGAAAATTTTAGAAAATCACGAAGGCAACAGAACTACGCCGTCGGTGGTGGCGATGAGTAAAACCAATGAAAGACTTGCCGGGCTTTTGGCTAAGCGTCAGTCGGTGGTAAACCCGAAAAATACGATTTTTTCGGTCAAAAGATTGATTGGCAGGAAATTTAGCGATGAGGAAGTTCAGCGCGATAAAGCTTGGCTTCCTTATGAAATTAAAGAATCAGCTTCTGGCGGCGTGGAAGTAAAAATGGGAGATCGCTGGTATAAGCCGGAAGAAATTTCGGCAATGGTCTTGGCAAAATTGAAAGCTGACGCTGAAGCAAAAACCGGCGAAAAAATAGAAGAGGCGGTGATTACGGTGCCGGCTTATTTTGACGATTCCCAGAGGCAGGCAACCAAAAATGCCGGCGAAATCGCCGGACTTAAAGTCCGCCGCATTATCAACGAACCGACAGCCGCGGCTTTAGCTTACGGCTTAAACCGCCAGAAAAACGAGAAAATCATTGTTTATGATTTTGGCGGCGGCACTTTTGACATTTCAATTTTGGAAGTTGGCGATGATGTGGTTGAAGTAAAAGGCACGGGAGGAGACACTCATTTGGGCGGAGATGATTTTGACAAAAAAATAATTCAGTATCTTGTCGAAGAATATAAAAAAACCGAAGGAATTGATATTTCTAAAGACCCGCTAGCTTTGCAAAGGCTTAAAGAAGCGGCTGAGCGCGCCAAACACGAGCTTTCAACCGCGTTTGATACGGAAATCAATTTGCCTTATATCACTTCCGACGCCAGCGGACCAAAACATTTTATTTTGAAAATGACTCGCGCTAAATTGGAAGAATTAGTGGCTGATGATATTAAACATTCAATTGATTTGACTAAAAAAGCTCTTGACGAAGTCGGACTTAAGCCAGCGGACATCAATGAAGTGGTTCTTGTCGGAGGACAAACTAGAATGCCGGCGATCGTTGATGCGGTTAAAAAATTTTTTGGCAAAGATCCGCATAAGGGAATCAATCCGGATGAAGTGGTGGCGGCCGGAGCGGCAGTCCAGGCTGGAATCTTTCAGGGAGATGTCAAAGACATTTTACTTTTAGATGTTACCCCTCTTTCGCTCGGACTTGAAACATTTGGCGGGGTATTTACTCCTTTGATAGAAAAAAATACAACCGTGCCGACTTCAAAATCTCAAATATTTTCAACAGCGGCTGATAATCAAACTTCTGTGGAAATTCATATTCTGCAGGGAGAGCGCTCCATGGCGGCTGATAATAAAACTTTAGGCAGATTTATTTTAGACGGCATTCCGCCGGCTTCTCGCGGCATTCCGCAGGTGGAAGTTATTTTTGATATTGACGCTAACGGAATTTTGAGCGTTTCGGCCAAAGATAAAGCAAGCGGAAAAACGCAATCCGTTCGCATTGAAGCTTCAACCCAGTTATCAAAAGAAGAAATTGAAAAATTGAAAAATGAAGCTACGGCGCACGCCGAAGAAGACAAAAAGAAAAAAGATTTGGCTGAGGCGAAGAATATTGCCGAGCAAACGCTTTATTTGGCGGAAAAAACTTTAAGGGAAATGGGCGATAAAGTGAGCGCGGAAATTAAAGACAACGTCAATAAAAAAATAGAAGAATTAAAATCAGTGAAAGACGGCCAGGATGTTGAGGCTGTAAAATCCAAAACATCGGAACTTTCTTTGGAGCTTCAAAAAATCGGGCAGTCAATGTATAATAAAAACGAAGGGCAGGAAGGCGGACAAAAAGATAATCAAGAACCGCAGCAGAATCCTTAGTTTTTATGGCTTTAACTCTCTCAGAATTAAAAAAAGTTTCAATGGGTCCGGTTGGTATGGAGCCGGAAAAAGACAGAACCAACATTAAGATTATTGGCTTGGCTTTTTTTGGAGTTTTATTCGCCGCTATTTTTGGCTACACATTCAAATTATTTTTAACGCATCAGGATTTTATTTTATTTTCAAGTTTAAACTGGTCGCTGTTCGCATTTTTATTTTTTTTAATATTTTTTTTGCTGCAAATATTTTTTGTGGAAGAATTTTGGAAAGTATTTGTCGCGATTTTGATTGAATGGTTCGGATTTTTTTTGGCTTTTAATTTTGATAAAATAAAAATCTTGGCGATTCCGGATTGGAAATTTTTAGTTGTTTTTGGAATTTCAATTTTATTGGCCTTTGTTTCTTTAAAAAAAGGAAAAGATGCCATACAAGACAGCATTAAAATCAAATTTTTTAAAATAAATAAAGCTGTGATGCCCACGGCCATTGCCGCGATGTTTTTGTTTGTAAGCGGAGCCTATGTCTATGGGATAGATAAAAAAGATTTTGTTGTTCCTTATTCGGATTTTCAGGCGGTTTTTTCTTCAAGCGATGTTTTTGTGGCTAAAATTTATCCGGGTTTTACTTCTTCTTGGACAATCAATGAATTGGCGAATTATTTGGCGCAAAATCAGATTGAACAAATGCCGCAATTTGATGCCCTGTCTAAATCCGCCAAAAAGCAATTAACAGATGTTGCTGTGAAAGAATTTGAAAAAAAGGCGTCAGATTTTTTTGGAGCGCCGCTTAACGCAAAACTTAAAATATCAGAAGCGATTTATGAAATTTTAAAAAATAAATTAATGGGTTTTTCGGCCAATGTTCAAATTTTACTTTCAATTTCTATTTTGTTGCTGATGTTTTTACTTTTGGAAAGCGTTGCTATTTTTGTCCGTTGGATAGTTTCAATTGCGGCGTTTGTTTTATATGAGATTCTTTTAGCGGCTGAATTCGCGAAAATCAGTTATGAGGGCATAAGCAAAGAGCGCATAACATTAAAATAATGGATTATTATAAAATTTTAGGTATTAATAAGGGGGCATCGGATGATGATATTAAAAAGGCATTTAGAAAGTTAGCTCATAAATATCATCCGGATAAAGCCGGTGGCGATGAAAAAAAATTCAAGGAAATTGCAGAAGCTTATGCCGTGCTTTCAGATAAAAAGAAGCGCGAGCAGTATGATAAATACGGCAGGGTTTTTGATGGCGCTCCGGGAGCCGGAGGCGCTGGTCCATTTGGAGGCGGAGCCGGGCCATTTGGGGGATTTGGAGTAGAATTTGATCCGTCGGCTTTTAGCGATTTTGGGGATTTGGGCGATATTTTTGACGCGTTTTTTGAGGGCATGGGTGTCAGACAAAAGCGAAGAGTGTATCATCGCGGATCTGATGTGGAAATGGTTCAGGGGATAACTTTAGAAGAAGCGTTTTTTGGAATTAAAAAAGAAATTAAATATAAAATTAACGTGGCTTGCGATAAATGCAGCGGCAAAGGCTATGATGTAAAAGAAGGTCTTGAAAAATGCGCTACTTGCGCCGGTCGGGGAGAAATCAAAGAAGCTCGCAGCACATTTTTTGGAAATTTTACGCAAGTCAAACAATGTAAGGAATGTTTCGGAGCAGGAGAAATTCCTAAAAAAGTTTGTTCAAATTGCAAGGGAATCGGAAAAATTATAGGAGAAAGAAAAATCAATTTTGAAATTTTGCCCGGAGTAATGGATGGGCAAATTATAAAATTTCAGGGGATGGGCGAAGCGGGCGAACGGGGGGCGGAAGTAGGAGATCTTTATGCGAGAATTTCTATAAAGCCGCACCAGGTTTTTAAAAGACAGGGGAATGATTTATTTGTGAAAAAAGAAGTGAAATTTGTTGATGTTCT
The DNA here is from genome assembly GCA_016214005.1 of Candidatus Wolfebacteria bacterium. Classification (GTDB taxonomy): domain Bacteria; phylum Patescibacteriota; class Minisyncoccia; order UBA6257; family UBA9933; genus JACRPK01. Next base: position 9,660 of record JACRPK010000007.1, read on the forward strand.
TTTGGGAGAAAAAATATCGCTTCCGACGATTGATGGCAAAAAAATTGATATTGAAATTCCGGAAAATTTTGATTTGAAAGAAAGTTTAAGCATTCCCAAGCAGGGGATGCCAATTTTTGGTTCTTCTTTTGGAGGAGGTCGCGGCAATTTGATTGTGGAATTAAAAATAAAAACTCCGAAAAAAATCAGCGCCAAGGCAAAAGAAATTTTAGAAAAAATAAAAAAAGAAATTGACTAAATAGTTCGGTTTGATTAAAATTATTTTTAATCTGGCTTTCGTATAAATAAAAGCTTCCATAGCTCAGTGGTAGAGCAGATGCCTTTTAAGCATTTGATCAAGGTTCGATTCCTTGTGGAAGCACAGATATAAAATAAAATATTAATTTTTTAATATTTTATTTTATTGTATTCCCACAAGGAATCGAAGGGTTCTATGAATTTTTCATTTTTATAAAAAGTGAAAAATGAATTTAGAACCCAGGGACGCATTCCTTGTGGAAGCACAGATGTAGAATTTAACTTTATTTTCCGTTCGTTTTTTGTGATAGGCTTTTTATTCTGATTTTAGACATTTTTATTTTTAGCGGGTAATATAATATTTAATAAATGCCAGAATAGTTCAGTGGCAGAACGATCGCTTCGTAAGCGATAAATGTGGGTTCGATTCCCGCTTCTGGCTTATTATTCAATTTATAAAATGATAGTATTGTAAAAATATGAAAATAAAAAATATCGATGCAATTGAAATCTTGGACAGCCGTGGCAATCCGACAATAGAAGCGACTGTTTTATTGGAAGATGGTTCTTTTGGTTCGGCCATGGTTCCTTCCGGAGCCTCAACCGGATCGCATGAAGCTGTTGAATTGCGAGACGCTGACAAAAGATACAACGGTCTTGGCGTCAGAAGGGCGGTTGAAAATGTAAAAAATAAAATCAATCAGGCGCTTGTTGGAATTGACGCGGAAGATCAAAGAAAAATTGACGAAATTATGATTAGTCTTGATGCTACGGAAAATAAAACTAATCTTGGCGCTAACGCAATTTTGTCGGTTTCACTTGCTTCGGCAAGAGCGGTCGCTAATTCGCAAAAAAAACCCCTTTATCAATACTTGAGTAAATTCAATCCGAATTTTAATGGAGTATTTAATATGCCTATTCCGATGATGAACATAATGAATGGCGGCAAACATGCCAATTGGGCGACTGATATTCAGGAATATATGATTTTGCCGATAAGCGCTCAAAACATTGCTGACGCTGTTAGGATGTGCGCGGAAGTTTATTTTAATTTGAAAAAAGTTTTAAAAAGCAAAGGCTATTCAACCAATATTGGCGATGAGGGAGGATTTGCTCCGGCAGTTAATTCCAATGAAGAGCCATTTCAATTGATGTTCGAAGCAATTTCATCTGCTGGTTATAAAGTTGGCGAAGATATTGTTTTCGGCATTGACGCGGCTGCCACGGAATTTTATAAAGACGGTCAATATAATTTAAATAAAGAAGGGAAAGTATTGGGGAGCGCGGAACTTGCAGAATTTTATCTGGGCATTACCAAAAATTATCCTATAAAATCAATGGAGGATATTTTTAGCGAAGACGATTGGGATGGATTTAAAAATTTTAAAGATAGAACTGCTGATAAAATCCAAATTGTTGGAGACGATTTATACGCAACAAATATTAAAAGATTAAAAAAAGGTATTGAAGAAAAAATTACCAATTCTATACTTATCAAACTTAATCAAATTGGCACTTTAAGCGAAACAATTGACGCGATTATTTTAGCGATGAAAAATAATATGACAGCGATTATTTCGCATCGCAGCGGCGAAACAGAAGATTCTTTTATCGCTGATTTAGCGGTGGCAATGGGAACAGGACAGATTAAAACCGGCGCGCCTTGCCGCAGCGAACGAACGGCAAAATACAATCGCTTAATGAAAATAGAAAAAGAATTGAGCGGAAGCGCAAAAATGGCGGAATTTAAATTTTAATTATGAACGATCTTATTCAACGGCTCAATGAATTAAAAGAACAAGCCCGGATGTTAGCCGGGCGTCTTTGACATTGAAAATAAAAAAAACCGCGTCAAGGAAATTGAATTTGAATTTAGCGATCCTGATTTTTGGAAAAATAAATCTGTGGCTGATTTAAAAATCAAAGAAATCGGCGAACTTAACGAAACAATTAAAAAAATCGGAGAAATTGATCTTGGGCTTGAAAAACTACAATCTCAATTTGATGAAAATTTATTTTATGATATCCAAAGAAAGCTTCGCCAACTGGAAACGGAATTATTGTTTAAAGGAAAATATGATAAGCAAGCCGCTATAATTTCGGTTTTTTCCGGAGCCGGAGGAGAAGACGCCAAAGATTGGGCGAATATGCTTGTTTCAATGTATAAGAAATTTGCCGAAGGCCGCAACTGGAAAGCGAAAATTCTTGACGATGAAAACGGCGTTATTGAAATAAAAGGCGATTATGCTTACGGGTATCTTAAAAATGAAGCAGGGGTCCACAGATTGGTGAGAATTTCTCCGTTTTCTCCGGAACAAAAAAGGCACACTTCATTTGCTTTGGTTGAAGTTTTACCGGATTTGCCGGAAGTTGATTATGAAGGATTAAAGATTCCGGAAGAAGATTTAAGATTTGAATTTTCGCGCGCCGGCGGTCCGGGCGGGCAAAATGTTAATAAGGTGGAAACAGCTGTCCGCATTGTTCATTTGCAGACTGGCATTGCGGCCGGATCGCGAGCCGAAAGATCACAGGCGCAAAATAGAGACAAGGCCATGAAAATGCTCAAAGCTAAACTTGTTAAATTGATGGAAGAAACAAAAGCTCAAGAAATTAACCAATTAAAAACAAAAGTGAAGCCAGAATGGGGGAATCAAATCCGCTCTTATGTTTTAAATCCTTATAAGCTCGTTAAAGATCACAGAACTAATGTTGAAACAGCTCAAGTTGATAAAGTTTTAGAAGGAGATCTTGATATGTTCGTGGAGAGTGGGGTAAAATAGAATATAATGATTAATTTTCAGGGAGTTTCGAAAAATTATAAAAATAACGGTCATTCATCGGTAGCGCTTGAGGATATTGATTTTAGCATTGAACCGAAAGAATTCATTTCTTTGGTGGGAAAATCAGGCGCCGGAAAATCAACAATCGTTAAATTGATTATTGGCGAGGAAAAACCGACCAAAGGTAAAATAATAGTGAGTTCTCATGATATCAGTAAACTCAATTCCAGTCAGATGCCTCATCTCCGTCGCCATATCGGCGTGATTTTTCAAGATTTTAGTCTTTTAAATAATAAAACCGCTTATGAAAATGTTGCTTTTGCCCTTGAAGCTGCCGGTCGGCCACAGATTGAAATTGACGAATTTGTTCCTCAGGCTTTGGAAATGGTCGGGCTTGCCAATAAAATGAACAATTTTCCGAAAGAGCTTTCGGGCGGCGAAAAGCAAAGAGTGGCGATTGCGCGAGCTATGATTAACCACCCCGATGTTTTAATAGCTGACGAGCCAACCGGTAATTTAGATCCGGCCAATACTTCAGAAATTATTAAATTGCTTTTAAAAATCAATGAGCTTGGCACGGTTGTTATTTTGGCAACCCATAATAAAGAAATAGTTGATGATCTTAAAAAAAGAGTTATCACCTTGGAAAACGGAAAAATAATTCGAGATGAGAAAAACGGAAAATATATTTTAGATTAAAATGTTTACGACTTTATCGCGCATAATCAAATATGGAATTGTTGGATTTTGGCGAAGCGGTTTAATATCTGTGGCGACTATTGTCGTAATGTTTTTGGCGATTATGGTTTTTCAAAATCTTATTCTTTTTAACGTTCTGGCAAAATCAGCCCTTGATTCAATTCAAAATAAAATAGACATCAGTGTTTATTTTAATGTCGATACATCGGAAGATAATATTTTGAAAATCAAAAACGAATTGGAGGGATTGGTTGAAGTTAAAAACATAGAATATATTTCTAAAAGCAAGGCTTTTGAAATTTTCCAATCTCGCCATAAGGAAGAAGAAATAATTTCTCAGGCGCTTGAAGAATTGGGCGAAAATCCTTTGGCCGCTTCTTTAAATATCAAGGCTTATAATCCGAGTGATTATTCCGCCATAAATTCTTATATCAATACGGCGGCTTTTAAAAATTTAATTTATAAAGTTTCTTACGCGCAAAATTCGTTGGTTATTGAAAGGCTTACTAAAATAATGGATACGGCTAAGCAATTCGGCGCTGTTTTAACGTTTGTTTTATCTTTGGTAGCGATTTTAATAACTTTTAATACAATCAGGCTGGCAATTTATTCTTATCGCGATGAAATTAATATTATGAAGCTTGTTGGCGCTTCCAATGCTTTTATTCAGGGGCCTTATGTGGTTGAAGGCATTATTTACGGGATCATTGCCGCGACTTTAGGATTTTTTATTCTTTTGCCGCTTTCATATTTTGCTTCTCCTTATGTGGAAATATTTATTCCGGATATGAATCTTTGGACATATGTTATTTCCAACGCTTTGACGCTTTTTGGATATCAGGCGTTTTTTGGAATTATTTTGGGCATTATTTCTTCAAGCATTGCTATCAGAAAATATTTGAAAGTATAAATAATATTTTGGTATGCCAATTACAATCCAAAATTTGAATTTTTACGATTCAAGATTGAAGATGAGCCACTTTTGGCGATTTTCAGCAAGGCTTATTTCTTACTCTGTTTATGCGATTTTAATAGCGGCAATGGGTGTTTTTTTACTTTCTGATGTTAAAAAGATTTTTTGGATAGGTGTTCTAATTTTTATTTTTTTAGCCGATAGATTTTTTCATTTTAAAAAAGCCGATAAGTCAATTGTCGGATTGTTGAGATATCCGAGATTAAGCAGGAGAAAAATCGGAATGGAGGTTTTTCCCAAAGACATTAATGTTTTTTCTTATTTAACGCCAGAAAGCTTTGGAATTTTAGAAAGAGCTTATGATAAAACCTTAGTGGTTAGCGGAGATTTTTATTTATTTATTTTAAAATTTCTTGTCCAATTGCCGCAAATCAAAAATGGATTGATCAGAATGGATGTGTCAATCAATGATCTGCAAAAAAAAATTGAAGTAGAAATTAACGCAGAAAATGGAAAAATTTTAAGAGATGATGTTTATTTAAATCTTGTAGAGCTGTCAAAGCAAGCTTTTTTAGCGACGCTTAATTCAAAAAACAATTATATTGAGCCGGCTGATTTATTCGCGGCTTTGGGGGAAATAAATGATCAAAAAATAAATAAAATTTTCAATTTGTTTGAAATTCAGGCGGCGGATTTAAAACAAGCTATGATTTTTAGCCGCTTCAAGGGGAATTTTTTCAGAAATTTACCGAATGTTTTAGGGGGGTTCGCGAAGCATCCTAAAAAAATGAGGCACAGAGTGATGAACCGCGCATGGACAGCCAAGCCAACGCCAACGCTTGACGCTTTTGGCATTGATTTAACCGACTTGGCGCTTGCCGGAAAATCTGGTTTTTTAATCGGCCACAATGACGAATATGACAGATTGCTTAATGTTTTGTCGCGGCAAACAAATCCAAACGCGCTTTTGATAGGCGATGCGGGCAGTGGAAAAGAAACAATAGTTTCGGCTTTAGCTTTTAATATTATAAAAGACGATGTGCCTCAGGCGCTTTTTGATAAAAGGCTGGTGGCTTTGCAAATAAATAATTTGATTTCTGGATCTGATATCAAAGAAACATCTTTGAAAATAAATAAAATAGCGGATGAAATAATTTCTTCGGGGAATATTATTCTTTATATCCCCGATATTCATAATTTAGCGAAAACCCAGAGTGAGGGAGCGGCAAGCGCTTTAGATATTTTGATGCCGATTATAAACAGCGATGCTTTTCCGATTATTGGCGCTACTTATCCGAAGGAGTTTAAGCAGTTTATAGAGTCATTGAGCGATTTTTCAAATGCATTTGAAATAATCCGTGTTGAGGAAGTTTCTGAAGATGATGCCGTTAAAATTTTAACTTATGAAAGTTTGATTTTAGAGAAACAATATAAAATAACAATAAGCTTGAAAGCGATAAGAACGGCGGTGGAACTCAGTCATAAACATTTTCGTCAAAAACTTTTGCCGAGCAGTGCAGAAGATTTGCTTAAAGAAACGATATCATCAAATAAAGAGAGAAGAGATAATCTTTTGCAGGCAGATGATATAATTGCTGTTATTGAGAGAAAAATAAACATTCCTATCCACAGGGCTGGCAAAGACGAGGCGCAAAAGCTGTTGAATTTGGAAAGCATAATCAGCCAGTCTTTAATTGGCCAAGAAACAGCGGTTAAGGGCGTAAGCCGGGTGATTAGGGAATTCAGAAGCGGATTAAGCCGCAAGGGAGGGCCAATTGCCAGCTTTTTATTTGTCGGACCAACTGGCGTCGGCAAAACAGAACTCGCAAAAATTTTGGCGAAAATCCAGTTCGGCTCGCAAGACGTTATGGCGCGGTTTGATATGTCTGAATATCAAACTAAAGAAAGTATTGCGAGATTTATCGGATCGCCGGACGGCAAAACCAGCGGAGCGATTACCGAAGCGATTTCTCAAAAGCCTTATAGTTTGGTGCTTTTGGACGAATTTGAAAAAGCTCATCCGGATATTTTAAATATTTTTCTTCAAGTTTTTGACGATGGCAGGTTGACGGATAATTTAGGCAGGGTTGTTGATTTTACCAATACGATAATTATCGCCACTTCAAACGCCAATTCAGACTTTATCAAAGAACAAATTGAAAAAGGAAATTCAATTGAAAAAATCAGCGAAGATTTGAAGGGCAAGCTCACTGGTTATTTTAAACCAGAGCTTCTTAATAGATTTTCCCAGATTATTGTTTTTAAAAATCTTTCTAAAAGCAATATTGAGGCGATTGCCAAACTTCAATTAAAATCTTTGGTGAAAACTCTTGAAGAACAGGGGATTAGCTTGTCTTATAGCGACGAAGTTGTGGAAAAAATCGCCGAGCTTGGCTATGATCCGGTTTTCGGCGCCAGGCCTTTGCGAGGCGTGATTTCCGAAAAACTTCGCGGAGTTTTAGCGGAAAAAATTCTTAAAGGGGATGTGGTGAGGGGAGGAGAAGTAAAATTGGAAATTAAAAATAACGACGTGGCAATAATTTAATTGTACATCGGGATATTTAAATTAATTTTTCTAAAATTAGAATCGAAAAAATAAAATGGATCAGAAAACAATAGATACTTATAATGAATTGGCAAAAAAGTATGATGCAGAAACATTAGATTTTTGGGATCGATTTCCAAAAACTATTATTAATAAATTTATTGAATTTGCAAAAGGGAAGGTTTTGGATGTTGGTAGCGGTCCAGGAAGAGATGGTTTGATTTTAAAAAAGAATGGATTGGAAGTTATGTGTCTTGATGCATCCGAGGCAATGGTAAAACTTTCACAAGAGAGGGGACTTCTATCTATTCTTGGAGATTTTAACGCATTGCCGTTTCCAGAAGAATTTTTTGACGGCGTATGGGCATATACTTCTTTGCTTCATGTTCCTAAATCTGAAATTGCAAAAATTTTTATGGAAATTAGGCGCGTCCTTAAAATGGGCGGTATTTTCGGTCTCGGTTTAATAGAAGGAAATACAGAGCTATATCGTGAAAATTTGGGAATCGGGAAGCAGAGATGGTTTAGTTTTTACAAAAAGAATGAAGTTGAAAAATTACTTACGCAAAATGGATTTGAAATAATATATTTTGAAGAATTCAAGCCCAAAACAAAAAATTATTTGAATTTTATTTCAAAGAAAAAATAAAATTAAGAATTTTTAATTCCCATTTCTCCCGATTATCTCTAAATCCTGGGCCTTGAGTTGTTCTAAAATTTTTAATTCCGGATCAATGTTGATGGTTTTGCCGAGATATTGGCCAGCTGTAAAATGAGGGATGATGACATAATCCGCCTTATCGTTATATAAAATTTTTGCCTCTGTTTCGGTTCTTGCCCGCAAAACGATTTTAATTTCATCTCGATTCGGCAATTTATTTAATTCTGAAAGTAAAAATAAATTGTCTTCTAATTCCGGACTGGTTGAAATCACCAGCCTGGCCTTGTTGAAATTTGCCGCTTCAAAAATATCTTTGTCGGCAATATCTCCGAAAATATAATCAAAATTTTGTTTTTTAAGGCGGTCAATAACTTCCGGATCAAAATCAATTATTAAAAGATCTTCTTTGGAAATATTGGCGGCGATATTTTGTCCGGTTCGATGACATCCGATTAAAATTATCGGCTTTTCAAATTCGCGGATTTCTCCGTTTTCTTTGATTTTTTTGCGTTCAAAGATTTTTAAAACAGGAGACAGAAATTTATAAATATTTTCTCCGTAAATTATCATATAGCTTGAAGCGGCAATGGTTGTGATGCCGACAGCTGTAATTATCGCCACAATTTTTTCATCAAGATGGTTTATTTTTGATCCTAGGGCCGCCAAAATAAAGCTGAATTCCGAAACTTGCGCCATTGTCAGTCCGGTTAAAAAGCTTGTTCTGCTGCGAAAACCCAATAATCCCATAATAATTATTACAATTAAAGGACAAACGATTAAAACGAATAAAGAAAAAATAATAATCGGATAAGCCAATCCGTGAAAATTCGAAAATGCCATTGAGTAGCCCATAATCACGAAAAATATCAAAAGGAAAAAATCGCGCAAAGATCTTATATAGCCGGAAATTTGAAAATGTTCGGAAGAATTGGCTAATGCCAAGCCGGCCAAAAGACCGCCGATTTCAATGGAAAAGCCGATTTTATTGGTAATGGCAACTAAGCTGAAAAGCCATGCCAGGCTTGTTAAAAATAAAAGTTCTTGGGATCGGCTGATTTTGTCAAAAATAAGCGGCAGAATTTTTTTGCCTAAATAAATCACCAATGCGAATAATAATGTTCCTTTTGCAATGACAAGCGTCATATTTTTGAAATCAAACCCTCCCGATTCAATACCGCTTAAAAGGAACAAAACAACGATTGTAAGAAAATCTTCCACCAAAAGCACGCCGATGCTTATTTTCCCGTAAAGGCTGTTTAAATCTTTTTTGTCAGAAAGTAATTTAACGATAATAACCGTGCTGGAAATAGTCAGGGCAAAGCTTATATAAGCGGCTTGAAGATAATTAAAATTTAAAGCAGTAGCCAGAAAAAAAGCGGCGGCGATTGTCAGGACCACCTGGGAAAATCCGATAATCAAAGAGCTTTTGCCGACCAATCTTAGAGAATTATAATTAATTTCAAGTCCGACCAGAAAAAGCAAAAACATTATTCCCATTTCTGAAAATATTTTAAAAGTTTCTTTATTGCTTAAATCAAAGAAGCCGAAATAGCCGATAATCGCGCCGGTTGCCAAATAGGCAAGAATAATCGGCTGTTTTAGCAATTTTGCTATAATTCCAAGAGCCGAAGCGATTAAAATAATGGCTGTTAATTCAAAAATTCCAGAAGTCATAACATTTGATTTATTTTTAAATTAAGTATATAATAAAAAAATGATTTGTTAAAGGTCGGGAATAAAATTTAACATAAATTATGAAGAAAATCATAGTATTGTATAACCGCACCCTATTTTGCACTCCTGAGACCTTAGAGATATTTTATTCTGTAAAAAGTATGATGATGACCTTTGTTGTTGTAATGATAACATAAATTGTATTGGAGAGAATTTGTTTTGGAAAGCGCCGTGAACTCTCTCGGTATTGTAGAAAATCAAATAATCAATGAGCTGGCGATTGAATTCATCGGGATTCAAAAGAAGAAAAGAATGGTAATCAATAAACTCTTCTTGAATGGTGCGATTGAATCTTTCCAGATGAGCGTTCATTTTTGGAGTTCTAGGATAGGTATGATAATGAATAAGATGTTGTTTTCTTAGTTCTTCGTCAAAATGTTTTTTGAATTCGCTTCCGTTATCAGTCAAAACATATTGAAATTGAAAAGTATAAGGAAAAACTTTTTGACAAAGTTCAAAGAATTCTTTGGCAGCAAGCGAGGCGTGAGATTTAGTCGCCCAAGCAAATGAAAATCTGGTGTAAATATCTTCAAAAGTAATAACATATCTCCTGACGCCGTTCACAAACCTCTCTACTGTGTCCAAGGCCACAAGATGACCAGGATAGAGAGGGATAAAATCTTTAGGTTTTCTCAACACTTTTTGACGATTGATTTTCTTGATTTTGCCAAAATGAGAAACTTTTTGAGGAAATACGCGAAGTCCTCCGAGATCTTTGATAATTCTTCCGATGGTAGCCGGTTTGGGGCAAAAAAGATTCTTTTCCGCGCAAAATTTCAAGAGCAAGGGATAGATTTTTTCTTCTCCCAGATTAGGATGAATTTCCTGAGAACGAAGGCGTTTGATTTCTTGAATAACTTCAATTGACCAAAGACGTTTGCGTTTGACGATCGGCGTTTTGGATTTTTCATTCAAAGCTTCGATCTTTTTTCCGCCCTTTTCCCATTGGCTTTTCCAATAAAATAAGGTTCTCCTTTTGACCTTGAAAGCGTCTATGACGGCTTCAAAGCCGTGTTTTTCCCAGAAAACCAAGACGCGAGCTTTCTGATGAGCTTTTGCGGTAATCATATACCGATATCTTATCGCATCGTTATAGATATTGATAAATCCATTGATACCGGTATATTTGCAATGTATTTTATTGAAAAACTCCATGAATCGGCGAAATTCTAGGGCTTCATAGAGTGCAAGATGTATGTGAGGTTATGCACTTTTAAAAGAAATGAATGAAAAAATTAAAGCAATCCGCGCTGAATATTTGGCAAAAATTAAAGCGCTTCGCCAATCAGCTAAAACTAAAATTCAGGGGATAAAAGATGTTCGCAAAAAAGAAGTTGAACAACAAAAAGAGAAAATTAAGCAAGAAAGAGAAAGAATAAAAACAGAACAAGAAAAATTAAGAGAAATTAAAAAGAACGAATTGGAAAAAATCCAAGAAATCAAGAAAAACGAATTGGAGAAATCTTCTGAATTGAAATCAAACGAATAATCCAAACTAAAATGAGCCCTTGCGGCTCATTTTAGTTTGGATTAAAATTAATAAATGGCTTACGAAATAAAAAATTTTGAAAATCTGCTGGGACTGGCTGGTTTTAGCGATCAGCTGCTAAAAAATCATTTTACCCTTTATTCGGGATATGTTAATAATTTTAACAAACTTAATGATATTTTAGTGGTAATGGAGCGCGAAGGTAAATATGCGGCTCCGGAATACGCCGAATTAAACAGACGGTTAGGTTGGGAGTTTAATGGTATGCGTTTGCATGAGTTTTATTTTGGAAATTTAACAAAGACATCGGTTAAAATTGACGAAAATTTCAATTTATTTAAGGCGATATTAAAAGAATTCGGCTCTTATGATTTTTTTGAAAAAGATTTTAAAGCCATGGCAGTAATGCGGGGAATCGGCTGGATAATTTTATATTATGACAAACAATCCGATAGATTGTTTAATGTTTGGGTAAATGAGCACGACGCAGGCCATTTTTCCGGATGCGTCCCATTGCTGGTGATGGATGTTTTTGAACACGCTTATATGCTTGATTATGGAATAAAACGCGCGGATTATATTGAAGCGTTTATGAAAGTAATTGATTGGAAGGCCGCGGAAAATAGATATGCTCAATCGCAATAGTTTAATTTTTCTTTTTATTTTTCTTATAGTTTTTGATTTTTTTGTTTGGCATTCAATTATTTTTGGCAAGTCGAATAAAAATCTTGAAGTTTATTTTTTAAATGTCGGTCAGGGCGACAGCCAGCTGGCGATTTTGCCGGGCGGAGTGAAAGTTTTAATTGACGGCGGACCGAGCGCTAAAATTGTCAGCGAATTATCTTCAATTTTTACGGCTGGCGACAATTATATTGATTTGGTGGTAATGAGCCATCCTCAATATGATCATTTTGCCGGATTGATTGATATCTTAAAGCGTTATCAAATTGGCGCTTTTATTTATAACGGCCGAAGAGGAGAAATAAAAGCATTTGATGAATTGGAAAATATTTTAAAAGAGAAAAATGTAAATAAAATTATTTTGGCGCAGGGCGATAAAATAAAATATGGCGAAAGCCGTTTTGATGTTCTTTCTCCGGATAATAATTTTGTACAAAGCAAAGAATTGAATGACACGACGTTGGTAATTGGGCTTACGGCTGCGAATAATAATGGCGAAAAACCTTTTAAAATTTTATTTACCGGCGATATCGGCGCGAATATTGAAAAATATTTGGCTGATAATTTTGATATAAATGTTGATGTTTTAAAAGTGGCGCATCATGGTTCAAAATATTCTTCAAGCGAAGAATTTTTGAAAAAAGCCAGGCCGAAAATTTCAGTGATTGAAGTGGGCAAAAACACTTACGGCCATCCTACAAAAAAAGCGCTGGATAATTTGGCTTTAATCGGATCGCAGATTTTTAGAACCGACAAAGAAGGCGCGATAAAATTAGTTTTCGATGGCGGCAAGATTAACATTTTTAAGAAATAATGATAAACTTTTTTAATGCGGACTTTAATTAAAGACATTATTGGTAAAGAAGGAGAAAGCGTTGAATTGATGGGCTGGGTTGATGCAAGGCGCGATCACGGCAAATTGATTTTTATTGACTTGCGAGACCGAAGCGGCATTGCCCAGGTTGTTTTTTTGCCGTCGAATAAAGAGGCCGGTGAATTGGCAAAAGATCTTCGTTTTCAGTGGGTTGTTAAATTATCTGGCAAAGTGAGTCGCCGGCCGAAAAATATGATAAATTTGGAAATTGAAACCGGCGAGTTTGAAGTGGCGGCGGAAAGTCTTGAAATTTTAAGCCGAGCTGAAGAAATTCCTTTTGATCCGGCTGCGGAAATATCTTTGGAAACTTTTTTGGATTGGCAGCCGTTTGCTTTGCGCACTGAAAAATCCCGCAATATTTTTAAAATTCAGGCGGAAATTGTTCGCGCTTTCAGGAATTTTTTAATTGAAAAAGAATTTGTTGAAGTTCAAGTTCCTAAAATTGTGGCCCAGGTGACCGAAGGTGGCGCCAATGTTTTTAAATTAGATTATTTTGATTCAAAGGCTTATCTTGCTCAAAGCCCGCAGTTTTATAAACAAATTATGGTTGGAATTTTTGAGCGGGTTTTTACTATCGGCAATGTTTATCGGGCTGAAGAGCATAGCACTACCAGGCATTTAAACGAATATACCAGCTTGGATTTGGAATTTGGTTTTATTGAAGACCACAGCGATGTAATGGATTTGGAAAACGAATTGCTTGTTTATATAATGGATCATTTGAAAAAAACTTGCGCTCGGGAATTTAAATTTTTCAATTTTGAAATTCCGAAAGTGCCGCAAAAAATTCCGGCAATAAAATTAAGGGAAGCTCAAAAAATTTTAAAAGAAAAATATGGCATTGATTGTCAAAATGAGCCGGATTTGGAACCCAGTCATGAGCGTCAAATTTGCGAATATGCCAAAAAAGAATTTGGCTCGGATTTTATTTTCATAACGCATTATCCTGTTGAAAAAAGGCCTTTTTATACTTTTCCGGATAAAGACGACCTTGGTTATACAAAAAGTTTTGATTTGCTTTTCAGGGGAATTGAAATCACAACCGGCGGCCAGCGTATTCATGACTATCAAATGCTTGTTGAAAATATCAAAAAATGGAAAATAGATCCGGAAAAATTTAGTTTTTATCTTCAGGCGTTTAAATACGGAATGCCTCCGGAAGGCGGACTTGCGATAGGTTTGGAAAGGCTTACGCAAAAAATTTTAAATCTTGAGAATGTTAGGGAAGCGGCTCTTTTCCCAAGAGATATGAATAGAATTGATATCTTGTTATCTTCTCTTAAAAAATAATTTTAAAATGGACAATTTTAAACAAAAATTTTCGCAATATATTAAAATGCCCGAGATGCGGCCGTTTTGGTATTTTTTGCCGTTTGTCATTGGATTTTTTATTGTTGAAGGAATTGAAGAGACATTTCATGTCCAAAGTTCTTTGATCTTTATTTTTAATTCTTTATTTTTTATTGCGATCGCAATTTTTCTTTTTATTATTAGTCTTCGATTGGCCAGGGCGAATTTGGAAGTTAAATTGGAGCATAATGAACTTTCGAGCATAATTTCAACTCTTCAAAGCGGGATTGTGGCTTATGATCCGAATTTTAAAATAACTATTTTTAATAAAATTGCCGAGGGAATTTTCGGTTTGCGATCAGATGAAATAATCGGAAAAATTTTTACTCCGGAAAACATCAAAGAGCCAAGATTAAAATTATTTATTCAAACAATGTTTCCGTCGCTTGCGCCTGCCATTATTAAGCGTTCCGATCCGGGAGTTTATCCGCAGATTGTTGATGTTTCTTTCGGTGAGAATCGGCTCAATTTACGGGTGGCGACTAATAAAATTATTGATCCCGCTGGCAATCTTTTGGGTTTTGTTAAAATTATTGTTGACAGAACGCGCGAAGTCGAACTTATAAAATCAAAAAGCGAATTTATCGGAGTGGCGGCGCATCAATTAAGAACGCCGATTACGAGCTTGCACTGGATGTTTGAATCTCTTTCCGGCGAATCTTTAAGCGATAATGCCAAGCAAATTGTTAATTCCGGGCTTGAACAATCGGCTTTTGTTTCAAAAATAGTCAATGATTTGCTTGATGTATCTCAAATTGAAGAAGGAAGATTCGGTTTTAATTTTGGGAAAGTGAATATTGGATTTTTAATTGATGAAATTATCGGATCTGCCAAGAGTTTTGTTGAAGAAGCTGGCATTAAAATTTTTTTTCAAAAGCCGGTTGAGCCGATTGAATTGAATGTTGATTCGCAAAAATTAAGCATGGCTTTGTATAATATTTTAGATAATGCCGTAAGATACAATGTTAAAAACGGAGAAGTGCGCATTGATATTGAAAAATTGGCGGACAAGCCTTATGTGCAGATCGCGATTAGGGATACTGGCATTGGGATTCCTCCTGTTGAGATAGATAAATTATTCACTAAATTTTTTAGAGCTGAAAATGCGATTAGATATGCGCCAAACGGATCCGGGCTCGCGCTTTATATTGCTAAAAATATTATTAAACGTCATGGTGGCGATATCCGCGCTGAATCGGAAATTAACCGCGGCAGCGTTTTTTATATTACCCTGCCGACGGATTCAAGTTTGATTCCGCCAAAAGAAATTGTCTACGAATCATAGCGGAAGAGGATAAGGGCTAAAAATTTATTATATTTTTTCGGTAAGCGAATCCGACCTGCCTGCCGCCTGCCTGCCGGTAGGCAGGGCAGGCAGGGAGCCAAGCGCATCCCGCCTGCTGTTCTATTGCATTTTTTTTGCATTTCCTTTAAATTTACTTTTTAAGTTTCAAAAATAAAAATATGTTCAAGAAAACAAAAATTGTCGCTTCAATTGGGCCGGCGACAGAAAATAAAGAAATATTGGAAAAAATGGCTTTGGCCGGAATGAATGTTGTCAGATTGAATTTTTCTCATGATGTTCATCAGGCCCATCAGCGCCGCGTGGATTATGCCCGGTTTGTTTCTAAAAAAATAAATAAGCCGATTGCGGTTTTGCAGGATTTAAGCGGCCCTAAAATTAGAATAGGCGATTTTTACAAAGAAAGCATTGTTTTGAAAAATGGGCAGGCTTTTATTATTACAACTGAAAATTGCATTGGCGACGAAAAAAAAGTTTCTATAAATTATAAAAATCTTCATAAAGAAATAGAAAAAGGAGCCACGATATTGCTCAATGACGGCAAAAACGAATTAAAAGTGGAGAAAATTTTAGGAAAAAATGTTTATTGCAGAGTTGTCTACGGCGGAGAAATCAAGGGGAGAAGGGGAGTAAATTTGCCGGGCAGTTATTTGAAAATAAGTTCGCTTACGGAAAAAGATAAAAAAGATCTTTTGTTTGGAATTAAAAACAATGTTGAATATATGGCGATTTCTTTTGTCAGAACGCCAAATGATGTTTTGGAATTAAGAGATATTTTAAAAAAAGCCAAAGCAGATGGTATTAAAATAATAGCTAAAATAGAAACCCAGGAAGCAATAGAAAATTTAGACGCTATTTTGGAAGTTGCCGATGGCGCGATGGTGGCTCGCGGAGATTTGGCGGTTGAAGTCGGAGCGGAACAAGTGCCCATTTTGCAAAAAATGATTATTCAAAAATGCAATGATATCGGCAAGCCGGTTATCACCGCAACACAAATGCTTGAATCAATGATTAAAAATCCGGTGCCGACAAGAGCCGAAGTCAATGATGTTGCCAACGCTATTTTAGACGGCACTGACGCGATAATGCTTTCCGAAGAAACAACCTTGGGCAATTATCCCGTAAAAGTTATTGAAGTAATGGCGCGCGTGGCAAAGCATACGGAAGAAAATTTTGACTATGAAGAAATTTTAAAACATAAGCATTTAACGCAAAAAGTCATTACTGATTCCGTTAGTTATGCTGTTGTAAATACCTCCCATAGTATCGGGGCCAAAGTTATTATAGCCCTAACTGAATCAGGATTTACGCCGAGAATGATTTCCAGATATAAACCCAAACAACCTATTTTGTCTTTGACTTCGAATATAAAAACTCGCAATCAACTGGCTTTAAATTTTGGATGTTATTCTAATATTATAAAAGGTTTTAAAGATGTGGAAAATGTGATTGAATCCGCTAAAAAAATTGTTGTTGAAAGCAAAATGGCGGCGAAAGGCGATAAAATAGTTATTTCAGCAGGGGTGCCTTTTGGGAAATCCGGCGCCACGAATCTTTTAATTGTGCAGACGATTTAATTATTTTAAAATAATTTTATAATCGTTTTCTGAAATTATATTTGTCTCGCTTGGTAAAATATAATAAATATTTTTTTCTTTTTGTTTTTCGGATGTAAATGTGTCAGTAATAAACATTATGGTTTGAGTTGGCATTGGAATGCCTCTTACCAAAATGCCGCCTGCTTCAATTATCACATATTTTTTAAGTTCTTTTGGCAGAGAGTTTAATTGACGACCGATATTAACATAGTTTTGATTAAATGATCCGGCAACTTCTGGATTTTTCCCCCATTTGTAAAAATAGCTAATATAAGAATCAAAAATCAAAATTATTAAAAATATTATTATTGAATAATTTAAAAGCGCTTTTTTAATCTTATTATTATCGCAGTCGGTAAAATTTTTTAATGTTTGATAAACATAAATTCCTCCGATTCCCGCGAAAATAAAAACTGCCGGCGCCATTAAAATTGCGCGCAGGGCATGCGGCATTCCTTCATTGGAAATAATAACCGGTAAAGCGGCAACGGCAAGCCAAGAAAAAATAATGATATTATTTTTTTTAAAAAATTTTCGCGCGCTTAAAACTATTCCAATCAAGAATAAAATTCCGACTGGCCAAAAAAGTAATGGCGCGCCGGCTATATTATGCCGCCAGTTTAAGTCGCCCTTAAAATTGAACATTGTGGCAGTTTTTAAAACATTTGAACCTAAATCTTTTAATGGAGTTTGAGAATTGAAAATTGAAATTTGCGCGGTGCGGCCGAAAAAGTCTTGCGGATTTTTAAGAAAATAAATTCCAAGAGGCGCGGCAACGATAAAAGTGAAAATTAAAAAGCAGGATGCGGAAATAAAAATTTTGCGGCGAATTTGCTTATCTTTATTTTGCAGCCAATACAAGGCGATAATTATTAAAATTAAAAGCGGAGTGGCGCGGTAGGCGATGTAGGAATAAAAACCAAGTCCGTAAAATATTCCTCCTGCCAGCGATAAAAATAAAAGATTTCTTTTTTCTAAATTATTAAATGATTTTAATAAAAAATAAATTGCCCAAGTCAAGAAAAATGGAGCCATTATAGCGCGAAAGCCAATGCGGGAAAAATTAATATGCCAAAAGCTTGTGGCGATGAAAAAAGACGATAATAAGGCAATGGCATCGCCGTGAGAATTTTTTTTAAATAATTCTTTAGTTAAAAAATAAATTCCCAAAATAGTTAAAATTCCGAATATTGAACTGACGGATCTCAATGCCCATGGCTCATTGCCCAATAATTTGATTGCCAGCGTTTGAATGTTTATAAATAATCCTTCTCGGCCGTTATTTTCCGGATAAAATAATTTAAATTGCCCGCTGGGCGATAGGGCTTCTAAGGCGTTGTTGCCGTTCATAGCTTCGTCCGGATAAAGTCCGGGCGGTAATTCAGTTATATTGTATAAGCGAAAAAAAGAAGCTATGATTATAATAATAAATAATAAAAAGGCGGATTTTTTACTCATAGATTAATTAATCTCCAAACAAAAGCCTTATTGCGGCGCGGCAGACATCGGAATAAACTCCGCCGCTGATGCGTATTTTATTTTCAGAAACGCTGATTGATTTTGTGCCGTTTTGATATTTAATATAGCTACCTTCAACATAGCCGATTTTTCTGCCTTCTTTATCATAAATATCATTGGATTTAAAATAGCCGATTTTGTTGCCGCTTTCGTTGAAAATGTCGTTTTCTCGTATCCAGCCGATTTTTTCTCCATCTTGGATTATGTCGTTTGAAATAATTTTAATCATAATTATAATTTTACTCTATAAAATCTTTTTTCGCTATACATCTCAGAATAGTAAATTTCAAAAAACGCGGCTTCGCTCGCCAAAAAAATACGCTTTTCAGAACCGCTCTTTGATTTTTTCCTATGAGATGCAGTTAAAATAGAATAATCTTTTTCACAGCGAATATTACCGGAAAATGCCATAAAATTCATCAGTTTATAGCGTCGTGAGCCAGGTCCCCGAGGAGCGTAAGCGACGAGTTGGGTGGCGAACAGCGTAATAAACTGATAGAATTTTGGCATTTGGAGGTGTATGAGGTCTAGAAGAGAAACGGAGAATTGTATTAAAAAAGGCTTGATTTCTTGCAACGGAAAAATTGTTAAAAAGTTAGGTTTCCAAATAGATCCCCAAAAAGACAAAATAAAAATTTTAACTCCGCAAAAATCCGGAGATTTTAATAAAAAAATGACGATTGCCTTGAATAAGCCGAGGGGATTTGTTTGTTCAAGAAATAAATCCGAAGGGAAGACAATTTTTGAAATCTCAGATGATTTTTTAAATTTAAACGCTGTTGGTCGGCTGGATAAAGAAAGCGAGGGTTTAATTTTGCTTTCTAATGATGGGGTAATAACTTCTGCGATAACCGGTAGCGATCATAAAATAGAAAAAGAGTATGAAGTGAAAACGCGCGAGAAAATAAACGTCGCTAAAATTAAAAAAATGGAAACCGGCATAATGCTTGATAATGGCCTCACTTTACCGGCAAAAGCGCGGCTGATGGGCGACAAAACTTTCAGGATAATTTTGCGCGAAGGCAGAAAACATCAAATTCGCAGAATGGCGGCGGCGCTCAATTTAACAATTGTAAAATTAAAAAGATTAAGAATAGGGAATACGCAATTAGGAAAATTAATTTCAGGAGAATATAGGAGGCTCTCGGAAGAAGAAGTTAAAAATCTTAAGAGTTTGGCAAGATGATTTTAGAAAGATAGTTTTAAAAACAAATTTGTGATAATCTTTAAAAATGTCTAAATATTATAATCCCAAAAAAACACGAAATCTTTTTGACAAAGACAATAAAGAGCCGTTTGTTATAAGCCGCAGTGGCGTTGATCTTTTTTCAGAATGCCCAAGGTGTTTTTTTATTGATAAAAAATTGGGAACAAGCCGTCCGCCGGGATACCCTTTTTCACTAAACAACGCGGTTGACGCTCTTTTGAAAAAAGAATTTGACAGCCATCGCGCTGATGGAATTGCCCATCCCTTGATGGAGGCTTACGGCATTGACGCCGTGCCTTATCCGCACGAAGAGCTTGAAAAATGGCGAGAATCGCGAACAGCCGGAATAAGATTTTTTCATGAGCCGACGAATTTGATTTTACGCGGCGGCATTGATGACATTTGGATAAATTCAAAAGGCGAACTTCATATAGTTGATTACAAAGCAACTTCAAAGAATGAAGAAGTTAATTTAGACGCCGATTGGCAAATCGGTTATAAACGCCAGGTTGAAGTTTACCAATGGCTGTTTCGCCAAAATGGATTTAAAGTTTCAGACATTGCTTATTTTGTTTATTGTAACGGTCTTACGGACAGGGAAGCTTTTGATGCCAAACTCGAATTTGATGTGAAGGTTATTCCTTATAATGGAGATGATTCTTGGGTGGAAGGAATTTTAAAAGATATTAAAAAATGCCTTAAAGACGATAAATTGCCGGAAAGCGGAAGGGATTGCGATTATTGCGCTTATTTTAAAGCGAGAGGCTGTTTAGAAAAAGAAAAATCCGCTTAAGCGGATTTTTCTTTATACATTTTCCAAAGCGCGTCTGTCTTTCCTTTCATTTTTTCTTGGCTTGATTTTATAAATGCAGTTATTTTTTCTTTTTTGATTTTTACGAATGTCAATGATTTTTCTTTTTGCGCATTCATAAACGGAATCAAATAATCTTTTTTCATCCAAGAAAAGTATCCCAAGGCGATTAAAATTATTAAGCCAATAGTCCCGAATATAGTTTTTTTGCCATAGATTTTTTCTGATATTGTTTTGGCAGGCGCAACTGATTCTATTAAAGCGGTTAAGGGCTGGCTGTAGGGTTGATTTTCTGATAATGTTTGGCTTTCGATTTGACCTTTTGAGTTTGAGTTAATCGCAGTTGTTTGGGATTTTTTATTTTTTGCGGCCATTGCTGATTTTGCGGCAATATTTGAATTGATTGCCGTAAGATTAATTTTCACTCCACCAAGGGTTTGATTAAGGGAAGCGCTTATTTCCGGATTGATTTCATCATTTTGGATTTTTGTTTGTACTGATTTTAACGTGAGTTGAAGATTATCTAGCGCATTTTTAAGAACGATTGTTTCGTTTGTTTGCTGGCTGGCTTGAGATTGGCCGGCTTGTTTTTGCAATTCAACAAGAGTTTGTTTCATCGTTTCAAGCTGGGCGTTTAAAATCGCGGCGTTTTGGCTGCTGATAGCTTGCGCTGTTTGAGCAGAGGCCGAAGCCGGATTCATAAATATTCCAAAACCGAATCCAATAACCAAGGCAACAATAATATAAGATGTTTTCATATTTTTTTATTTATTTTTAGTAGACCTTTCTGAATTTCTGGATTATTGAGTTGACAAAGAACTTTTTACCTTGAGTCTTAATCAAGGTTTATACGCCCGATAAATCTATAAGGGGCTTTAAATTGCTTTTATTATTATAAAATAAATTAAATATTTTGCAATAGTTAAATAAAAACAGCCCATTTTAGAGGCTGTTTTTATTTTTGAGATAAATTTATATTTTTCCGACCAAGTCCAGTCCCGGTTTTAATGTTTTTTTACCGGGAGTCCAGCTTGCCGGACAAACTAAACCTTTATTTTGAGAAACAAATTTTGCCGCCTGAACTTTTCTTAAAAGTTCATTGGCGCTTCTGCCAATGCTGTTATCGTGGATTTCATAGGCTTTGATTGTTCCGTTAGGATCAATTATAAAGCTGGCGCGCAATGATAATCCTTCGTCTTCGATATATGTGCCGAAGTATTTGCAGAGTTTTGCGCTTGGATCGGCTGCCATTGGATATTTTACTTTTTTGATAGCCGCCGAGTTATCGTGCCAAGCTTTATGGACGAAAATCGTGTCAGTTGAAACGCTTATGATTTCTGCTCCCAATTTTTGGAATTCTTTATAGTTATCAGCCAATTCTTGAAGTTCAGTCGGGCAGATAAAAGTGAAATCAGCAGGATAAAAAACTAAAACAACCCATTTGCCCCTATAATCCCCGAATTTTACTTTTTTAGTTTTATCGCTGTGATAAATTTCAAATTCAAAATCAGGGACTTTTTTACCGATTAAATTTTCCATTTTTTTATTATTCTTAATAATTATTTCCGACCTTTTTAAGTTTTGTGCTCGGGGCGGGACTCGAACCCGCATGTCTTGCGACGCATCATCTTAAGTGATGTGCGTATGCCATTTCGCCACCCGAGCTGGAGGCCTGGGGCGGAATCGAACCGCCGTATAAGGGTTTTGCAGACCCTTGCTTTACCACTTAGCAACCAGGCCACTTAAAAATTATAATGAAATTTACATCCAAATCAATTTATCTCCTTCATTGATTTTGATTTCCGATTCAAACATAAATCCGCATTCTTCGCCGCTTGAGACTTGATTTGCGTCTTGCTTATGTTTTTTAATGTTAGTGATTTTCCCATTGCCGATTTCTTTTTCGGCTCTTAAAATTTTCAAACGCTGATTATTTTTAAAAACTCCGGAAACAACGCGTCCGCCGATAAGCTGTTCTTCTCCCTGCCTGCCGGCAGGCAGGCTTTTTGAGCTGAAAATTTTTATTGTTTCAAAAATTCCCTGGGGAACCGGTTTTGCCAAAAGTTTTATTTCATCTTTTATCGCTTCAACAAGCTCGTAAATAATTTCCGAAGAAATAATTTTTATATTGCTTATTTTGGCGGCGCTTTCCGCTATTTTATTCTGTTTTGTTTTAAAGGCGATAATTATTGACTTGCTGGAATCGGCGTTTTTAACATCGCCATCGGTTATTTCACCGATTGATTCGGAGATAATTCGCGTTTTGATATCTTCAAAACTTATATTTTTGGCGATTTCCGAAAGAATTTCCAAAGAGCCGGAAACATCAGATTTGAGAATTAAATTCAATTTTCTAAAATTTTCAGCTTCAATTATCGGCTGGCTTTTTATTTTTTCAATTTGCGGAATTTGGATTTCAGCTAAATCAATATTGCCGGCAATAAATTCTTCGCCGATTTGCGGCAGAGTTTCAAATCCTAAAATCATTGCCGGGCCGGAAGGGGATAATTCGTCAGTTTTTTTGCCCAAAAAATCTTCTAAAATTTTTATTTTCCCGCAAGCGCTTTTGGTGGCGATTCTTGAACCGGTTTTTAAAATTCCGTTTTTAACAATTGCGGAAACAACAATGCCCCTGCGGCTGTCTGCTTTGGCTTCTATAATCACGCCGCTGGCATTGGCTTTTGGTTCATAGGTTAAATTTTCCATTTCAGCGGCAAGCAATATCAAGTCAAGGAGCTCGTTAACTCCTTGTCCATTTTTGGCGGAAATCGCTTGCCAGGAAATATTGCTGCCATAACCTTCAAGAAAAACATTATTCGCCATTAAATCATTTTTTGCTTTTTCAATGTCCGCTCCGGGCTTATCAATTTTATTTATCGCCACAATAAAAGGAGTTTTTGAAGAATTTAAAATTTCAATTGATTCTTTGGTTTGGGGCTTGATGCCATCGTCGGCAGCCACAACTAAAATCGCCAAATCAGCGACATTGGCTCCTCTTGCGCGCATTTTTGAAAAAGCTTCGTGCCCGGGAGTATCAATAAAAGTAATTTTTTTTTCATTATGTTTAATTTCATAAGCGCCGATTGATTGGGTGATGCCGCCGGCTTCTTTGGCAACGATGTTTGTTTTGCGGATATAATCAAGCAAAGTGGTTTTGCCGTGGTCAACATGACCCATTATCACAACAATGGGCGAACGCGGCGTCAAATTTTCAATTTTCAATTTTGAATTTTCAATTTTTGACATCTTGTAAAACTATCAAACATTTGCGATAATTACAAGGATTTTTGGAGGCGTGCCCCCACACTAATTGAGTTTTTAAAATTATGTTCTTTGTGTATATTTTGCAAAGTTTAAAAGATAAAAATTTATATATTGGGTCAACTAATGATTTGAGACGAAGGATAGAAGAACATAATTCCGGAAAATCTAAATCTACAAAGTTGAGAGTGCCTTTCAAATTGATTTATTACGAAGTGTATGTGTCAGAAAATGATGCCAGAATAAGAGAGCATAATCTTAAACTTAATGCTCGCGCTCTTGGCCAATTAAAACGAAGACTTGCTAATGCTTTATTAAATAATTAAACTCAATTAGTGTGGAGGCGTGCCTGAGCGGCTTAAAGGAGCATCCTGCTAAGATGTTGTCCGGGAAACCGGACCGAAGGTTCAAATCCTTCCGCCTCCGCCAAAAATTTGATATAATAAAAATGAAATTATAAATATGAAAAATATTAAGAAAAATAAAATAGATAAAAAAGACGATGTATTAGGAGTTCTTTTGAGAGAAATTTTTAAATTGGAAAAGAAGATGGATGTGGGATTTCATGATTTGCATAATAATTTTAATGAACTTCAAAAATCTGTGGATAGTTATGCCAAAAGAGCAGACGCATATTTCCAAGAGATGGCAATGCTTTCGCATCAAATTAATCGCCATGATAGATGGATTAGACAAATTGCCGAAAAAATGGGAGTAAAATTAGAATCTTAATATGAAAAATTATTTTTTAAAAATAATTTTCGCTAGTGGCATCAGTATTATATTAATATTTTCTTTAACTCGTTTGGTGTGGGGGTGGAATTCTCCGAATAATAATCCGCCCAGTTCAACTAATCAGGCGATGTATATAAATAGCTCCGGCAATGTCGGCATCGGGACGACGAATCCAACGGGGGGGAGATTGCATGTTGACTCTGGGTCAAGCGCGGGAGTTTACAGTATTGGTACTGGTTCAAATTTTGTTGCGGATACTAACACAACTGGCGTCTTTGGTCATTTACGGGGCCAGCGGCAGGGTGTCCTAAAGTATTACTTAGGATTGGATGCTAGTGATAATTTCGCAATCTTGAGTACTGCCGCGGCACCGCTGGTGTCTGTAACAAACTCCGGCAATGTCGGCATCGGGACGACGAGTCCGAATAGCAAATTAGAGGTTTCAGCGGATAATCCTGGAATTAGATTGTCTGATACAACGGCTTTAGCAACCCCTTCAATGATAGAAACTATAGGTGATGTTGCTAACACTGCCTTGACTATAAGTAATAACGCAACCGCAGCTTCAGGAACTTGGAATAGAATTGATACCTCATATGGGGCCGCAAATATCCATATGATGAACGATGGAAGATTGTGGTATTGGACTGCAGCAGCAGGGGCAAATCCAATAACTTGGGTTGATAGGTTATATATGGATACATCCGGCAACGTCGGCATCGGGACGACGAGTCCGACAGGCAAGCTCACGATCAAGAGCGGCACTAACGCCGACCTGGAATTCGGCTCATCTGGAACGACTGCCACTTATCTGCAGGCCTACAATAGAACATCAAACGTGTACTCGGACATGAATTTTTATACGACGCCAGCAATTACAATGGCCATTAAAGCTGATAGCGGTAACGTCGGCATCGGGACGACGAGTCCGACCGCAGGGAAACTGCAGGTTGCTGGTTCAGTCACTGCCACAGGTGCCCAGGCGGCTGACCTCGCGAGTGCCACTACGCTGGATTATTCGAACGGTGGGCGCTTCATTGTAAACGGACCAGATACCTCCACAAATGGAACCCTGAACTTTTATCTTACTAGAAGTAACGGTTCCAATACTCTTAACCCTTTGACACTCAAAAATGATGGCAACGTCGGCATCGGGACGACGAGTCCGGGATCAAAATTAACTGTTGGCAACAATTCGGGGAGTAGTGATACGACAATGTTTGTCTCTAATAGCAATTATCGCGCTATTTATGGTTATGGCACTACAGTTGGTGTTGAGGGGGCAGGAATAGTTGGGGGTGGATATTCAGGAGGTACCATTTCAGGGAGCGCTGGAATTGCGGGTTATGGTAATAATGGAGTTTACGGAGCAGGAGCTACTTATGGAGTTTTTGGTTATAGCGGAAATTCCGGCGGTTGGGGAATTTATTGTGGCGGAACAGGTACTTTATATTGCGGAGGCGGCGCTGCTTGGTCTAATGTTTCAGATATTCGCCTTAAAAAAGATATTTTGACAATTAACAGTGCTCTTGAGAAAGTATTAAAACTTCGCGGTGTTAATTATATTTGGAAAGATGATATCACAGAAACAAATCATGTCGGTTTTATAGCGCAAGAAGTTTTACCGATTGTTCCGGAAGTCGTTGGCAAAAATAAGGATGGCTATTATGTATTGTCTTATGCTGAATTTGCTCCTCTTTTTACCGAAGCCATCAAAGAACAACAACTCCAAATTGAAGAATTGAAAGCGGAAGTGAAGGAATTGAAGGCGGGGAGATAAATTTGACTTTGGGATTTCGGGGATGGTAGAATATAAAAATGACAACAATTACTATCCCAATAAAAATTGAAAAAGAATTAAAATTAGCTTCTCAAAATCTGGGATTTTCCAAAGAAGAACTTTTAACGAATGCTATTCTATATTATCTTCAAATTTTAGAAAAAAAAATAGAATTAAAAAATGAATTGAATCAATGGGAAAAAATCAGCAATATTGATTTAATTAAATTTGAGCAAGAAATTTAGAAATAATGAGAAAGGGAGATATTTGTTTGATTAATTTAAGTTTTGGCGCCGGGCATGAGCAATTCGGAGAAAGGCCGGCAGTTTTAATTTCTGATACTAAAACTAAAATAGTTATTGTAATTCCGCTCACCGCTAATTTCGAATCTTTAAGATTTCCTTATACTTTGGCAATTTTGCCTGATGCTAAAAATAATCTTAAACAAAAATCAGTGGCTTTAGTTTTTCACCTTAGGGCAATAGATAAAAAAAGAATTTTAAAAATAATTGGGAGAATAGATTTAAAATCACAAAGAAAATTAGATGAAATTTTGAAACAAATGTTAGAATTATAATTAGACGACAACAATGGCTCCAAATTAAAGAATTGAAGGCGGGGAGATAAATTTTATTTGTCCCATGGGGAAGCCTGCATAAGCGTTATTTGACAAGCGATACTATTGTATATACAATGTATATAAATAAAGATGAAGTATTTTAATTGGAATCCCGAAAAGAATAAAAAACTGATTAAAGAAAGAGGAATTTCTTTTGAAATATGTTTAATAAAAATTGAAAATAAAGATATATTAGATATTTTAAATAATATAAATTATTCAAATCAAAAAATTTTTGTTTTGGAGATAGAAGAATATGTTTATTTAGTGCCTTTCGTTGAAAATGAAAATGAAATTTTTTTGAAAACTATAATTCCAAGCAGAAAATCCACTAAAAAATATTTAAAATAAAAAATATAAATATGAAAAAAATTATAAAACTTACAAAAGAAGAAAGGGATATTTTAAAATCAGCAGAAGACGGAGAATTTATTTCTACTGTGTCTAAAAAAAAAGATGTTACACATTATTCAAAAATAGCGAAAGCTACATTGGCAAAAAATAAAACAATTTCTATAAGAATTTCGGAAGTTGATTTGATAAAATTGAAGGCAAAAGCGGCACAAGAAGGTATGCCATATCAAACATTAATATCTTCTTCTCTTCATAGACTTACAGTTAATAGTTAAAAGCTAGAAACGAGAATATTATAAGAGGATTTTTAATTGCAAACGGAAGTGAAGAAATTGAAAGCGGGGAGATAGAAGATAAAAGTTTGACTTTGAGATTTTGGGCGTGATAAGATAAAATATATGATTAAATTTAATTTACAATTACCAATATCTATATTTAAGGAAGGTAAATATTTTATCGCTTATACTCCTGTACTTGATTTATCAACTTCTGGCAAAAATTATGATCAAGTTAAAAAGAGATTTAATGAGGTGGTAATTATTTTTTTTGAAGAATTGATAAAAAAGGGGACACTTAGTGATGTTTTAGGAAATTTAGGTTGGCAAAAGATTAAAAATCAATGGGTGCCGCCCAATCTTATCTCTCAAGAATCGGAAAAGATACAACTTTCAGTGGCGTGATTTTATTATGTTTAGTTTAAGGCCTATTTCGTGGAAAAAGTTTGAAAAATTTGTTTTATATGTGGGTTGTTCTTATGAAAGAAAAAGTGGCGATCATAGAGTTTATGGGCGTAGCGATTTAAAAAGGCCGGTAGTTTTTCCAGAAGATAAAGAAATTCCAATTTTTATTATTCGTAATAATTTGCGAACATTAGGAATAAGTTATAGTGAATATATAAGTATTTTAGAAAAACTTTAATTAAATAGTAATATATCAAATCCCAACAACTCCAAATTGAAGAATTGAAAGCGGGGAGATAAATTTGACTTTGGGATTTTGGAGGTTAAAATAAATAATATGAATACGATTACTATTCCGAAAAATTTAATAAAAAATGATGATTTGGTGATTATACCGCGAAAAGAATATGAAAATATGAAAGCGAGGATGATGCCAATTTTTTATTTAAAAGGAAAAAATGCGAAACTTCTTGATAAGCGGGTCAGCGAAGGGATAGAGGAATATCGCGCGGGGAAAATGGAAGATTTAAATTCATTTCTTAAGAAAGAATATCCCGATTTTCATAAGAAATATGGAAATTAATCTTTCCTCGCGGTTTAAAAAATCTTTTCGTAAAATTCATCCTCGCATTCAAAATAAAGCAATTGATAAAATATCAATTTTCAAGATTAATCCCTTTAATTTAAATCTTAATACTCATAAATTGCATGGGGAGAAAAAAGAAGAATGGGCTTTTTCGGTAGATTATTTTTATAGAATTAGTTTTATTTTTATTGAAGATAAAAAAGTTATTTTTACAGATATCGGTACTCACGATATTTATAAATAATCAAACCCCATCAACTCCAAATTGAAGAATTGAAGGCGAAAAGGTAAATTTGACTTTGGGATTTTGGGGATGGTAGAATAATATTGTGGCTAAAAAATTAAGACAATTTAAGATTATTATTGAACAAGATGAAGACGGATATTTCGTTGCTTCAGTTCCTGCTTTGCCTGGATGTTTCACTCAAGCTAAAACGCTTTTTGAACTTAAAAAAAGAATTCACGAAGCAATATCTCTTTGTTTGGAAGTTGCGAAAAATGATCGTCAATATCGCGCTAGCATTAATGAATTTTCTTATGAGCCTTCTTTTGTTGGGCTTGAAACAATAGCTGTTGCTGCATGAGCCAAAAAATTCCAACTTTAAAAGCTAAAGATATTATTAGAATTTTGAAAATTCTTGGATTTTTTGAAGCCAGAAGTAAGGGCTCGCATATTTTTTTTAAACATTTAGATGGTCGAATTACTCTTGTGCCAAAACATGGCGGTGAAGACATTGGGCGCGGTCTTTTGCAACAAATTCTTAGAGAAATTAAAATTACGCCCGATGAATTCAAAAATCTTCTTTAAATTAAAATTCTCAAACCCCATCAACTCCAAATCAAAGAATTAAAAACGGAAGTGAAGGAATTGAAAGCGGGAAAATAAATTTGACAAGCAATTTAAATAATTATACTATAAAAAATCTGCCTAATGGCAAATAGGTCTGCTGTAAGGGCGGATTTTTATTTTAAAATATTTATGGCAAATATACGCAATGTTGCGATTATTGCTCACGTTGACCACGGCAAAACAACCTTGGTTGACGCGCTGCTCAAACAATCGCGGACAAAATTGAATAAAGAGACTAACGAGGCGATTTGTATTATGGACAGCAACGAATTGGAGCGTGAAAGAGGAATCACTATTTTTTCCAAGAACGCTTCGGTTGAATGGAATGGAACTAAAATCAATATTATTGATACGCCCGGACACGCTGATTTCGGTGGCGAAGTTGAGCGCGTTTTGAATATGGCAGATGGCTGTTTGCTTTTGGTTGACGCCAAAGAAGGTCCGATGCCGCAGACAAGATTTGTTTTGAAGAAAGCATTGGAAATGGGGCATAGAGTTATTGTGATTATCAATAAAATTGACAAACCCGGAGCAAGGGCTGATTTCGCCATTAACAAAACTTTTGATTTATTTGTTGAGCTTGGCGCCAATGATCAGGCTTTAGATTTTCCGGTTGTCTACGCTTCGGGCCGCGAAGGCAAAGCTGGACTTGAAAATGATTTAAGCAAAATGGTTGATATTTCGCCGATTTTTGAAGCGATTTTAAAACACATCCCGGCTCCGGTAAATGACATCAACAAGCCCCTTCAATTACTTATTACCAATGTTGTGCCCGATGATTTTAAGGGAAGAATTGCGATTGGCAGGGTTCATAATGGAATAATTCGCGCAGGGCAAGAAATCAGCCACATTAACCGCGAGGGGAAAATTGAAAAATGCAGGCTTGTTTCGCTGATGACTTTTAGCGGTTTAAACAGAATTGAAGCGAAAGAAGTTGTTGCCGGAGATATTGCGGCGATTGCGGGAATTGCTGACGCAACAGTGGGCGAAACAATAGCTGATTCTTTAAATCCGCAAGCTCTGCCGCTTTTAAGCATTGAAGAGCCGACTGTGAAAATGACTTTTATGGTCAATGATTCTCCCTTTGCCGGAAGAGAGGGAGAATTTACGACTTCTCGCCAGATAAAAGAAAGGCTTCATAAAGAACTTGAAACAGATGTCGCGCTTAAAATTGAAGACACATCTGACGGCAAGTGGATAGTGTCAGGTCGCGGCGAGCTTCACCTGTCAATTTTAATTGAAAGATTACGCCGCGAGGGATTTGAATTTCAGATTTCTCGGCCGCAGGTGATTCTTAAAGAAGTTGACGGGAAAAAGATGGCGCCTTATGAAAGGGTTTTTATTGAAGTTCCGGAAGAATACTATGGATCAATTATTCAAAAATTTGGCATCCGTAAGGGTGAACTTAAAGAAATGTCTAACAATGACGGAATTGTATATTTGGAATTTATCGTGCCGACCCAGGGGCTTTTCGGTTATCGCAGCGAATTTTTAACGGATACTAAGGGGTTGGGAATTATGAACGCGAATTTTTATGAATATAGGGCTGATCCTGGAATAGTTAATGAAAGAGAGCAGGGGTCGCTTGTCACATGCGAATCAGGGCAAACAAATCTTTATGGGTTGGTGAACATTCAAGACAGGGGAGTTTTATTTTTCGGGCCAGCTGCTGAAGTTTATGAAGGTCAGGTTGTGGGATCAAATTCCAGAAGCGGTGATATAAGAGTTAATGTTTGTAAAACAAAACAGCTTTCAAATATGCGCTCTAAAAATGACGGCGCTGCCGAGCATTTTAATACTCCCAAAACAATGGGGCTTGAAGATTCTTTGGAATATATTTCAGACGATGAGCTTGTTGAAGTGACTCCTAAAAGCGTAAGGATAAGAAAAATGTGGCTTGATGAGAATATGGCTAAACGTATGTCAAAAAATTAGGCCGGGATTTTCGGGGCAGGGGTTCTGGCTTTTGTTGAACGATAAAC
The DNA here is from genome assembly GCA_016214005.1 of Candidatus Wolfebacteria bacterium. Lineage (GTDB taxonomy): Bacteria > Patescibacteriota > Minisyncoccia > UBA6257 > UBA9933 > JACRPK01. The sequence continues at coordinate 40,907 of JACRPK010000007.1, forward strand.
TAGCCAGATAAAAACGAAATAAGCAATTAAATAAATCGTGTATTCAATAAATTCTGCTGGTTCTCCATATTTTGCTTTTAGGTTAAAGACATCGTAAATAGTATGCCAAACGCGGGCAATTGCTAGAATATTAAGAGTCCAAACAGTTGCTGTCATTGCTGAATAAGTCAGGCCTTTTTCCATGGCTTTTTTGGCTACGATTGGCACTGCCACAGCCGCAATACTCACAATGATTGAAAATAAGGATTCTAAGTTTATTAATTCCATATTGTTATTATATTAAATTAAATATTTTTTTTCAATCGCGAATTTAATCGTGAATTTATTTTGCGCGGGCGACCGGATTTGAACCGGCGATCTCTGCCGTGACAGGGCAGCGCTTTGGGCCGCTGAGCTACGCCCGCAATTTTTATATTTTAAACAATCCCGAATTATTTTTCAATATATTGTATGCGGGATGCGCTTGGCATCATACCCGTTCGGCCTGCGAGACGATTTTTTAGCGAAATGCTAACGATAATAAAATCTAGAATGTATTTTGTATTATGCAAATTTGCGAGATTTCTATTTATTGATTAATATAAATCAATGGCGAATTTTGTTAAAATTGTTAAAAAGGTGATGCCGTCAGTGGTTTCTATTGTTATTTCTGAAAATATCAGAGAAATCCCCAAAAAGCTCCTTACTTCAAAAAATAAAAAAAAATTAGAAAAATTGGCCGACAAAAAAGGCGATATTGAGGTTGGCAGCGGTTCGGGTTTTATTATTGATAAATCAGGCATTGTATCCACCAATAAACACATTGTTATTGATGAGGAGGCTGATTATGCGGTTATAACCAATGACGGCAAAAAATTTGAATCAAAAGTTATTTTTCGCGATTCTGTCAAAGATATCGCTTTTTTAAAAATTAAAAGCAAAAATTTAAAATTTTCGTCTGTTAAACTCGGCAATTCCGACAAGGTTCAGCTGGGAGAAGAAGTAATGGCTTTTGGCAACGCCCTGGGGCTTTTTAAGAATTCAGTTTCCGAAGGAATAATCTCGGGATTGGACAGAAAAATTTTGGCGCAGGTTGATCTGAAAACAAAAAGCCAAAAAATAGAAGGGCTTATTCAAACTGATGCGGCGATTAATCCGGGTAATTCTGGCGGACCGCTGGTAAATGCCAAAGGCGAAGTTATCGGCATCAATACAGCCATGATTAAAGAAGCGGAAAATATAGGTTTGGCTATCCCGATAAATTCAATAAAAAAAGATTTAGTAAAAATATTCGTCCACTAGAAGTCCGTTTGTGTCAAAAAGAAGCACATAGTCGTGTTTTGGGTCAAAAATATTTTGATTTACCCATGCGCGAAATTCATTAGATAAAAAATCGCTGTCAGTCCGGTGCTTTTGAAAGCAATTTGCGTAGCCGATATTATTTAAATATTCGCGGCAAGCATTGCCTTCTCCAGTGCCCGGCAAATTATTATAATAGTTTGAATCTGGAAGTTTGCAGCTGCCGATTGACATAATGTAGGTTTGGCAAAATCCGGCAAAATTGGCTATTTCTGTTTTATTCTGGTAAATGGGTGGACAGCTTTGGCTTAAAGAAGGATTAAATTTATTAAAATTTTCCAGATAGCCGATGCATTTATTGAGCCGAAGATTTTTGTTGATAGCGCTGGAATTGCTGTAAATGTTTAAAAAATTATTTGCCCCGATCAAAATATCGGTTTCATTTGCAAGTCCGGATGGATCATAAACATTGATAATTTTTGGAATAATCAAGCTTTGGCGGTTTGTCTGGATTTTCCATCCGCTTATATTTACAAATTTATCTTTTGTTTGGAAGGACGGATTTAATCTTATATTTGACGGAGTGGATAAGGATGCCGAATAAGAAATAGAAGAAATTTTAATTTCTTTAAAATTAGGAGAAAGTTGCTCGCGGATGAATCCCTTGGGAATTTGAACGTCTGTAATGTTGGGAAGATATGACGGCGTTGGAGTTGCGGATTTGGAGGGCGTTTGGGAAATTGACGGCTTTGAAGTGGTTGCCGGTCTGATGATTTTTTGGGCGGTTGATGTTGCTTTTGGAGCGGATGGAATTTGAAATCCGGATTTTTTAATAGCGGAATAACCCATAACGCTGGCGGCGCCGATAGAAATCAAAAATAAAATTATTTTTATAATGCCCATATTTTATATTACAATATTGATTAATTTATCCGGCACAAAAATTATTTTTTTTATTTTTTGATCTGGAGAAATAGCAGATTTTATTTTTTCGCTGTTTAAAGCAATTTCTTGCGCTTTTTGTTGAGAAATTCCGGAATTCACAAACATTTTATCTTTAATTTTTCCGTTAATTTGGATAATCAGTTCAAATTCTTTTTCTTTAATTAGTTCCGGATTATATTTTGGCCAGCTTTCCAAATGGATTGATTTTTTATTTTCCAATTTTTGCCATAATTCTTCGCTTAGGTGGGGAGCAAACGGAGCTAATAGTTTTAAAAATAATGAATAATGAGAAATAGATAATGAATTTTTATGCTTTTCCACTTCATTTAATAATACCATTAAAGCGGAAATGGCGGTATTAAATTGGAAATTCTCAATATCTTCGGAAACTTTTTTAATTGTTTGATGGAATAATTTTTCTATGTCGGCATTCTTAACCCATGATTTTTGATTTTTGATTATATTTTTTGAATTCCAGATTCTTTCTAAAAATCTTTTAATGCCCAAAATTCCGGTCGGATTCCATGGGCCGCCTTGGTCGTATTGACCCATAAAAGCCAAATACATTCTTACACAATCGCTGCCAAATTGTCTGACGAGCTCGTCCGGATCAATGACATTTCCTCGGGATTTGCTCATTTTTTGCCCGTCCGGTCCTAAAATTATGCCCTGATGTTTTAAAGAGGCGAAAGGTTCTTTAAAGTTGATGAATTTTAAATCATAAAGAACTTTTGTTAAAAATCGCGCGTAAAGAAGATGAAGCACAGAGTGTTCAGCGCCGCCGATATACATATTTACAGGCAACCAAGCTTTAATTTTTTTTGGATCAGCGAATTTTTTGCTGTTGTTTGGATCAGCATAGCGAAGATAATACCAGGAAGAACAGACAAAAGTATCCATGGTGTCGGTTTCTCTTTTTGCCTGCGCCCCGCATTGCGGGCATTTTGTATTTATAAATTTTTTAGAGTGGGCGAGCGGCGATTTTCCTTCTTCGGTCGGAAGATAATTTTTAACATTTGGCAATTTAACCGGCAAATTTTTTTCTGGAACAGGAATAATTCCGCATTTGTCGCAATAAATAATTGGAATCGGGGCGCCCCAATATCTTTGGCGGGAAACCAGCCAATCGCGGATTTTATAATTTATGTTTTTTTTGCCGACTTTATTTTTTTCCAGCCAATTTGCCATTTCTTCGCGGGCTTTTTGAGGAGTCAAGCCGGTAAAATTTTTAGAATCAACTAAATGCCCATTTTCGGTGAAGGCTTTTTCTAAAATTGGACAAATTGGCGATGGATAATTTTGGCAAATAACTTGTTTTATGGGCAATTTATATTTTTTCGCAAATTCAAAATCTCTTTGGTCGTGAGCCGGCACTGCCATTACCGCGCCGGTTCCATAATACCCTAAGACATAATCCGCAACATATACCGGAATTTCTTCATTATTAAACGGGTTTATCGCTTTTATGCCTTTTAATTCCACGCCCGTTTTATTTTTTTGCAATTCCGTCCTTTGCAAATCAGATTTATTTTTCGCTTGGTCAAGATAATTTTTAACTTCTTCATAATTATTAATTCCTAATTTATTATTTTTTAATAAAGAATGTTCCGGCGCCATTACTAAATAAGTACATCCAAAAATTGTATCCAGCCGAGTGGTAAAAATATTAATTTTAAATTCTGAATCATTAATTTTAAATTCTATTTCCGTTCCTTCGGATTTTCCGATCCAATTTCTTTGCATTGTTTTGGTTTTTTCCGGCCAATCCAAGTCGTCTAAATCTTTTAATAGTTTGTCAGCATAGTCGGTTATTTTAAAAAGCCATTGTTCAATTTCGCGCTGGATAACTTGGCTGTCGCATCTTTCACATTGGCCGCTTATTACTTGTTCATTTGCTAAAACTGTATGACATTTCGGGCACCAATTTGCCGGAGCTTTTTTTTTGTAGACCAAGCCTTTTTTATAAAGCTGTAAAAACATCCACTGAGTCCATTTGTAATATTGCGGATCGGCAGTAATGATTTCTCGCGACCAATCATACATATTGCCCATGCTTTCAAGCTGTTTGGACATTGTTTTTATGTTTTTATAAGTCCAGTCTTTTGGGTGGATATTGCGCTTAATTGCCGCGTTTTCAGCCGGCAATCCGAAAGCGTCAAAGCCAATGGGGGATAGAATATTAAAGCCGCTCATTTTTTTAAAGCGGGCGAAAATATCAGATGGAGCGAAATTATACCAATGGCCGATATGGAGATTTCCGGAAGGATAGGGGAACATCACTAAATGATAAAAATTTTTTTTACCGCTTATTTTATCTTTTGTTTTATAAAATTTTTTTGCCTTCCAGATTTTTTGCCATTTTTTTTCTATTTTTCCGAAATCCATACGTTATTTTTTTATTTTAAAACTTATTGTAAAATTCACTCCGCCTTCAGACGGAGAGATTTTTGTTATTGGCAGATCTACATTTTCAAAACCGCCGTCGGTAATTAATTTATCTCTGAAATTCAAAGCCGCTTCGCTGTCATTGGCAAAGGCGTTAATAAAAATCGGCGCGGTCCATGATTGGACAAAAATTCTTCTGAAGGAAATTTTATTATCAGAGCTTAAAGTTTTTATTTTTTCCAAAAGCGAAGAAATAATAGTGCGTTTTTCCAGAGCCTTGTTTGCTAATTCAATTTGTTTATTGATTGAGGAAATTTCTTTGATAAGATTTTTTTCTTCTTGTTCTTCTGCCGAATTTTTGGCCATATTTGTAAATTGATATTCTAAATTATCAAATGTTTTTTTCAAAAAGACATCAGCTCCGATAAAAATAATTAATACGAGAGCAAGCGAAATTAAGGCAGCATCTCGCCATATTTCAACAAATTTTATTGATTTGTATTGGAATAATTTTTCTTCAGTGCCTATTTTCCCCAGACTAATTTCAAAATCTTTTGACCATGGAGTTTCCGCTCTTGTGGCTGAACCGATTGCCGGAAACCAGCTGGCCGGGATTCCTTGAATTTTTTTTAATGTCAATGGCCTTACTTTAAAAGAAAAATTTTCAGAAATAATTTTTGAGATATTTTCTTCAAGGCCATAGGCCGCTAAAACTATTTCATTTATCGGTTCTTGCGAGCGCGTTGTGTAAAAACTTAAAACCTTTTTTAATTCATCAATAATCAGTTTTTTGAATGTTTCAACCGGAATTTGGCTGGTTTCAGCGCTTGCCAATTGCCAGGAAACGAAATGATTAAAATATAAATTGCCATTTCTGATCAAATTAAAGCTTAATCCGTTATTTCCGAAATAAATTAAAATAAACGGCTTTTGGGCATCAATTTCAGCGCCTAAATTAATAGCTAATCTTGAAAGAGACAAAGAATTAAATTCAATCGCTGTCGGAATAAATCCGGCTTGTTTTAAAGAATTATCAATATCGTCAATTATTTGAGACTGAACAAAGGCTCCAAGAATTTCTAATTGGTTTGCTCTTTCAATTGTTTGAGATTTGTTAATTAACTGCCAATCGGCGTAAGTTTTTTCAAAATCAATCGGCGAAACCATTCTTAAATTTAATTTTGCAGCTTCATCAAGTTCGGCTTCGGCAATTGCCGGCAAATTTAAAGTTTGCAGATATATATTGTTGTCCGGTATGTTGATAATCGCGTAAATTTCTTTTTTCTTGTCATCGGTAATCTGTGAGCGAAGATTATTCAATGCTTCTAAAAATCCTTTTTGGTCGTTTATCTTCCCTTCTTTAACGACGCCTTCAGCCAATTTTACCGAATGGGTCTGGAGATGATTATTTTTAATTTGGGCGAATTTTAAATCAACGTCGCTTATTTCTAAGGCTCCGACATTGGGCTGGGGATTTAAAATGTTTAAAATTGATTGGATATTCATTTTTTTATTGTATCACTATTCCGTTTTTTAAATCAAAGCTTGGATCGCTCAAATTTCTAGTGCTTATCATCGGCGCAAATGAGTTTATTTCTTTATTAATAAATTCATCAAGCGCGGTTATTGATGTTTCTCCGACAAGCGGCATATTATTATTCACCATAATAATATTGGGGACAGCTTCTATTTGGAACGCTATTTCCAAAGGAGGCTGGGAAATTACTCCTTTGGTTGCCGGTATTTTGTCTATTGTCCACGATACTTCATTAGTTTTTTCATTATAAGAGGGAGTTGAGGATGCGTTGCTTTTTATAAGACCGGTGAATTTTATTCCCGGCGAAAGAATTGTTTTGACAACCGCGTTTTTAACGTCAGTTGAATAATTTTTAATTTTCCAATGAACGGTAAAATTTATCGGCGAATTGGCTTTGGGGGGCAGAGAACCGCTGTTGATAATTTCAAATGTCGGTTCTTTGAAATAGGCGGTTGATTCAATCGCGATTTGCCCGCCGATTTTTGTTTCTAATTTCGCGGAATTTATAGTTTTTTCGGCTGCCACATTGTAAGGAACGGTTGGTGAAGAAATTTCTGCGTCAATTGAAACGATAAAATTTTTATCGGAAATTTTTCGTAAAAAATAATTCTGTTTTAATTTTATCGCAAATTCAATGGTTCCTCCGTTTTTTGGATCAATAGATTTTAATTTTGGCGAATTAGAGGCGTTCCAAATGATAGTATTCGCTCTTGAGTCATAGTTGCCGTCGGTTTTTAAACTCAGAAAATCGAACATTTCTCCGCTAAGTTTTGTTTTAACAACAGCATCATTTAGGGCGGTATCGCTATTGTTAAAATAGGAAAGCCGGTATATTAAGGTATTGCCAAGAAAAGCGTAATCCGGATTATTTGATTCTATTTTAAAAGAAAGCGGCGAAGAAGCGATTTCAAGCTTGGCTGTTTTTTCATTGATTGGCTGCCATTTATCATTATAAAAAGCTTCGGCAATTATTTTAATTTCTGAAAAAGATTGTTCTTGGCCAACAATAAATCCGGTGATGGAAATTTTCCCTTCTTTATTTTTTGGCAAATTAATTTCTAAAAAATCGTTTGAAAGGTTGGGGTCTGATTTTTTAATCGTGAAATTTTTCTGGTAAATAAAATTCAGTTTTATTTTGGGGAAATCATATTCGGAAATATTTGAATAGTTTATTGATGTCTCAAATCCTTCGCCGCTCATAATTTTTTCAGGAGTTGTTAAGTCAAGTTTTATAGCAGGCTCTTTGATAATAATTTCAATGTTTTGTTTTTTTTCAAATTTTCCGCCGTTTGGAGAGGAATAATTTAGCGAAACGCTTAAAATTTTTATCGTTTCATTGTTCCCAAAAATCATCAATGGAATTTCTCCGTTAATGCCCGCGCCCGGTTCAAGATTATTAAGCTGTTTTGTATAAACGCGTTTGTCATTTGTTCCGTCAATAGCGATGACGTTTTCCGGAAGGAAAATTGAAATATAGGGAGCTTGCAAGAAATTTTTTGAATTATTGGAAAGATTGAATTTTAAATTAAAAGGAACGCCGGTTAAAATATTTTTCGGAGCCGAAGCGGAGAAACTTATTTCCTGATTGGCGGAAAGATAGGTATAAAGATAAAAGCCGGCGATTGAAATCCCCGCGATGGATAAAAATATTATTCCCATAATCGCCCATTTGGCGATTTTTAAAATTGATTCTTTTTGTTCTAAATTTTGCCCCTGGTCCATTAAATTGATACTACTTCATTTTGACTTATTTTCAAATTGCCTTGACCGCAATTTTGACACAGAAAAGAGTGTTCGGTTTTTATAAAAAATTTCGCTTCATTTTTGTGGCAAAAAGCGCAAGTCGCGAATTCCGGTCCAAATCCCAGAATTTTCAGGAGGCCGCGGTAAATTATTTTTTCTTCAAGATTTGAAGCGAATATTTTTTTTATCGCTTCCCAAAGGCGAGAATCTTGTTGGAGTTCGTAAGTCATTTCATTGATAAATTCCGCGACATTAAGATTCTTTTTAAGATGATGCATATCGGTTGTGGGAATTTTATTTTCATAATTTGTAAGCGCGTCAATAATTTGAAATCCCTGCCTGCCGGCAAGCAGGGAATTTTTTTCTATTAAGCGGACATTCGCGAAATTAAGCGGCTGCAAATGTCCGACAAGTTTGGAAGTGATTTTTTTGGAGCTTTTTGTTTTGGCAATGACTTTTCCGAAATCAGCGGTATAGAGCGTTATTAAAGAATCAAGCTCGCCCAGATCTTTATTGTTAAGAACAAAAGCTTCGGTAAAATGTTCGCGCATATTTGAATATTATATTATTTTCTTTATTATTTAGGCAATAAAGGCTCTCGTGGCGGAATTGGCATACGCGCGGCGCTTAGAACGCCGTCCCGCAAGGGTTAGAGGTTCAAATCCTCTCGAGAGCACAAGCGAACGAAGTGAGCGCAGTGAGCGAGTAGCTCCGCGAAGCGGAGCGTGAGGATTTGAAGGGTTCTATGAATTTTTCACTTTTGTAAAAAAATGAAAAATGAATTTAGAACCCAGGGACTAAATCCTCTCGAGAGCACCAGCGCAGGGGATTGACTTTTCTGAAAAAGTATGCTATCAATAATTTAGTTCGTTCACAAAAACTTTCAGCGCAATTCCGCGCAATAAAAAGGAGGTAAATAAGGAAGATTTTGTTGAAATGGTTGTGTTAATAACTTTTAATTTTCTTTTTTCATCGGAGGATACAATGAGCACTGCTATTGCTGAGGCCCTTGATAAGGCCAAGAAAAAGAAAGAAAACGAAGAGCAGAGGGTGGCTGTCGATGGTTTGGGTTTAAGCGGCGCCCAAAATTTGTTGAACGCCATTAGTGGCGCAAAACAGATAAAGCTCACGCCGGAAGAACTTTCCGCGAAAGCGGAAACCGACAAGGTCTTGCGCGAGGCGGCTCAACAGATGGCGGTCCAGATGGACGCCATGGAGGATTCGCTTAACAAGATAATGGCCGAAGCTGAAAAGTTTGGGTTGGATCTTGGTGAGCCGGGTTCCCAGCTTGGCAAAAAAGCCGAAGAAATCCAGATGGGGATCGATGACCTGCTCAAGAAAGCGCAAAGAGCTCTTTCCAAAGAGGATTTTGAGGCTTTTAAGAGTCGGGTGGAATTTTCACGCTTTTTAAACAGCGTGAAAAAGACGCCGCTGGAATCCGGGGCGATCATAGCCCAATTAGGGATCATAGCTAAGATTGGCCGTGGCAAACCGGTAAGGGTCGAAGACGCCCGCGACAATAGCGGGAAATTCCCGGAAGGCGCCCTGGTTTTTAAGGAAATCGCTCTTCTTCCGATTTCCTCTGGGATGCCCGGCGCAAACGGGCAGAGCAAAGCGGATTATGTTTTGTTCAATGCCATGCGCAACATCATCAAGGCTTTTTTCGAGGCCGAGCGCAAAGAAGAGGGAAGGTTAATGACAAAGATGAGCGACCCGCAGATCGCTAACGGCAACCTGTCGTTTTTCCTTAAACGCGTTCCCGGGAAATACCTGGTGATGTTTGAAGGGAAACACGATGCTGGCACTGCCATTGTGGAGCTTGGGTTTCGCAATGGTAAGAAGGAGAACGAGCCCCAGATTGTCGTCTACATAGTGGACGGTGCTGGAGCGTTTAAGGCGCTTCGGCAGATGGAAGGGGTCTACATCCCTTTCTATTCTCTTTGGATCAAGAGTCGCGAAGAACGCGAACAGCGTATTGACGCGGCGATTCCCAAGAGCTTCGGTGAGGAAGAACTCGCCGTTGTTCAAAAGCTGGCCTATACCATCAGGATACAGACTGCTTCCTTGCGGGAACAATTCCGCAAGGAAAAGGAAGAAGCTTAAAAGGCTTCTTCCTAAACGAAAGAAAGGCTGGATCGCTTATAAAGCGCTCCAGCCTAATTTTTTAAGTTTTTCAAGAAAGGAGAGCAAGGGTTGAAAAGATTGAAAGATTTTCTTAAAAAGCTTTTGAAAAAACTTGTAAAAGAAGTTATTGAAGAGTCATCAGCCTTAACAGCTGAAAAAAGAATAGTTGTTTTTATTGATTTTGAAAACATAATAAAGAATCTTGAGTTCAATATTTCCATTGATTTTAAAAAGCTGAGAAGCATGCTTTTGGAAATCGGGAATATTGATTTTGTTAACGTTTATATTCCTTCGCATTTGATCGGATATGATGAAATGTTGAGGGAATTTGATGATTTCGGATGCAGATTTATTTATTGTCCGAAATCAGCTGTAAAAACAGACACTATTAAGCTGGAAGATACGGTTGATATTCATATGATTAAAGACGCTCAATATTTCGCGCAATTCAAAGAAATTACAGGCCTTGTTATAATGAGCGCTGATAAGCATATGGTTCATTGTGTCAATGCTTTTAAAAACGACGGTAAGATTGTCCACGTTTGGACAAGCGGCAATATTTCGCCGTCGTTAAAAGCGACGAGCGATATTTTCGGAAAAGTTCCGATTAAAAAATAGTTTATAAGCGGGGTTTGGTTTTTATAGCCAACCCCGTTTTTCTTTTTTAAAATTTTGTTATATTCTAAAACGATGTATCAAATAAATTCCGGCCAGTTTTCCGGGCCGATTGAAAAACTTTTAAATTTAATTGAGGAAAAGAAATTGGAAATTACCGAGCTTAATTTGGCGGCAATTACCGCTGATTTTATTGAATATTTAAAAAAAATAGAACAATCAAAAGCTCCGGAATTAAGATTTTTAGCGGAGTTTGTGGCGATTGCCGCGACTTTGATTTTGATAAAATCAAAGTCAATTTTACCGAGTATGGAATTAAGCGGCGAAGAAGAAAAAAATATCAAGGATTTGGAGGAACGTTTGAAAATGTATGCGATTTTCAAACCGGCAATGGCGCTATTTAAAAATTTTTATGAGCGGAAGAACTTTTCCGTTTCCCGCCAATTATTTTTAAATTTTCAGCCGGTTTTTTATCCGGCCGCAAATGTTAGTCAAGAATCGTTGAAGGAACGGATGGAAAAAATTTTTTCGGATTTCAAGCAATTCGCGCTGGAAGAAGAAAAAATAGAAATGCCGCTTATCAAGCTTGAAGAAAAAGTTGCGGAAATTCTTAAAAGAATAGAATCCGGAGCTGGGAATTTTAATAATATTGTTTCAAATAAATCAAAAGCGGAAATTATTGTTTTATTTTTGGCTTTGCTTCATTTGCTTAAAGAGCAATTTATAAAAGTTGAACAAAATAACGGGTTTGATGATATAATAATTGAGAGTAATCGCGAATAATGCGAATTTAAAACAAAATAATGCAAATATGGAAAACCAAAAACAAAATTTAATAGCGGCGATTGAGGCGATTTTGTTCGCCTATGGCGAGCCGATGGAAATAAAAAAAATCGCGAAAATTTTAAGCGCTTCGGAAGAAGAGGTTGAATTATCTTTAAAAGAATTTGAAGAAAAGTTAAAAGATGAAAACAGAGGTTTAATGCTTATTTTAAGCGAAAACTCGGCGCAGCTTGCGACCAAACCGGAATTTTCCGAATTTTTGGAAAGTTTTATCAGGGAAGAATTCAAAGAAAATTTGACGCCAGCCTCTTTAGAGACTTTGGCTTTAATAGCTTATCTTGGTCCGATTTCGCGGGCAAAAATAGATTATTTGCGCGGAGTTAATTCAAGTTTTATTTTAAGAAATTTGATGATGAGAGGATTGATAGAGAGAATTTCCGGAAGTTACGAATATCAGGCAAGTTTTGATTTGTTAAAAAATCTTGGAATTTCAAAAATTAGCGAATTGCCGGATTTTGATAAATTTAAAGATTTTGCAAAAGAGCAGACAAAAGAACATTCTCAAACAAACGTATGAAGAAACAATTTTTTTTATTGGCGCTGACAATCTCGGCGGTTTTATTTATAGCGAAAAATAATATAAATAAAAATGAAAATTTATCGGATTTTTCAAAGGCCAATGCTCAAGACCGGCAAAAAGACAGCGTTTCTGGAGTTATTTTGGCGCCGCTTTCTTTTTCGGCGTCAAACGGAGAAGATGAAAAAATTCAAAATTCTTGCGCGGTTTCAATAAATGCCAAAGCGGCTTTGGCAAAATATCTTGATCAAAGCCATAATACTTTTGTTTTAAATCCGAGAAATTTTTTGCCCATAGCTTCGATCTCAAAATTAATGACAGCGTTGGTTGCAGCGGATAATATTCCTCAAAATAAAGAAATTAGATTTAGCGAAAACGCTATCAATACAGAAGGAATTGCCGGAGAATTCAGATCTGGCGAGCTTTTTCGGGCGAAAGATTTAACAAAGGCGATGCTGATTGTTTCTTCAAATGACGCCGCCGTTGCCTTGGCGGAGTTTTTGGGAGAGAAAAAATTTGTTGATTTGATAAATAAAAAAACGCAGGCGATAAATATGTTTGATACTCATTTCGCGGAACCGACCGGCCTTTCGGCGCTTAACCAGTCAACGGCGATTGATTTGTCAAAATTAGTTTCATATATTTATTATAATTATCCGGATATTTTGGAAATTACAACCCAGAAAGAAAGAAAAATTTTTGATTTGGAGAAAGGCAATTTTAAAAAGTTAATAAATATAAATATGTTTGCCGGAGAGCCAGATTTTATTGGGGGGAAAACAGGTCATCTTGATGATGATAACGGCAGAAATTTAGCGGCGCTTTTTAAAAGAAACGGCCGAATTGTTTTGACTATTGTTATCAGCGCGGAAAACGCATTTGAAGAAACTAAAAAATTATTGACATGTTTTTGATTAATAAAATCTTTTCCCGCCAGCCGAAGTTTACGCAATAAATAATTTATATTTCAAGAAATTTCGACTGGTAAAAAAAGATTTTATTGATTAAGATATAAATTATGTTTTTAAATCATCCGTTTTTAATTGTAAAAATTTTGAGCTTGTTTATTTTTTCTTTTGCCGCCGCATTTTTGCTGGCTCCGTTTTTAATCCATTTTTTGTATAAATATAAATGCTGGAAAAAAAAGCCGCGCGATAAAACTTTTGGAGGAGAGCCAACGCCGATTTTTACAAAACTTCACGGCGAAAAAGAAGTTCACACGCCGAGAATGGGCGGAATTTTAATATGGGGAACGGTTTTAATCGTAACGCTTGGCGTTTATTTTATTTCTTTGATTTTTCCGGAATCTATAATCGCAAAAATGAATTTTTTTTCCCGTTCGCAGACTTGGTTGCCGTTTTTCACTTTAATCGCGGCGTCAATTTTAGGATTGGTTGATGATTGGCTAGTCATCAATAACAAAGGAGGATATGTCGGGGGAGGCATCAGGTTTAAAACGCGGCTGCTTTTGATTTCTTTGATAGCCTTGGCCGGCGCGTGGTGGTTTTATTTTAAGCTCGGTTGGACAAGCATTTATATTCCTTTTTATGGAAACATTGAAATTGATGGACTTTATATTTTGCTTTTTATTATTGTGACGCTTGCGACTTTTTCCGGCGGCATCGTTGACGGGCTTGACGGGCTTTCGGCCGGAGTTTTGGCGCCGATTTTTGCGGCATTTGGAGTAATATCTTACGCAAAAGGGCTTTATGATTTGGCGGCTTTGATAATCGTCATTATCGGCGCTTTGATAGCTTATTTGTGGTTTAATATCCATCCGGCGAAATTTTATATGGGAGAAACGGGCATTATGGGGCTCACGGTTGTTTTGGCAGTCATCGCTTTACTTACCAATTCGGTTTTATTTTTACCGATAATCGCTTTTATTTTGGTTTTGGAGTCTGCTTCGGTAATTATTCAGCTTTTTTCAAAAAAATTTTTCAGCAGAAAAATATTTTTAGTGGCGCCGATTCACCATCATTTTGAAGCATTGGGCTGGCCGGAAACAAAAGTGACAATGAGATTTTGGATAATTTCCGCGGTAATGAGCGGCTTGGGGCTCATATTATTTTTCTTAAGCAAATTTTTGTATTAATTTTTAACATTGAACAGAAAATATTTTCTGTTTGGATAAACTCTGTTATACTTTAGCAATGTTCAAGGCAAAAAAAGGGCATAATCCTGATTATATTTTTGTGTCTTGCGTGGCTTTGCTCGCTATTTTCGGCTTTTTGGCGCTTTCAAGCGCTTCTTCCGATTTGGCAAAAATAAAATTTAATGACACGTATTTTTATTTGAAACATCAATTTTTTTACGGATTAATTTTCGGCATTATCGGATTTTTTATTGCCAGTAATTTTTATTATCAAAATTTGAAAAAAATTGCGATTCCTTTTCTGCTCATTAATATAATTTTATTGGTTTTAGTTTTTACTCCGCTTGGATTTGCCAATAAAGGCGCTGCCAGGTGGCTCCATATAGGATCTTTTTCATTTCAGCCGGCGGAATTTTTAAAATTGTCTTTTATAATTTACATTGCCGCCTGGCTGGGCGGTAAAAAATTTGGCAGTCAAAAAGGCAGTTCTGATTTTACGGAAATTTTTTTTCCGTTTGTGGCGGTTTCCGGATTGATAGCCGCTTTAATTTTGGCTCAGCCGGCAACAACAATTTTTATGATTATTATGGTTTCGGTTTTGATAATTTATTTTGTAAGCGGCGCGAGAATAAGCCATTTTTTAGGATTTATTTTTTTGGGATTGGCGGTTTTAAGCTTGGTTGTTTACTCAAGCCCTTATCGTTATCAAAGAGTTGCGAGCTATTTTGACAAAAGCGCCGAGAGTAATGCTACAACGCGCTATCAATTAAACCAGTCGCTTACGGCAATCGGTAGCGGAGGTTTATTTGGGATCGGTTTCGGAAAGTCAACAATTAAATATAAATATCTGCCGGAATCAATCGGAGATTCTATTTTTTCGGTAATTGCCGAAGAATTCGGTTTTTTGGGCGCGATTTTTTTAATATCGGTTTTTTTAGTTTTATTTTACAGGGGGCTGTTAATTGCCCAAAAATCCGGAGATGCTTTTGGCAGATTGCTGTCAATAGGATTTGTTTCAATAATTGCCATTCAGGTTTTTATTCACATTGCGGCTAATTCGGGATTGCTTCCTTTAACAGGGGTGCCATTGCCTTTTATTAGTTATGGCGGCACGGCTTTAGCTGTTTTTTTGACCATGATGGGAATTGTTGTTAATATTTCAAAATACACATGATTAGAATTTTATTTACCGGCGGCGGCACAGGCGGCCATATTTATCCGATTTTGGCGGTTTTTGAAGAATTGAAAAAAATATTGGAAGCGCAAAAAATTGACGCTAGATTTTATTATGTCGGAGCGCCGGGGAAATTTAAACAATTAATTTTAAGCAGCGGGATTGCTGTTTCAAAAATATTTTCAGCAAAATTAAGAAGGTATTTTGATTTTAAAAATTTTATTGATTTTTTAATTTTTCCGATAAGCATATTGCAGGCTTTTTGGAAAGTTTTTTGGATTATGCCAGATGTTTTATTTTCAAAAGGGGGGCCCGGTTCTTTGCCGGTTGTTATTGCTTGCTGGTTTTATCGGATTCCTATTATTGTTCATGATTCAGATTCAATAATCGGTCTGGCTAATAAATTGGCGGTTAAATTTGCCGATAAAATCGCTGTTTCATTTTCTTCAGCAGCTGAAGACTTGTCTAAAAAAAATCAAAATAAAATAATTTTAACAGGGAATCCGATAAGAGGTTCGCTTAAAAGTAATTTGGAAAAAATGGCAGCCAAAAGTTTTTTCGGATTTAAAGAAGATAAACCCTTGATATTGATTTTGGGCGGATCTCAGGGGGCTTCAAAAATCAATGATTTTTTGCTTAATATTGCCGGAGAATTGGCAAAAGATTATTTAGTTTTGCAGCAAACAGGAGTTGATAATTTTGAAAGCGTAAGAGAAGAATTGGCCGTTGCCTTAAAAAATTTCGGGCCAATTGAAAAAGCGCGCTATAAAGTTATTCCTTATTTTGAAAATAATTTGGCCGATGCCTATGCGGCGGCTGATATTATTGTTTCAAGATCAAGCAGCGGAGTGATTTTTGAATTAGCGATGATGGGCATACCGGCGATTTTGATACCTTTGAGCGAAAAAGTTGTTGGCATTCATCAGATAAAAAACGCTTATGAATACGCCAAAAGCGGGGCAGCGGTTGTTATTGAAGAAGAAAATTTAAAGCCGAATATTTTCTTAGGAGCTATTGAGAGGAGTTTAAAAAATCCGGATATGTTAAAAGAAATGTCAGCGGCCGCCAAAAAATTTTCCAAGCCCGATGCAACTAAAATGATTGCCAATGAAATTTTTAATTTTATTAACATTGACAAAGATTAAAAATATGCTTATCTTTTTATAAGTACTTTAAAAAGTAAATAATGGAGGAAATGTGAAAAACTCTTTCGTCGTTGTTATTGTTGATATGCAGGATGAATTTTTAATTCATATTTCGGATAAGGAAGAAAGAAATTTGATTCGCAATCAAATTGAAATTATCGAATATTGCGCTAAAAAAGATATTCCGATAATTACGCTTGAATATCATGGATTTGGCGAAACAACAAACGCTTTAAAAAGAAAATTAAAAAAAGTTTCGCGCGTTAAAATAGTTGTTAAATTTAGCGATAATGGTTTTGTTGAAACGGAACTTGAAAATTATTTGCGTCAATGGAACGCAAAAACGATTTTACTAACGGGAATTTTTGCCAATCGCTGTGTTAGATCCACCGGACAGGGGGCTTTGGGGAAGGGGTTTAAAATTGCCACAGCCAATTCGTTGCTCTGTGAATTAAGAGGTGATTTTAAAGATATGTGGTGGTTTAACAGGGTTGGTCTTTTTGGACCGGATATATCTTCAATTTTAAGTTTGTTGTGTGAAGGGGCTGTTTAAGCCTCTTTTTTATTAAAATTTGTAAATAAATATTGAAGTACCGGCGAGGTAATCCGGCTGATAAATATTTTTTATGTTTTTAAGCCAAAGATATTCATCATCAGGGCTATTTTGCAAAGTGTTTATTGAAACAGCCAACCACTCTATATTGTCGTCTTTCGGATTTCCCATTGATGATCGCCAGTGTTGAGCTTTGTCGCCCAGATAATATTTCGGATTTCCGCCACCAAAATAATCAACAGAGATTTTTTCAATATCATTTTTTTCAACAAATTTTTTGAGCCGTTTTAAATCTTGTCCCCAGTCGTAATTTGAATCAACAACATATTTATATCCGTTCCAAACGCCACCGCCGAATTCATTAAAATATGACAAATAATACGGAGAATTTATTAAAGTTTCTAAAATATACCAAAGCAGAATTATTGTTAAGGCAGCGCTTTTTAAAATAGTTTTTGTAAAATTAAACGCAAAGGCAAAAATGGCGCTGAAAAAATTATTATAATTTGTTGTGAAACTTAAAAACCATTTTTTAATTCCCGAAGCTGTCAAGATATAAATAAGAGGTAGGGTAGGCAAAATGTGCCTGATACCGATATTAAGAGGGCTTTTCATGCTATAAATCCAATAAAAAATTATAAATGAAATCATTGAAAATTCGGCGAAATGCAGGCCGAGATAATCATTAAAAATTTTAAATTTTATCCGCCAGTTGGTGGATAAAATTTTTAATATATTTTTAATGCTGAATAAAAAAGCGAGCAGTATTAAAATTAAAGATGGAATAGGTTCTTTTAAAATAAAAACAATAGGGAAATAATACCACCAGCCACCCGAGGAAACTTCGCCAAGAAAATATCCAGTATTGCCGCCGCTTGATCGCTGGATAACCATTAAAACTCCGAGTAGATATTCTCCGATTGGCCTTAAAATTTTGTTTCCGGACATTTGAATATCGGTTTCCGCCAAAAATCTGTTCCCAAATGACGATAAAATAAATTCAGTGCCAGCTTTTTGTTTTTCAATCGGATAATTTATCGTAAAAATAAAATAAACAGCGTAGACAACCGCATAGCCGATGAGGAAAATTATAAATACACTTTTTATGTAGTGATATGCGCGGATGGAAAATCTTTTTAATCTTTTTGACGGTTCGGCATCTGGCCAGTCATTTAAAGTTTTTCTGATATAAAAAATTGTAATTAAAAATATAAAGAAAGGGATTAGTAAAATAGCGGAAAATTTTAAAAGTTGAGCAATGCCAAAAGCTAATCCGGCAAAAATAAGATGTTTTTTTGATGGCTCTGATAAAAATTTTGTAAAAAAATATAAAGAGCTGAAGATTCCCAAGGTTGCGGCAATGTCGGTTGTCACATAATGTCCGTGCGCCAATACATTTGGTGAGAAAGCGAATAAAAAAGTCGGCAAAAACGCCCACCAAGCGCCGATAAGTTCGCTTGACCATATATAAATGAATATTATTAAAATGAGTGTTAAAATCATTGGTCCAAGGCGCGACCATTGAATTATTTTATCGGCATTATTTTCGGATTCATATAAAAATTGGCTGCCAACAGCCCATTGGCCATTAACATCATTTTGCCAATTTTGGCTTTCAATCGGGAAATTAATTTTTTGAAATAATAAAGGAATGGCCGAGATAGCTTTTAAAAGAGGCGGATGTTCGGGGTTAAGGCGATAATCAAGATATTTTACATAACTATAACCGGCTGGAATATGCGCTAATTCGTCCATTGTGGCGGATTCTTGAAGCGAAGCGTTTAACATTAAAGAAAAAGAAATTAAAATTATTATTGCAAGCAGAGAAAAACGGAAATTTTTTGAAATTTTTAAAAATTGGTTCATCATTATTATTGTATTATAATATTATAATGCCAATTTTAAAAAAGCCAAAAACTTTATTTTGGACAAATCACGCCAATGGGAAAATGAATTTTTATAAATTATCTCCGCAAAGAGTTTTAAGGGTTTTAAATTCGCCAAAAAGAATTGAAGAGGGAATCGCTCCCAATACTATCGCTATGTGCCAACTTGCCGGCAGCGTAAAACATCCTTATGAAATATGGGTGATGATTGCTGAAACAAAAATTAGACGTAAAATAATTTCCGCCTGGAAATATCCAGGGATAACAAAAGCAGGCGAGCCTTTGCCAAAAGAGATTTTGAACGAATTGAGCAAATTTTTAAAATAGTTTATAATATAATTATGTTTTTAAAATTTAATTGGTTAAAAATAATATTTTGTTTGGCATTGGCGATTATTATTTCAGGGATGATTGGTTTCGGTTATTATTTTCAAAAAAAATATTTTGACGAAATGAAAGATGAATTATTAAATAATTTTTTCGCGCCGTCTTTGGAATTGGAAGCTCAAATAATTGCCAATAAATTGGAAGCCCGGATAAACAATATTATTGCTATTTTAAAGACCGCTGCCAAATATCAGAATTTGCAGGATATTTCTTCTGTTTGCCGGCCTGACCAATCAACTACCATTGATGGACTTGCGGTTGCCTTAAAAGATGAGGTGGATATTACGGTTTTAATTGATAAAAAAGGAATTGTTATTTGCGCCAGCTTAGAGGCAATGAAAGGAAAAAATATTTCCAGTTATCCGCATATTCAAGAGGCGTTGGCTTCTCATAAAGCGGTAATTGGCAGGGCGGTTGTAAATCCATTGGGGATTAAATTGATTCCGATTGTTGTCCCGATATTTTCCGCCAATGGAGAATTTGCGGGTCTCGTCGGCGGAGCTATTATGATTGAAAATCTTGAAAAAGAATTTGCTCCCAACAATTCACTTACTCCTTCGGCTTACAGTGTTTTAATGGACGACGATGGAACCACACTTTATCACCATAATCAGAATTATATAATGAAAAATGTTTTTGGCGAAGAAATACAGCAAGTTATCGGGAGAGATCAAAATATAAATAATTTATGGAAAAGGGCTTTGCAAGGAGAAAGCGGTTATGAATTTTATACTTTTAAGGGCGATGATAAGGTTGCGGGTTTTGCTCCGGCAAAAATAATTGATGGGCAGCGATTTTTAACGATTATTTCGACTGCTAAAACCAAAGAATATTGGCTTGCGGCTGATCAAGTTTTAATGAAAATCCAGCTGTTAAATTTAGTTGTAATGTTTGGCGGCATTTTATTGGCATGTTTAGTATCATATCAGTTGCAATGCTTACGAGAGAGAGAGAGAGTAAAGATGAGCGCAAAATTCACCTCCGCACCAAATGAACATTAATTTTTTATCAGATTCTATAACGGGAAAATTTATAAAATTATTTTTTATTTTCTGCATTATTTTTTTATTATTCGGTTTTTTAATCCTTTATTTTATCAAAATAGAATCTGGGGAATACGCTGTTTCTTTCCAGAATTATAAAGTTAAGGAAGAAGCGGAAATAATCGGAGATTTTATCGGAAAAACGCTTGACGATTTGAAATCTTTTTATGTTTTAAAAAATGATATCGCTAAAAACGATTTTTCGCTTACCCTTACCCATATTTATCAGCTTTTTTTAGTCAATAAAAGCATTGAAGAAGTTAAAATTGTCAGTCCTGATGGGTTTGAAATGCTGGGCGTTTCTCGGACGAGGCTGTTCCCTAAAAAAGAATTGAAAAGCGTTAAAGAAGATATTTTTTTTAAAACGGCAAAAAGCGGGAATATTTTTATCGGCGATGCTATTTTAGACGGCCAGAATGTTTATTTTGATATCGCGGCGCCTTATTTTGATAATTTTCAGCTCACGGCCGTAGTTTTGGCAAGAGTCAATTTAAAATATTTTTTTGATGGAATTATTTTAGAAGACATGCCCGGCGGCGGGCATCTGCATATTTTAAATAAGAACGGCATTATTTTGGCGGCGCCTGATGGTCGTTATGTCGGCAATGATGTTTCCAGCACGGATCTATTTAAAAAAATAAAAGAAAGCAAAGAGGGAGTTGCTGGCATTAAATGCAATCCTTGCGTTGAGAAACACGATTTTAACATAATCGCTTCTGCCCATGAAATGGAGAGTCAGCCGTATTTTATTGTTGTTTCGGAAAACAGCGAAGACAATGTGTTTGGGCTTTATTATCGGGTGAGGAATATTTTCTTAGAGACAATTGTTTTAATTTTATTTATTTATATTGCGGCATTTTGGATTTTTAATTCCAGACTAAAAAAACAAATTCAAGTTTTAACTGACGGCGTTTTTAGATTTCACGAAGGCAAATATAGCGAAAAAATTGTTTTGAAAACCGGAGATGAGTTGGAATACATAGCCTGGCATTTGAATCACTTGGCTTCAAAGATAGAACAGAATATTGAAGATAAAAATAAATTCATCGAAAAATTAAAAGAAATTGATGTTTTGAAATTTAATTTTATTAAAACCATTTCTCATCAATTGCGAACGCCGATTAGCTCTATGCTTTGGCTTTTGGAAAATTTAATTAGACAAATGTCCGAAAAGCTCACAAGCGAACAAAAAAATATTCTTAACGATGTTTATGGAGCTGGTCAAAATATAAATCAAATTGTAAACGATATGATTTTGATGGCGGATATTGATGACAAAAAAATAACTTTAGAAAAATCAAAAGCTAATTGCGAAGATATTATTAATTCGGCTATTTTGGCGATTCAAAGTCAAGCGCGCGAAAAAAATATTATTATAGAATATCAAAAATCAAAAACTCCTTTGCCTGACTGCGAGAAAGATGTTCGGAAATTAAAATTTGTTTTTGAACGAGTTTTGGATAATGCCGTAAAATATAGCGAGTCTGGCAAAAAAGTGATTATTAAATCTGAAATAAAAGATAGAGAATTGATTTTTTCTGTCGTTGATCAAGGGATAGGCATTTCGCAAGCTGAACAGCCAAAAATTTTCACAAAATTTTACAGAGCTTCAAACGCTTATAAATTGATTCAGAACGCTTCGGGTCTTTCACTTTATATTGCTAAATATTTTATAGAACTTCATGGCGGGAAAATTTGGTTTCAGTCCCAGGAAAATAAAGGATCCACTTTTTATATCTCTTTACCAATAAAATCGGCTTGATCTATTTTAATAGCCGCGCGCGGGGAATGGGGTATGTCCAGGTCCATATAGATATTGACCACTTAGGTTTGTAGACTAATAACATCTTTTGTCGGCAATCGACCAGTTTGCCATTTGCGATAATAGGCTTCGGGAGTCAAATAATTCAGCGACTCATGAGGCCTTATTTTATT
>JACRPK010000015.1 GCA_016214005.1 Candidatus Wolfebacteria bacterium
CGTAAGAAATCGCCTGAAACATAAAAAATTCATCCCAAGAAGGCCTTGTAAATTTTTTCATTACGCGTTTCCTTTCTGTTCGTCCAATATTTTATTGTCAAAATCTCTTTTTGAAATATAATACATCTCAATTTAATAATCAAATAAAATAGGCGCATCAAAATTTATTTTTGCCGGCTCTTTTTCCCATTGCGGCACCATCAAATGTCTCTGTTTTAATATCAAATCATATAAATCTTTGGTGATTTTAACGTCATTAAGACAATAATTTTTAAGCTCTTCCATTTTCCCTTCGCGATATAAATTAACCGCTTCCAAACTTTTTCCATTTTTACCAACCCCCAAATTAGCCTTAGCAAGCAAATCCAAGCTGATTCTTTTTCCGGTTAAATATTCAATTTCGTCTAAAATATCAAAACGCGGCGTTTTGAAAATATCAAAATCAAGATGTTTTTCTAAAACCGGCAAGTCAAATCGGCTGATGCTAAAACCGATAATTTTAGAAGCGTTTTTTAAAAAATCGGCAGCTTTATCAATTTCATTTTCATCAAAAGCAAAATATTTATCACGATCATAAGAATAAAGCCCGATCAAAGAAACATTTAAGGCGCCAAAATTATCCCGCCCAACCTCGGAAAAAGTATTGCTTGTTTCAATGTCTAAAACCAAAACCTCCCGCATAACAAAACATTATGCAGGAGGTTTATAATTTATTCAAGAAAAAATCAAATTTTATTCTTCTTCAATGGGAGAAAGCAATTCTTTTTCTTGAGAACTTTCGGCTTCTTGAACATTCTTTATCGCCATTTTGGCGAAAGAATTAGCTTGAATCGCATGTTCAAAGGCCGCCTGAATTTGATCTGCGCTCAAAGATTCTTCAGCTTTTAAAAGATGAAAATTAGCTTGTTCAATCGCATTATTAGCTTTTGCGACATATTTTTCATCAGTGATTGTCGCAACTGAAATTTGCGCTTCATCAATCAAATCTTTTGCGTCGTTAATCATATTCTCAACGCCATCGCGATTAACATTACCGCTTTCAATGTTTTTTTCTAAAATTTTACCCTTAGCTTCTCCGAATTTCTCTTCTAAATCAAAATCTTCCAGTCTGTCCTTTATGTCTTCAAAAATTTTCGCGCGATCAATTGGATCGCTCGACAAATTTTCTAAAGATTCGGGACTTAAAAATTTTTCTCTTTCAGATTTATTGATTTTTCCAAGTTTCTCTTCAAATTTTTTGACGAAATCATCCTTAACAGATTCTAGTTCGTTTTTATCTTGTTCTGCCAATTTGCTTTCAAATTTATTAATAATTCCAACCGCTTTTAGCTCTCCTATTCCATTTTTAAATTGGCTTTCAATATTTTTTTTCAATCTTTCGCTAAATTCTTTTGAACTTTCAAATTTTTCAGGAATTTTAGCAATATTTTCGCTTACAGCCTCTTGGTTCTTATCAAGCGTAGCCCTTAAATCAGCATTATCCTGAAAATCTTTTTTAAGCTCTTCAAAAAGCTGTTGATGCTTGACCGATTTATCAACTAAATTTTCAATCAATTTATCAACATTCGGATTCTGGCTCGTTTCTTTAATGGTTTCTAAACGAACTTTTAACTTTTCAACATTATTTTGATAATTTTCAGCCGCTTTTGTAATGGCATCCGCTCTTTCAGGAGAAATTTCTTTCATCTTTTTAATTTCCGCTGCCTGTTGATTAGTTATATCAAGTTCCAATTCGGCTTTTTTAACCGGATCAAAAGTGAAGAATCTCTGAATTCCCCTTGTAGCGCTTTTAAGAAAATAAAACGGACTTGTCGGCAAAATTCCCGGATTTTCCACACCTAAATCCTGTAAAGTTATTTCGCTCACTGAAGCCGGAGTTGATGTAGCCGGCGCCGCCTGCGCAAAGCCCTGATTAACGCTCAAGGTTAAAATTAACGCGACCAATAACGAAAAAATCGATGTTTTTTGCATATTTTTTATATTTAATGCTTATGTTTAAAGCAATCGACTAAATTGCTTATTTTTAAATATAGCAGATTTATTTAAAATAATCAATATTCCATCAAGGCAGATGATTTCTCGTGTTTTTTAATCTTTTCCAGGGCTTTTGACTCAATTTGACGAATACGTTCCCTGGTAACCCCGAATTTTTTGCCAACTTCTTCCAGGGTATGGGTAACGCCGTCTTCCAGCCCGAAACGAAGCTTTAAAATCTCCTGCTCGCGTTCTGATAAGTCAGCCAAAATAACATTAAGCTTGTCTCTCAACAAAACCCTGGCGACAATTTGTGAAGAAGTCGGACTTTTTTCGTCTTTAACGATTTCCGAAAGAGTCGCTTCGTCGTCATCTTCGCCGATTGGCGCTTCCAAGGAAACAACATCCTGAGAAATTTTTTGAATATGATGAATTTTATCAACCGTTGTCTCCATTTCAATGGCAATTTCCTCAGCCAGCGGTTCACGGCTCAATTCCTGGCTTAATCGCCTTTTAATTTGAGTATATTTTGAAATTGTCTCAATCATATGCACCGGAATTCTGATGGTGCGCGATTGATCAGCCAAAGCGCGAGTGATTGCTTGCCTTATCCACCAAGTGGCATAAGTGGAAAATTTGAAACCCTTGCGATAATCAAATTTTTCAACAGCCTTGGAAAGCCCGATATTTCCTTCTTGAATCAAATCCAAAATTCCCAGATTATGACTCCTGTAAACATAACGCTTGGCAATTGAAACAACCAATCTCAAATTAGCTTTCATCAATTTTTGACGAGCTTCTTCGTCTCCATTTTCCGCTCTTTTGGCCAATTTTTTTTCTTCATCGCCGGTTAACAACGCTGTTTTTCCGATTTCTTTAAGATACATCTGGACGGCATCGGGCAGATGAGTCTGTTCTTCTTCTCCGATTTCCGTGGCTTTTTCAATTTCTTCCTTGCTTATTTCAGTATCATCGGCCAAATCAATTAATTGTTCGCCTTCAATAACTTTAATATTAGCCCTGGCCAAGCGATCATAAATATCGTCTAAAATATCAATATCTTCTTCAATCATCGGGAAATAAGCAAGAATTTCATTATCCGTTACAAAGCCGCGGACTTTGGCTACCTTGATAAGATCCTCCATCTGGGTCTCATTAAATTTCGCCTTTTCTTTTTGAGCCCTCTTCTGATTTTTCCCATTCTTCTTTTTGAAGACTTTTTTACTGGCTTTTAATTTTGCTGTTTTAATTTTCTTTTTAGAAAATTTTAATTTCTTTATTTTTTTCGCGCTTTTTTTGCCTATTTTTGATTTATTAGCTTTTATTTTTTTATTTTTTTTCTTTTTCATAATAAATTTATATTTAACATTTATACTATTAATTATTAACTATGCATCAGCCGAGAAATCTCGTCAAATTCTTTTAAAATCTTTGTTGCTTCGTTTTCATCGCCGCTTTCTTCGGCTTGTTTAATCAAATATAGCAATTCTGCCCTTTTGAGTCTTAAATACTCAAGTCGCAAATGGCGAATAAGCTCTTTAAATTCCAATTCGATTTTTTCCTCGTCAAAATTTTCCCACTCAAGCGGAGCTTTCAAAGAAATAAAATTATAAAGTTCGACCAAATTTTTATCTTCCAATTTTTCACCAGCCATAAAACTCTTTATTAAAATTGAATAATTCTCCGGAAAATAATCCAAATGAGCAGAAATCTCCTGTCTGAATTTTTCTTTGATTATCACCATCCCCGTAAGTTTGTGGGCAATGAGTTCAATTCTTGAATCAGTCGCGAACATTTTAAAATTATCAGCTTTTCTTGAAAAAATTTCAGCGGCTTTCTTGGCTTTTTCATCGTCAAAACTTTGCAATTTAATATTATCCATCTCATCAATTAAAGCTTCTTCTTTAATTTTTGTTTTAATAGCTAATTCGTGCAACCAATAAGAGCGTTCAATCGGACTCGCCAGATTTTTTATTTTCGTTAGAATAATTTTAACGCTGTTTTTTAAATCGCCGATTCCAAGACTTTTATCAATTTTTGGCAAATATCTTTCAAAATAAAATTCCATTGCCGGCTTTGCTTCTTTGAGCAATTTTTCCATTGCTTTGGGATTTTCTTTAATCGCCTCGGCCGGATCTTTATAATCTTTAATCACCAGAATTTTCGCGTCAAAATCATTGGCTTTTGCCAAATCAATGCTGCGCTCCGCCGCTTTGAGTCCTGCCTCATCGCTATCAAAACAAAAAATCAGTTTATCAGTTAAGCGCTTTAAAACCGCCAAATGATCGTTGGTCAAAGCTGTGCCGGAAATTGCCGCGATATTTTTTATCCCCGCTTGCCAAGACATCAAAAAATCCATCTGCCCCTCCATTAAAACCGCTTCTTTTTTTTCGCGGATAAAACTTTTGCTTTTTGAAAATCCATAAAGAATTTTTGACTTGTTAAAAATCGGGGTTTCCGGGCTGTTGACGTATTTTCCCATTTCGCCATTATCAAACTTCGGCAAAATCCTTCCCGAAAATCCGATAACTTTTCCAAAATGATTGGCAATCGGAAACATTATCCTGTTTCTAAACCTGTCAATATATCCCCCGCGCTCGGTTTTAAAATTCAATCCCGCGCGCTCAACATCTTTCACATTGTATCCCTGCTTTATTAAATAAAGCGTCAAAGCGTCGAAATTCGCCGGCCCAAAACCGACTTCAAATTCTTCCAATGTTTCTTTATTAAGACCGCGCGAATCTAAATATTCAATTGCTTCTTTTGAATTTTTTAATTGCAACTTGAAAAAATCTTTAGCGGAATTGTTAATATCATACAAAACTCCAAATTGCCTTTGATCAGCCGGAGAAAATTTGCGAAGTTCTATGCCGGCGCGCTCCGCCAAAACTTTCAAAGCTTCATAAAATTCCAGATTCTCATATTTCATCACAAATTTAAAAATATCGCCGCCTTCTGAACACGCGCCAAAACAATGCCAGGTCTGCCTGTCTGGCGAAACTATAAAAGAAGGAGTTTTTTCTTTGTGAAACGGACAGCAAGCTTTAAAATTCTTTCCAGCCGGTGTAAGCGCGATATAAGACTTAACCACCTCCGCAATATCCAATTTATTTTTTATTTCTTGAAGAGGAGAATCCATAAGTTTAATTTAGAATATTTTATCGAATGCCTCATCCGCAGATTCAAATATATCATATCCATATTTTTTTGCCTCTACTTCGTAACGCGACCGTTCAATTTCAAAAAATGTCCTTGCTTCTAATTCTTGCAATTCAATCGTCTTCCCCCAACGAGGAGATTTTTTATTTCGTTCTAATATTTCCCCATAAGATTTTCCAATAAGAATAATTCCAGGAAAATCCAAATTCTTTTTCGCAATATGAGGAAGAATATTTACGCATTCAAAAATAACTGGCTTTTCTTCATCTTTATATTTTTCAATTTCTTGCTGAAATACCGGCCATAATCCTTCGGATTGCGCGACAAGATTATTCCAATATTCATCAGGATTTGTTTTTGTTAAATATTCCTTTTCATCTTTATCAAAATAAAAATTTGTCCATTTTTTATATTGATCATCCTTCGAAAGATTTTCTCGTAAGCTATCCAATAAAACAGCAATGCCATTAACTTTATCAGCAAGCCGTTTCGCTAAATATGATTTCCCAGATGCCGGGATACCAGTAATAAATAATCTTTTGCCCCTATACATATAAATTTTAAATTAGAATTTTACTGTGCCAAGAAAACGATACTCTGAAAATTTATTTTTAAAATCATCCGCGATTAATGAATGTAGCTCTGTGGGGTACCAATTAGTCATAGAACAAAAATCGTTCATAGAAATCCGGTGCACATCTTTTAAAATAATATTCCCATCTTCATGTTCTGGATCAATACCTAAGCTCAACACGCCGCCACTCAATCGACAAAGTACATAAAATTCAATACCGTGATTTTTTCCAGTAATAATCTCTCTCGTATATACAATACGCCCTGGAACAACTTCGAGATTTGTTTCCTCTTTCACTTCGCGAATCGCGCCTTCAAAAATTGTTTCTCCCTCCTCAAGACCACCCCCGGGAAAAACCATAAAACGCTTTTTATCTTTTTCATGTTCAACAACAATAAGACAATTTTCAGAAATAATTAATGCGCGAATTCCTATTTGACTTTTAATCGCCATATTAATTTTATAATTTATTTATAACAATAAAATCAAATTACCAAATCGCTTGTGTCCCCATGAGGAATTGAACCTCAATCTCAGCCTTCGCAGGGCTACACTCTATCCGTTGAGCTATGGGGACAAATTTATTTTACAGATTAAAATCCTATCATCTTTTGAAGCGATTCGGCAAATGACTCCGGATATTCTTCTTTTGGAATAAATTTTGAAAGAAAATTATCAATGTCTTTTTCGTCTTCCGGATAAATGTTGATTTTCAAAAATGGAGAGATTTTCTCTTTAATTTTCAATACCAATTCTTTAAATTCTTCTTTTTCATTGCCGGCAAAATAATCTGAGCGAATCCAAAATCCTTCTATTTTTTCAAACGGATAAAATTTTTTAATTTCTCCGGCCGGAGTTTTAAGAGAAACGCCATTTTTATCTATTTGCGCCCTCCAAATTGGCGGTAATTGATTGGCCATATAATTCATAACAAAAAAAACAATGGCCGCGAAAACCGCGAACAAAAAATTTTTCTGCCAAGCCGCAAAAGCTATTAAAAATATCGTGATAATTAAGCTTAACCAGCGCCAAGAAACATCTTTTTGGCGATAAACATATTCCGGAATCTGCCAAATTATTTCATTTTCCGATTCTTGTTTTTTTAATGGCATATTGGCGGGAGCTGAAGGAATCGAACCCTCGATAGCGGTTTTGGAGACCGCAGTTATGCCACTTAACTAAGCTCCCAAAAACTCTAAAATCTATCCACAATAAACATTAATTAGCGCTTCGCTTCCTTATGAGAAGTATGTTTTCTGCACCAAGCGCAGAATTTTTTTAAATCCAATTTTCTTTCAAGAGATTTTTTCTTGCGCGTATAATAATTCGCCCTCTTGCAAGCGGAGCATTTCAATTTTATTATATTTTCGCTGAATTTTGATTTTGCCATAATTTTAATTTTAAAATCTATGAGCCGATGGAGAGAATTGAACTCTCGACCTACTCCTTACCATGGAGTTGCTCTGCCGCTGAGCTACATCGGCAATCCGTCAACAAGCATTAAGCTTCGCCCTCCACCACTGAATTACATCTGAAATCATATGCTGCCGCTAAGCGTACATTGGCAACTAATTAAATTTAATTCTTTAATTATTAAAAATCAATACCTGGAGCCACCTCCGAGACTTGAACTCGGGACCTTCGCTTTACAAAAGCGTTGCTCTGCCGCTGAGCTAAGGTGGCAATGAATTATTTACCAATCAACTCCTCCAGCTCTCCCAACATTCTCTTCCCCTCGCCTTTTTCAAAATGTTCCCTTGCCGGCTTTAATAATTCAATCAAATAATCGGCAACGAATTTTTTAAGGTCTTCCGGATGGAGCTCTTTATTTTTGAATATTTCCTTGAGTTCGTCAATATTTTTTATTTCCAAATTCCCGCCATGCTCCGGCTTGCGGCTAATTATAATTTTTTCCGTCTCGCCTGCCTGCCGGTAGGCAGGCGAAAAAATCAAATATTTTGCCCAATCAATAATCGGATTAAATTCAATCTCTCCTTCCGGACAAAACGCTTTTTTAATTTTTCTTTTTATTTCATCGATGCTGTCATGGATAAAGACCGCGCTATCGGGTTTTGACTTGGACATTTTCATTGATGTTTGAAGCTCGCTCTTATCAGTTGATTCTGAAATCGGCCAGACTGCCGGCTTTTCAAGTCCCAAGAGCAAATGAGTATGAACCGCCGCGGGCTTAACAATATCTTTGCCGATTTTAAGCGGAGAAAATTTCAATTGTTTAGCAACATCGCGGGCAATCACATTGGCTTTGCGCTGATCCGTGCCGGCATGGGAAAAATGAAATCCGCCGCAAAAAATATCAGCCACCTGCATTGCCGGATAAAGCAATTTTGCAAAATCAACATCCCCGCCCTCTTTTCTTCCTAAAATAGAGATACTCCTCTGCATCCTGCTCAAACTTGTGTTTTTAGAAATTTCTAAAACCGACTGCCAATATAAATCATTATTATGATAAAATTCCGAGCCCAAAATAAAATTCAAATCTTTCGGATTGCCGCCCAAACATTTATAAGCCAAAGAAAGGCCATCTTTGAAATAACCGACCGCGGTTTTTTTAATTACATCCAAATCCCCGCCGAGTTTATCATTTATCCAAGTATGATAATCTGCCAAAAAAATATGCGGCTTTACTCCGGCATCGGCAAAATCTTTCACTTTTTGCATACACACCAAGCCAGTCCCCAAATGAATTTTTCCGGAAATTTCAAAACCGATATAATGGTTTAATTTTTCTCCACTTTTCAAAAAAAACTCTAAATCTTCGGGAGTGATAATTTCTTCCGTCTGGCGGGAAATAAGATTGATTTTATCTTGTAAATTCATTTATTTATATAATTAATTTAAAAACTTTTATAAGTATTTTCATTTCTTCTTTCTATCACTAAGAGATAAATTTGTTTTTTATAAATTTTATAAATAATTCTAATATTTCTCCTTCTGATGCGAAAAATATCATTTCTGCCTTTTAATTTTTTAATATCAAACCCCTTTGTCTCTCCTCGATTTAATTTTAATAAAATAAATTTAATTTCCTCGCGTTCTTTGTCTGTTAATTTTTTAAGAGCCTTGCTTATTTTATCCATAATTCAAGGTTATTATAATCGCGAGAGAATATCTTTCATTTTTATTCCGCCTTTTTTAATTTTTGTAAAATCAATTAAAGGTTCCCATTCTGTCTCTTCGTCATTGTTCAAAGGAGAAAGTTTAAAAATCGGCTTTGATTTTCTAACAACGATAAAAGATCGGCCTTTATCAATTTGGACTATAAAATTATTAATATTTTCTCTTAATTCTTTTAACCCGACAATATTATTCATATTATAATGAATTTACAATTCATCCCTCACCCTTTTAATAAGGGGTGAGGGATTAGTTCGTTCAGGAAAAATTAAAAATTCTATTTTTTATTTTTCCTTCACTCCTAATTTTAAGTTTATCTTAAAATCAACTTCATTGTCAATAAAATTTCAACTAATTGTCCGGCGGGCAGGATTCGAACCTGCGCAGGGACATGCCCGCTTGATTTACAGTCAAGTGCGATTGGCCACTCCGCCACCGCCGGATTAAAAACTATTCGTTATTTTCCTCTTTATTTTGAATATCGTCAAATTTAACAGCCGAACTTCCCTTATTTTCCTGATTTTCAATAGTCTCCGAAGAAGCGAAAATATGTGGCCTTTCCTCTTTTTTCATTATCGGACTTTCATTGGCATGTTTCAATTTTTCCAAATGTTTTGTCAATAAATTATCCCATTTTATCAAAGACAACTTCACTTTCCTTAAAAATTTTTCAAGATTAACGCTCAAAAAAATATCCATTTTCTCAAAAGGAATTTTCGCTATCAATTTATCAAGCCTAGCGTGAATATCATCGCTCAAAGAAATTTCAGCGTTTTTAACCCTTGGAGTTCCGCGGCCTATCAAATAAACCATAATCCCAAGGCTCAACATTATGACAATTTGAAGAATAAAATTGTACATTTAAATTTCGTATCGGCAAAATTTTTCAACCTTAGCGTTTTCGCCAAGTTTGGCAATAGTACTCTTGATAAGATCTTCAATGATCAAAGAATCGTCTTTAACATAATTTTGTTTCATCAATTCTTCTATATTTTGCGGATTCATTGCGGCAATATGCATCACCAAATTATGGGCAAGCTCTTTAAATAATGGGTTTCTCGCCACAAAATCAGTCTCGCAGCGAAGTTCAAGCAAAACTCCAACTCTTTCATTATGAACATAAGAATGAAGCAAACCCGCTCCAGTAGCGCGATCGCCTTTTTTCTCGGCCTTAGCAAGTCCGCGTTCATGAATAATAGCAACAGCCTTGTCCAAATCTCCGTCAGCATCATCAAGCGCTTTTTTGCAATCCATCATTCCAGCTAAAGTAATTTCGCGAAGTTTTTTAATATTATCAGAACTCATGATTAATTTAACTTAGCCAATATGTTTTTCAATTTTATTAACTATCAAATTAATGCTAGTTTTAGCATGATCGTTTGCCGGAATTGGATAATTGATGATTTCCGGATTATCATCGCTGTCAATAATCGCCACCACCGGAATTTTCATTATTTTGGCTTCACGAATCGCAGTCATATGCCCTTTAATAGAAGAATCAATTACGAATAAAGCATCTGCCGGTCTGGTCAAATTTTCTAAACCGCCGAAAAGATCTTCCATTTTTGCAATTTCTTTATTTATCATTGAACGCTCTTTTTTTGTATATTTTTCAAATTCTCCTTTTTCCATACCGGCTTTGGTTTTTTTAAAATGCTCCAAACGGCCGGACAAAGATTTAAAATTAGTGAGCAATCCGCCAATCCAGCGTCTTTTAACATAGGGCAAATTAAATTTCTTGGCTAAATTTTCCATTGTTTCCCAAGCAGCCGGCTGAGTCGCGACTAAAACAACCATTTTCTCTCCCTTTACCTGATTTTTCAAAAATTCCGCGGCTTTTTCCAAAAGCGGAAGAGTTTTAATCAAATCAATTATTTCTATTCCATTTCGACTGGTAAAAATAAAATTCTTGAATTTCGGATTAGTTTTTGTTTTTTTATGACCAAAAATCGCTCCGGCGTTCATCAACTCTTTGATGGCAGCCATATCTTCCAAACTCACTTTTTCTTCTTCGCCTGATCTGATAATTTCTTCGGCTACCTCGCTATTCAATTTTACATTTTTTTCATCCATAAATTTAATTACAACATTTCATTTGTATCATAAAGAAAACATAATTGTCAATTTATTTTTTATTTTAGATTATTTCAAAGCTCCATCAATAATAGCCTTAACTTCGGCATAAGGATAAGCGCCGCTGATTTGATATTTTTTTCCGCTTGAGCTTATGACAATGCTATAAGGCGTTCCTCTAGCTCCGGAATCTATGGCATTTTTTGTCTGCTCGTCAATTTTTGAAATATATTTGTCGCTATTTAAACAATTTTCAAATTGTTTTTTGTTGAGCCCAATAGTCTGAGCAATTTCTGGCAATTTTGACATATCCATTTGGTCATTTGACGGAGTAATTACAAAATATTGATCAAGAAAATCCCAAAATTTTCCATTGCCGCCAAGTTCAGCAGCGCATTCTGAAGCTTGGGCTGATTTTTTCGCTTTTGAGTGGAGCTGTTCAAGCGGATAATGACGATAAATTAAAGCCACCCTACCGCTGTATTCGGCCAAAATCTGCCTCATCGTTTGATGATACACCTTACAAAACGGGCATTCTAAATCAGAGAATTCTATGATTTTAACAGTCGCGTTTGAACTGCCGCGAATATGATCATCCTGACTTATGGGATTTACATTTTCCAAAACAGCAAGCTCATTATTTATTCCTGTCTCATTTTTTTCATTTTTAACAACATTGTTTATTTTCGGACCACCAGTGTAAATCCAGGCTCCGGAAATAAGCAAAGCGGCGATAATAATGCTCCCCGGCAAAAAATATTCAGCTTTTTTATCATTTAAAATATTGTCCATATTTATAAATAATAATATGCCCTAAATAAAATTACAATGTTTTAAATAAAAATAGGGATGTTGTGCCATCCCTAGATAATAACTTCTTAAATACCTTTCTGTAAACTTTCGAATTCTTTTATTCGTTGTTCAATATCGCAAACATTAAATCTGTGTTCTTTGCAAAAATCAAAAACAGCCTTTTCCAAAATTTTCCAAAATAACTTGACTTCCTTGACGTTTTCTCTTGTTTCTTTATATGCCGCTCGACATTTTTTATCAATCGGAAAAATTGGATAAAAATAATAATCAAGAATATCCGGCAAATAAAGATTATCCTTCCCAATTTTAAATTTCAAAGCATACGCACCGGGATATTCCCTATCTATCTTAACCGTGCCCCTTTCTTCGCGAAAAATTTTACAACCTTCATCTGAACAAAAAGATGTATAATACCGAACCTCATTTTCAATCTCAAAACTAGCATCTTTGTAAAGCTCAATGACTGCCCGCAAACGTTTCAATAACTCTTGAATATGATGTTCTCCTGGAAAAACAATTATTCTAAGATGCCCGCTTGAAGACATGGAAATATCCCATCCATTCTCAACATCAAGATGTCCGGAACAACTGCCGCCAAAAGTAGCGCAAAATGGTATTTGATGGAAAAGTTCCACCAAATTTTTAAATCCGCGATCGATATAATCAAATCCTCTTCGTCCTTGCAAAAATAAAAATTTATATTTGTTCATTTTTTTCTCCTTATTCATCTGTCAAAATACCAAATATATAATAAAACTCTAATTTGATTGTGTCAATCTACAACTCTTCTTTTGATTTTCGCCTAATAAAATATTCAGCTAAAATAAAAATAAAAATTGCCAATAATAAACCAACTTCCGTAAATTTCAGATATTTTTTAATTGCCAAGAAAGAAGCGCCTGACAAATATCCCAAAACGCCGATTGATGAAATCCAAACCGCGCCGGAAACAAAATCATATTTTACAAATTTTTTAAAATCAAAATTCAGGGCGCCGGCTCGCATTAAAATAAGATGGTGAAGCCCATAAGCGAATTTTGAAATAACCATCGTATGAAACGGTCGCTTAATAAGATGATCATCGAAAATTTTAATTTTCTTCGCCAGTTTGGCGACTAAGAGAAATTTATTTGCCCAAGAACCAAAATAATACCAAATCATATCGCCAATAATTGTCCCTAAAAATAAAACGAAAAATAATTTCCCTACCTTAAAATATTCCTGCGAAGCCAAAAAAAATGAAACGAAAATTAAAATATCGCCCTCTATCATAATTCCGAAAAATGCTATCCAATAACCGATATTTTCCCACAAATTTGAATGATTTAATAAAAAAGTTTCCATAATTGCAATTCTATCTTATTTTTTTATAATTTAAAAATGGATAAACAAACAGAATTGGTTAAAATAGCAAAAAGTTTTATCGGAACTCCCTATAGGCGCGGAGCGGATTTTTCCGGAAAACCGAATTTTTTTGATTGTTCAAGTTTTGTCCAATATGTTTTCAAACAAATCGGCATTGAACTTCCCCGCTCTTCTATTTTACAGGCCGCGCTCGGAAAAGAAATTTCAATTCTTCAAGACAATAATTTTGAAAATCTTGAAATTGGCGATCTTTTATTTATGAGAAGCAATCAGGGTTATTACAATGATGAAGCTTTTAATAACCGAAAAATTTATATCGGCCATGTCGCGATTTATATGGGTAACGAAAATATAATTCATTCCCGCAAAAAATTAAACGGCGTCATTGAACAAAATATAAAAGAACTTATAAAAGAACCTAATTACGAAATCGTTTTAATAAAAAGATTTTTATAAAAAAACAGCCGATTGCAATATGCAAATATAGCTGTTTATTAATTTTCTTCAAAATGCCAATGCCAAGGCTCGTAATCTATACCCTTCTTATTGTTTTTAGGATAAGAAAGGTAAAAACCGAATCGCCTGGCTTTTTTCAGCATCCATTTGTATTCTGAAGTTTTGTCAAAATCATTCAAACTAGCAATTCCTTCAACCGGAGCAAAATCAACGCCCTGCTTTTTTATATTGCCATGCTCGCTGCATCCGGACAAAGCAACCCTTTTTAAAGTTTTTTCCAAATTCCAGCTATTGGAATGCAAAACATGAAAAAAAGTGAGAGCCTGATAAGCCGGAGAGCGATATCCCGAATAAACATTCAAACGCCTGGCGATATCAGTTTCCATCGCCCTATTCATTTCAACAAACTTTTCAAAGACATTTGCCGGTAAAAATTGTGGCTTGATAATTTTAACTTTCCCATCAAACTCATATTCCTGATTTTCAATTTTAACCAACAAATGCCGACGAACATGACCAATTCCGAAAAACTCATTTCCCAAGCCGAAATCAACAGGCTGAAAATTCAAAATCTTTTTTAAAAAAGCGACTTCTTTGGCGCTAAAATGGATGCCAAAGTCTTTTGCATCCATTATCGGATAATCGCCGCCATCGGCGACAAGGCTATGAACTTTTTTAAAAAGACTTGCTCCGAGTTTTTTATCTTCGGCCGTAAAAATTATTTTCATATTTCCCCTTTCCAGATTAGAAATTAAATTCAAGGCTAAATTAAAGAGCTAAAATAGAATATCATCTAAGTAATTTTTTGTCAAAATCAAAATTTGAGAAATCAACTAAATTAATTATTGACAAAATGAACTCACTGAACCCCATTGCCATGGAACAAAACTGCCGCCGCTAACAACTTGAATAATTTCACTGATGATAAGCCAGGCGCCAAAAGCCACCAAAAGCCCGATCACCGCCGCTTGAATAATTCCTTTCCCATCGCTCACTTTTTTGCTGTCATCGCCGGCGGTCATTATCGTAAAACCTCCGTAAATTATCATTATTACCACCGCAGGCACAGCAATATAGTAAAGAGCAAAATTTATCAAATTTTCAACAAGCCTTAGAAGATCGCAAAAAGTACAATCAATACCGCTACAAGGAATTAACCCCTGCGCCTGAACCAATCGTGTAAAACTTAAAAACGCAAAAATTAAAATAAAAATTTTAAGTCTCATAAATTTACAAACTATTTATCTCATTTTCCGCTTGTTGCAAAGCTTTTTGAGAATCAATCCCTCCACTTAAAACTGATTCTATCATATTGGAAAAAATTTTTCTAATTGATTCATTATCTTTTTGTTTCCAGCTTTTAGCGGTTAAAGCCTGGTTGCTAAAAACTCCGGAATCTGAATCATTTGAATATTTTTGAATCAAAGAACGAAGCGCTGGCGGCCTTTTCGAAGCCTTTAAATATTGTTCGGCAACCAACTGATTAGAACTTAAATAAAGAATAAAATTCCAAGCTGCCGCCTGTTGTTTACTTTGATTTGAAACAGCCAATCCCCAATAATTAGCGTAATTAACGCTGTCTTTTGAAATTTGCGGCATTGGCGCCACGCCAATATTTAAAAACGGATTTTTTGATTTTATCTGGGAAATTGCCGAAGAATAATTAAAAATCGCCGCCACCGTACCCTGAGAAAAATTATCCAAAGAATAACGCAAATTATCGTTCCATGCATAAGCCTGGTTTGAAGAATCGGCGAATTGAAGATAAAAATTCAAAGCCTGAATTGATTTTTTATCTTTTGAAAAAGCAACTTTTTCGGAATTTTCAACGTTTAAATTAATACTAAATTGAAACATCAATAAAGTTAATAAATCACTTGCTCTATCAATGCTTTTTTCCGAACCGCCTATCGCGGCCGCGGCTTTTGTAATCCTGCCTAAAGCGTCTGTTTCTTTTAACGCGGGAATAACACTCTGAAATTCCGCCCAGCTTTTCGGCACCACCGCCACGCCCTTGGCATCAAAAAAATCTCTGTTATAAATTAAAGCCAAAGTATCAATATAAACCGGCAAAGCGTAAATTTTATTGTCTTTGACAAAATCATTTTCAATAATTTGCGGATATAGATTTCTAATTTGAGTAATTGAAAAATTTGCAGCTGTCGGCGCTGGCGCGATTTTTCCAATATGTTTCGGCAACCAGCTGCTATGAAACGCCAGGATATCCGGACCTTTGCCGGAAGCCAAAGCGTCAATCAAATTCTTCTCAAAATTATTTTCGCTAAATTTAGTATAATTTATTCTAACGCCATTGGCGCTTTGATAAGAATCAAAAATCGGACGTAAAGCGGTTTCTTCTTCCACTCCCCAAAAATTAAGCTGAAGTTGCTGCCCGCCTTGCTGCGTTTTTTTTAATCCCGGGATAACACCGAGAAAAATTAAAATAAAAAACAAAGCAATAAAACCAATAACACCTATGATAATTATTTGATTACGAGTTAACATAATTTATAATTCTATCGCGCTTTGAACAACAATTTTTGGCTCAACATCGCGCTGGGATAATTTCCCCTCAACAATTAAAACATTATTTTCCTCCCAAAGGGCAGGATTTTTCTTTAAAATATCCTCGAAAACAACTACTTCCATATTATCGCTTAAATCTTCGATCTTTGCAAAGATCATCGGCTTGCCTGTTTTGGTGGTAATTTTTTTAATATTGCCAATAACGCCTGCTATCCTCAAAAAACCGCTACTCGCGCTCGGGTTCATTTCCTTAACGCTTTTAATCGACTTTACTTTATTTTGTTGCAATTTCATTGAATGAACTGAAAGCGGATGTTCGGAGATATAAAGCCCGACAAGCTCTTTTTCCCATTGGAGCTTTTCTTTTGAAGTTGCCGTTGGAACTGGTTTTAACTGCAAAGAGTTAGTTTGATAACTCGCCCCAAAAAGACTGTCTTGCGAAGAAATTTTTGATTTTTTTACATCCTGGCTAAAAGCTAAAATATTTTCCATATTGCCTAAAAGAAGCCCGCGTTCAATTTCTAACGAATCAAACGCACCGGCTTTAATAAGGCTTTCCAAAGATTTTTTATTTAAATCTTTATGAAGGACGCGGCTTAAAAAATCATTGAAATTTTCAAACGGCCCGCCGCGAAATCTTTCATCAATTATCGCCTCAACAATCGCGGCGCCGACATTTTTAACCGCCAAAAGCCCGAAACGGATATTCACGTCTTCCGGCGCAAAATCAACAAAACTTTTATTGATGTCCGGCGGCAAGACTTCAATTTTATTTTTTTTCGCTTCATTGATTAAAAAAGCAATGCGCTCAACGTCGCCGGCATCGGCATTAAATAATGAAGTCATAAATTCAATCGGATAATGAGCTTTTAAATAAGCCGTGCGATAACC
The DNA here is from genome assembly GCA_016214005.1 of Candidatus Wolfebacteria bacterium. GTDB lineage: Bacteria > Patescibacteriota > Minisyncoccia > UBA6257 > UBA9933 > JACRPK01. Next base: position 16,967 of record JACRPK010000015.1, read on the forward strand.
GATAAGCGCGTAGCAAGCGGCATGAGATCTGTTGAACCCGTATTTGGCAAACGGCGGAAACAATTCCCAAATTGCTCTGGCTGTTTTTTGGTCAATTTCATTTTTCATCATCCCGTTGATAATCTTTTCTTTCTGAACATCTAAAAGATCTTTGATTTTTTTTCCGATTGCTTTTCTTAAAGTATCAGCTTCGGCCAAAGTAAAACCCGCCAAATCTCTGGCAATGCGCATCATTTGTTCCTGATAAACTCCAATGCCATAAGTATTTTTTAAAATCGGCTCGAGCATCGGGTTGAGATAACTTACTTTTTCTATTCCATGTTTTCTTTTAATGTAAGATGGGATAAGTTCCATCGGACCAGGACGATAAAGCGCCACCATGGCAATAATGTCTTCAAATTCAGTTGGCTTTAATTCTTTCAAATATCTGCGCATGCCGTCGGATTCAAGCTGAAAAACTGAAATTGTTTCGGCTTTTTGCAAAAGTTCAAAAGTTTGTTTGTCATCAAGCGGAATTTTTGAAATATCAAGACTTTCGCCGCGGATTTCTTTTATTAAGCGGATTGTTTCTTCAATAATAGTCAAATTTTTTAAACCCAAAAAATCCATTTTAAGAAGCCCCAAATCCTCAATGCTCCCCATTTCAAACTGAGTAATAATTGTATTGGTATCCTGCGGAGCATATTGAAGCGGAACATGGTTAATAAGCGGATCGCGACTTATCACCAATCCGCAAGCATGAACCGAAGCATGGCGCGCCACGCCTTCAAGATGAAGGCTCACATCGATGACTTTTTTGGCATCAGGATTATTTTTATAAAGTTCTTTTAATTCCTCAACCGATTCCAAAGCATCCGTCAAATTGCTTCCGACAAAAATAGGAATAAGTTTGGCAATCTGATCTCCTAAAGAATACGGCAAGCCCAATGCCCTGGTGGAGTCACGCACTGCGCCGCGGGCCGCCATTGTTCCAAACGTGATAATTTGCGCCACCCGATCGTTGCCGTATTTTTCTCTCGCGTAAGCGAAAACTTCATCGCGGCGTTTATCCGCAAAATCAATGTCAATATCGGGCATAGCAATACGCTCGGGATTTAAAAATCTTTCAAAAAGCAAATCATATTTTAATGGATCAATGTCGGTAATTCCCAAAATATAAGCCACAATGCTTCCGGCCGATGATCCCCTGCCGGGCCCAACGGCAATGCCATGGTCTTTTGCCCAATTGATGATATCTTGAACAATCAAGAAATAATCCGCGAATTTCGTTTTCTCAATAACGCCAAGCTCGTAAGCCATGCGCTCTTTCACTTTTTCATCGGGATTCGGATACCTTTGCCCTAAGCGCTCGTTAATTAATTTTTCCAGATATTCATTGGCGCTTTTTGCCAATCCCTCCAAAGGAAATTCCGGCAAAAGAATCTGCCCCAAAACCAATTTCACATTGCAGCGCTCGGCGATTTTTGCCGTATTCTCAATAGCCTCGGGAAAATCCTTAAAAAATTCTTCCGCTTCTTCTTGCGAAAACATTGAAAAATTATCCGATTTCAAAGTAAGGCGGTCGTCATCGCTTAATTTGTTTCCCGTTTGAACCGCCAAAAGAACATCTTGATATTGCGCATCTTCCGGCTTGACATAATGAATATCTTGCGTCGCCACTAAAGGAATGTCTGTTTCCTGATGAATTTTTACCAATCCATTTTTAGCCTTAACAACATCAGGAATTCCCGGATGATGACCGATTTCAAGAAAAAAATTCCCTTTGCCAAAAATTTCTTGATACTCCAGCGCAACTTTTTTTGCCGCTTCAAAATTATTATTAATGACAAGCTGGGGAATTTCTCCCATCGGACAGCCGCTCATCGCGATAATTCCTTTTGAATATTGCCTCAGCAATTCTTTGTCCACCCGCGGCTTATAATAAAAACCTTCAAGATTAGCCCTGGTAACAAGTTGAATCAAATTTTGCCAGCCATCATTATTTTCCGCCAAAAGCGTCAAATGAAAATATTTATCATCATTCTTCCCGGCGTTTTTTTCAAAACGGCTTTTTGGCGCCACATAAATTTCGCATCCCAAAATCGGCTTAATGCCTTTTTTATTGGCTTCCTTATAAAATTCAACAGCCGCGTAAAGCGTACCGTGATCAGTAACTGCCAAAGCGTCCATTTTCAATTCTTTGGCGCGATTTACTAAATCGCCAATTTTGGCAAGACCGTCAAGCAAAGAATAATGAGAATGCGTATGGAGGTGAATAAATTTCATAATTTATAATTTGATTATAAGTTAAGAAATTTTTTAAAACAAGAAAATTGAGTTTTTATTATCCAATGTGCTAAAATCCAAAAATGAATCCTCAAAAATCTTTAATTTTTATCCATGGCTGGGGAGCGTCATGCGAAACTTTTAAGCCATTTTATCCGCATCTTAAAAGCGAATTTATAATTTATGATCTTGATTTGCCCGGCTTTGGAAAAGAAAAAATAAATAAAGCTATGTCGCTTAAAGATTATGCTGATTTTGTCCGCGATTTTTTGGGAAAAAACCAAATTCAAAATCCGATAATTTTAGGGCATTCTTTAGGCGGCGCGATTGCCGCTAAATTCGCCCTGCTTTATTCTGAAAGAATTTCCAAATTGATTTTGATTAACGCGGCTGTCATCAGAAAACCAAATTTAAAAACAAAAATTATAAGAAAATCAGCTAATCTCGCCAATTTATTTTTGTCTCAAAAAATAAAAAATATTATTTTAAAAATTTTAAAACTTGAAAATTCCGATTATGCGGAAATTAACAACCCAATCCTGAAAGAAACTTTTAAAAAAATCATTGATGAAAATCTGGAAAGCAATCTGCCGAAAATCAAAACGCCGACGCTTATTATTTGGGGAGACCAAGACAAAGAAACCCCGCTTGAACACGGCCGGCTAACCGCCAAGCTCATCCACAATTCACAATTTCATATTTTAAAAGGCGGACATTTTATTTTCTTCGACCAACCCAAAAAATTTATTGAATTGATAAAAAATTTTATAAACGAATAATTTCCAGTAAAACAAATTATCTCTCATAACTAGAATAATTTAAACTAATTTTATGAAACTCCACAATTTGCTCTATCTTTTACAGCTTGAAGAATATGACATCAAATGTTTTAATGAATGGCTGAAAAACAATCCCGGCCGCATTGTTTTAGAAATCAAAAAACAAATTGATTGGACAATGAAAGCCAAATTGATTTTTATATTAGCCAGTTTTTTTGATATTTTAACATTTAAAGCAATTCCCAAAATATCATTGATAATCGCTTTTTATGCCATAAAACCAATTGATTTTTTGGGCAAAAAAATCATCGTTTGGCGAGCTAAAAATAAAATCAAAAAAATAAAAAATCTTGTTGTAATCGGCATCACCGGCTCTTACGGTAAAACCACAACCAAAGACGCGCTTTTTCACATTCTTAACCAAAAATATAAAACTTTAAAAACCGAAGGAAACTACAATACGCTTTTGGGCATTTCAAAAACCATCATTAAAAATTTGAATAAAGACCATCAAATTTTTATTTGCGAAATCGGAGCTTATCAAATCAACGACATCAAAGCTGTTTGTGATTTAATAAAACCAAAAATAGGCATCATTACTGCTATCTCCCAAATGCATCTTGAACGCTTCAAATCGCTTGAAAATATTTTCAAAGCCAAAATGGAGCTCATTGAATCACTTTCCCAAGGCGGTTTTGGATTTATTCCGCAAGAAATGGAAAGAAAATTAAAAGAAAAAAAAGAATGGGCTGAATTAAAAATTAAAGCGCCGATTGATTATTTTTCATCAAAAGAAGAATTGGCGATTAAAATCGGAAAAATTTTTGAAATCAACAAAGAAAAAACAAAAGAATTTTTAAAAACATTGCCCCCGACTCCCCACCGCCAGCAAATCATAAAAACTCCTTTGGGCATTACTATTATTGACGATGCCTATAATTCCAATCCAATCGGTTTTAAATCAGCTCTTCAGGCTTTAAAAAATTATCCGGCAAAAATAAAAATTTTGGCTACTCCGGGCATGATTGAATTAGGCGATTGCCAATTTGAACTCAATAGGCAAGCAGCTATTGAAGCCGCTGATATAATAAATTTCGCCATTATCATCGGAGAAACCAATAAAGAAGCGCTTTGCTCCGGCTTAAAAGAAAAATTCGGCGATCAATACGGTCAAAAAGTTTTTGAAGTAAAAAATTTGGAAGAAGCAAAAACAAAACTTTCGCAAATTGCTGTTCCAAATTCAATAGTACTTTTAGAAAATGACTTGCCAGATCATTATTTTTAATTTTAAAAATTTATCTTTTCGATCCGCCGGAGGTTTTTAAAATTAAATCTGTTTCGTAGCTGAAAGTAATTTCCTTTTTTTCTTTATATTTCTCAAATCCCAAATCAATCAATTTATCAATCAATGTTTTAAAATCAATGCCGCTTTTTTCCCAAAGATAAAATGACACAGATCCCGGCAGGGTGTTTATTTCGTTTATCCAGATATTATTTTTTTCAACATCAACCAAAAAATCTATTCTCGCGATCCCTGACGCGTCAACAGCCCCAAAAGCTATTTTGGCGGTTTCCTGAATTTTTTTTGCCAATTCATCGCTAATCGGCGCTGGCACCAAACGCGAAAGTCCGGCCATTCCCTTGGTTTTGCCGCCCTTTAAATATTTATCTTCGTAAGTGAGCATTTTTTCGCTTTGATTTATCGGCTGTTCGCAAACCGATGCCTGCAAATCGCCGCTATTCCCCAAAACCGAACAATTAATTTCAATGATATTCTCTTTACCCTCTTCAATTAAAATCCTCCTGTCAAAATGACTGGCAATTTCAATGGCATTTTCAAGCTCCTTTAAATTTGATGCCCTGTTTATCCCAACACTGCTTCCCAAATTGGCAGGTTTGACAAAAAGCGGATACATCAAATTTTTTTCAATATTGTCTAAAATTTCTTTTTTATCTTTTTGTCCATTTCGCCACTGACTTTTTAAAAACCAAACATATTTTACCGTATTGATGCCGGCATCTTTAAAAACCGCTTTTTGGATGATTTTATCCATACCAACGGCTGAACCGACAACGCCGCTACCGGTATAAGGCATATCCGCCATTTCCAAAAGTCCCTGTAATGTGCCGTCTTCTCCGTATGTGCCATGGATAAGCGGCATAAATATATCAACGGGAATTTGCTTAAAAAATCCGAAAGAAGATTTTGAAATTAATTTATTATTCGGCGAACCAACTAAAAGACATTCTTTAGCCGAAATATTTTTTAATTTCAAATCTTTAAAATTTTCTATTTTTTGAAGCTTATCGCTTACAAGCCAACGACCGGATTTATCAATATAAACCGGAATAACTTCGTATTTTTGACGGTCAATATTTTCAAAAATCTGCATTGCCGTAACAATGGAAACTTCATGTTCCACCGAACGACTTCCAAAAACAACCGCAACTTTTATTTTTTTATTAAGCATATATTTATTATACACCGCAAAAAAATATTTTCAAAAATATAATTATCTATCAATAAAATCTTTTTTCGCCAGCCAAAGTCTCCGCTCAGATAAATTAATTTCAATAATTTATAACTTTAATCCAATAGACTGGCTATAGAAAAGATTTTATTGGAATACTTGCTATAACTTGCGGCAGCAAGATATTAAATCACATTCCAGCAAAACAAATCATCTTGAAGAACATCCCGCAGGGATAACAAACTTATCTAAATAAGCGAGAAAAAAGGATGTTTTTGAAACCTTAACGAAAGCGCAGCCGAGTTAAAGACGAGGCGTGAGCGGGTTGAAAAAACATCCTTTTTTCTCGCTTATGCCATTAAATTTGATAAATAATATAAAATGGAATAATCAGCCAAATCAAATAACTTAAAACCGCCAAAAAAAATAACGGCAGATAAACCAAAATTCCCAGAATTAATCTTCCTGATCTGAAAATAAAGCCCAGAAAATATCCCAAAAAAGTCCTGTCCTGATAAAGCGGCTCAAAAAAATGCCGCCAAGTTATTTTTAAAGCGAAAGCTTTATCCAGTTTTTCAAAAATTGAAATAATAAAATGGCTCCAAACAAAAAAACTATTGATATACCAATGCCGCAAAAATTCTTTAACACGAAAAACAAAACGTTTTAAAAGGTAAATAATAATCATTATGGTATCGGATTTTTTGTTTCGCCTTTTCCAATAAAAGATTTTATATTTTCAATATCTGTGTCTAAAATCCGCGTAATCGCCTCTTTGGTATTGAAAGCGTTATGCGGCGTAATGATAACATTGGGCATATCAATTAAAACATGATTTGCCAGGGCTAATTTCAAATTATGCTCCTGCGGATGACCATAAAGCAAAAATGCTTTTTCATCTTTTATAATTCCCTCTTCTTCCAAAACATCCGCTCCATAGCCCCCTAAAATTCCATCATTTAAAGCTTTAACAATCGCCTCGGTTTCAACAATCGGTCCGCGAGCGGTATTAATAAGCAAAGCGCCTTTTTTAATTTTGCCGATATTTTGAAAATTTATTAAATGATGAGTGGATTGCAAATAAGGCACATGCAAACTTATAACATCGGACATCGCCAACAATTCATCAATGCTAACATATTTAAAATCCATTTCTTTTGCCAAATTTTCATTGGGAAACGCGTCAAAGGCCACAACATTCATCCCGAATCCCTTGGCGATTTTTACCATAAACCGTCCTATTCTGCCTGTTCCGACAATGCCGATTGTTTTTCCATTTAAATCAAAACCCTGCAATCCTTCAAAATCAAACCGGCCGCTTTCTTTGATTCTGTCATAAGCGTCAAAAATTTTCCGAGATAAATTTAAAATCAAAGCAAAAGCGAATTCCGCCACGGTATTGTCGCCGTAGCCCGGCACATATCCCGTCTTAATTCCCCTATCTTTTATTTCAGTCAAATCAATATGGTCAAAACCAGTTGAACGAGTGGTAAGAAGTTTTAAATTTGAAAAAGCGCTGATAACTTCTTTGCCGACTTCCGAGCCAACAAAAACGGAAATCGCGTCAAAATCTTTTTCTGGCGGCAAATTATCTTTGTTTAATTTTCCAGCGCTAAAAAAAAGCTCGGCATTGGACAATTTTTCTTTAACATAATCCGCTTCCCATTGTTCAATTTCAAAAAATGCGATTTTCATAATTTTATATAAAATTATTTAGCGCTTGCGCAACAAACAGCGCCCGAAGGCTGTGGCTTATCAGCGCAAATTTGATTTTTAACAAGATTCCAGCCAGTCCCCTTATAAGCGCATGTCGCACCGCTTGGTAAAAAAACCCATTGATGAGCTAACCCAGATGAAGATGAAGTTGACGTTGGAATTAGCGGAGATGGTTGTTCTAATCGAGTAATTTTCGGCTCCGGCAAAGCCGCAATCTGCGGATTTATCGTATTGAAAAGCAAAGCAGCGGAAGCAAGAAGAATGATGCCATAGATAGCGCCGGTGATATATTCTTTGGCTTCTTCTATCTTGCCGGGACTTCCGGCTGAAGTTATCCATAATATTCCTCCGTAGATTATAACTGCCAAAGCAGCTACTCCGGCAGCGGCTAAAGAATAATTGTAAATAGTGTTGATAAGACCAGTCGAACCTCCTAGGGCTGTTGCTGTTTGGCACCATGGGTATTTGAAAGTTTCGCAGCTTATGCTTACCTGTGAAGCGTCACTAATAGCCTGAACGCTAAATCCGGCTGTTAACCCGATTATTAAAATTATTTTAGAAAAAAAATTCATATTATACGCTTGTATAAAAACTAATATGGCCACCTGTCGCATGCGCCGGACAAATATCAGAAGTTGAGACACATTCTCTTACAACATTAAAATTTTTAGCTTGCAAATATTGATATAAAGATTCTGAATATTTTACATCAATTGACCCATAGCCAAATCCCTGGGCTTTATGCTGATTTTCCGTTCCGCCTGTCACTACAATTTGGCCTTCGCAAGCCACGCCGCAAGCATTTTTAACAGCAATCAAATTATTTATCGTTTTTTTAGGAATGCCATTAAGACTCGTGCAATTTTTTGAAATTTGATTAGCGCACAATCCTCCGCTTCCAACAACATCTATGCCATTTTTGTTTAACAAAGCAAAAGATTCATCGTGCGAATAAAGAGTCGCAATCTCCTGCGCTGTCCAATTGGATTTATCCGCTTTTTTAGTTAATAAATCTCCATGCTGACTATAATATCCCGACTCCAAAGCTTGTGTTGCCTGGGCTTGTAATCTATCAAAACCCGGCTCTTTTAACTCCGCAATCTGCGGATTTATCGTATTGAAAAGCAAAGCAGCGGAAGCAAGAAGAATGATGCCATAGATAGCGCCGGTGATATATTCTTTGGCTTCTTCTATTTTACCGGGACTTCCGGCTGAAGTTATCCATAATATTCCTCCGTAGATTATTACCGCCAAAGCAGCTACTCCGGCAGCGGCTAAAGAATAATTGTAAATGGTGTTGATAAGACCAGTCGAACCTCCTAGGGCTGTTGCTGTTTGGCACCATGGGTATTTGAAAGTTTCGCAGGAAAGGCTTAATGTTGAAATAAATATCATGATTATTTAACTTTAAATTTCATTTCATTGTCGGAAAAATCTATATCATCTGATAAATTATTAATTTTAAGCCGCAAATTAATTTCAAAATCTTTTGGAACTTTTTTGTCTATGTTCAAATCAAGTTTTTGAGGCCTATCAACATCGCCTTGGGACACCTGACTATTCGCAAACCACTGGAAAGACAATTTGCTTAAATCTGAAATATTAAAGAAAAAAGGATAAGCAAAAAATGAATTATTGCCAACGCCAATTTTCCTTGAAGCATAAGGCGCGTCAATCACGGCTTCCGAATGAACAACCGGTATGATAATTAAATCATCAAGCTGATCACCTCCCTTATAACCCAAAACAGAAATTCTCGCTTCAATATCTTGTCCAGGAAAATCAAACACCCTGAAAGAATATGTTTTTAATCCCAACCCCTGCTTTTCATTCAAAACTAATTTATCATTAATATACCAACGCACCCTTAATTTTGAAATATCGGCGATTTTCCCATTGTCAATCAATTCAAAGGCAACTTCTATCCGGCTGCCGCGATTAGGAAAAATTTTCCCGCCATACCAATTCGGCGCGTAACTTTGGGCTTTCCAAGAAATTAAAAATTGCGGAACCGTTGCCACCTGGGCATTGGCCGAAGAAGCAAAAAATAAAGAATAAAAAGCGAAAAACAGAAAAATCAAGATTTTAAATTTGAAATTTGAAATTTTCATTTTGAAATTTTACCGGATATTTTTGTCGGCATTATTTCGGAAATTTTCGGATGGTTAATCAAATAAATCGTAATTATCAGAGCCACAATGCGAATCGGCAGCCAATCTAAAACAGGAATAAGCTCAATAAGATTGCCAGCCAAAAGCGTTGCTTGATTTTTAAAACCAATTCCTCCTTTCATTATAAGCCAAAATTGCAATGGAAATCCAATGAGCCAGCCAAAATCAATAATATCAAATAATTCAGCCAACAATCCAAGCCCGATTATAAAAATGATTTCCGGCAATGAAATTTTTTTCTCTTCTTCGTTCATTTTATTTATTTAACAATTCTTCCGGATTAGTGGTAATGATTTGATGTTCAAAATATGAAGCCTTTACCGCAATCGCCACATGTTTTAAACCGGCAAAAAACAATCCTTCGCCAATGCCCGCTTCAATGAGCAGACTTTTTTCCGCTTCGGACAAATTGAAAGTTTTTGCCAAAATATCAATTGAAACTGGCGCCTGTTTTAACAAAAGCTGAAGAGATGAATTTGTAATAATCGGCTTCCCGTAAGAAGATTCTAAAAAATCTTCAACATTTTGGGTGATAGTTGTCACGCCCAAAAAATATTTGCGGCAGCGTTTTACTAAGCTGAATAAAAAAGACGCGCTGTCAGCATATTTCATCAGCCACCATGCCTCGTCAATCACCATAATGCGCTTTTTTAATTCCGCTCTTATTAAATTCCAAATAAAATTCAAAACAATGTAAATTGCTATCGGCCGAAGCTCTTCTTCTAAATCCCTTACTGAAAAAACTATCAAACGGTTTTTAATGTCAATATTTGTTTTGCGATTGGTAAAACCGGCATAAGTGCCTTTTATATATTTATAAAGCCGTTCAGCCAATCCCCTGCCGCCTTCCATATTTCGTAAAATAATTTCCAAATCTTCTAAAAGCGGAGCTTCTATTCCGGTAAAATCCGCTATTTCCGCGGTAATGCCGCGGCTGGCGTAAGTTTCAGTTATCGCCCTGTCCAAAATCGCGTCTTCTTCCGGAGTAATTTTACCAAGCATCAATTTTAAAAGTCCGACAAGATTCAAAATATGAGATTTGAAAACATCTCCAGGTTCTTCTCCCTTGGGAATTATCGGAATTTCAAATGGATTGATAGCATTATCCGATGTTAAAGATATTTTGAAAACACTGCCACCGACGGTATTAGCAAGAGTTTCATATTCATTTTCCGGATCAATCACCAAAACATCCGTGCCCATCATTAACGACCTAAAAATCTCAAGCTTGGAAGCAAAAGATTTTCCGCTGCCGGATTTGGCAAAAACCACCATATTGGCGTTTTCAAGAGAAAATCTGTCAAAAATCACTAAGCCATTATTATGCCGATTGATGCCATATAAAACTCCGTTATCAGAAGTTAAATCCATTGAAACAAATGGGAACATTGAAGAAGCCGGTCCGGAATTAAGCGGCGTCCAAACGTCAAGCTTATCCGAACATATCGGCAAGGTTGAAACAAATCCTTCAATTTGCTGAAACGACGCTGGCTTGGCATAAACCAACTGGGTCTCAAACATTGAATTAATCGCGTCTTCAATTCTCGCTAAATTATCAAGCGAATCAGACTGCAAAACAATATAAATTCCGACATTGAACATTTTTTCCCTGCCCTGCTGAAGAGAATCTCTAAGCGATTCAATATCCTGATAAGCGGTTTCAAGCATCGGATCTCTTACCAGACCTTTTTCCTGGCGTTCCAAAAGCTGGGCTTCAACCTGGGTGATTTTTTTTCTTAAATTTTTTAAAGATGTTGCCGTATCAACCGGATGATAAAATATTGAGATATCCATCACTTCCGGAAAATTGATAATTCTATTAAACCAGCCGCTTGAAAGAAATCTCGGATAAGTAAAAAGAAAAATAGTTTTGACGAATTTTTCGCCAAGCTTTAAATAATTCGGCTCGCTGCTTATCGCCGAAGGAGCTATGATGTTTTTAATATCTTTGATTTGTTCCATTCTATTGGCTTGTTCCATATTATTTTTCCAATTTTAATTCTTTTTTTTCTATTTCCGCCGGATTATATAAATTATAAAATAATTCAAGCAATTCTTCGTCATTGAGCGCCACTGCCCGAAGACCGATTTGATTTAATCCGTTAATTATCTGATCAACTCTTTGATTAAGCTGAATTATATTATGTTCAAAGCCTTCATCTTTGCCTGCTTCTTTTTTTGAAGATTTTCCAAAAATGCCCGAAAAAATACCGCTAACCTGAGGAATAGCAATCGGCGTGTATGGCACCACTGCAAAAAAACTTTTTGCCATCACCGCATTTTGCGACACAAAAGATCTGATAAATTCCATATATTCCGCAATTTGATTTTTTAACATTTCATTTTCTTCCTGGTCTTCGCGTTTTTTTAAGTTATCAAGATAAGCGTCTATATTCATTTTACGGGAATGAATGATAATTTGAAGAGAAAAATCAAGAGCATTTAAAAAATTTTGGAAAGCATAAAGAGTTATATTTTGTTCTTCTTCTGATTTAAGATCAAAATTAATTCCAGAAACCATCAAAACGCGGCGCAATCCGCCTCCTTTTAAAATAACCGTATTATTTTTTATATCAGCAATATCCACGAATTGCTGAGTTGCTTGAGTTTCTTTGGGCATTTTTAAATTATACTAATAATTAACCTGTTTCGCGACTTTTTTTTCTCCGGTTGTTTTTTTCAAAACCGCATAACCTTCTTTCATTTTTTCTCCGACTATCGGTGAAACTACTTTTTCTCTTTGAGAAATAGGTTGTTTGCTGATCATCAAATCCTGCATTAATTTTTTCATACTCGGCATTTGAAAAAGATTTTTTCTTTTTATTTCCGGAGTTTCGGGAAGCCCAGCCGCTTTCTCCGCCTCCCTTTTCCAGATATATAATTTCGGTTTCCATAAAAAAGAAAAAGCGTAGAAAATAATTTTCGGCAGCGGTTGGCCGTTATATTTATAAAAAGCCAAAGCTATCCCAAACGTGAAAGAAATCGCGCTTATCAAAAACCAAAGCCATGTTTTAAAAACAAAAAATGCTAAAAAACTTGCGCCGCCAGCCGCCGCCAAATATAAAAATTGCCTTAAAGTCAAAGGCCCGACAAGTTTGCTTTCAACTTCAATAAATTGGGGAACCTGAAATTGCATCCCTCACCCTTCAAGCATTAAAGAATCGAAAAGGCGGCTCTTCAAAGAAGAGAAGCCCTTAGCAAATTGCTTTAATCTCTTTTCTCTAATCAATGCGTCCCTTTTTGATTTGTATGATTCAAAATATATTAATTCCATTGGTCTTAAATTTTTTGTTGATTGCACCATTCCCTTATTATGTTTTTCCATTCTTTCTTTTAGATCCTCGGCAAAGCCTATATAAAAGCTATTATCTAATTTTGATCTTAATAAATAAACATGAAAAAACATAGATGCTTGAAGGGTGAGGGATTATTTATTAAAAAGCGATTTGATAAAGCCTTTTATGTCTATTTTCCTTTTTGTTTTTTCAATCTGCCCTACTTCTTCAATCTGTTTTGATTCTTCAATTGGATTTGTTTCTTCAGTTACCTTTGTTTCTTCTTTTACCGCCCCTGCATTTTCTATCTTTTCTCTGTTGCTATCACTAGTGATAGCAACAGATTCTTTAATTTCTTCTTTTTTTATCGGCGCAATTTCCGGCATAATCGCTGATTCAGCCATTGGCGCAACGGCAATTTCTTGCTTATTAACAACTTCTTTATTTTTATTTTTAAATAAATTTTTAACAAATCCAAAAATATTTTTCTTAGCTGGCGCAATAAGTTTTTCTTCCGGCTTATTTTCTTCAACTTTAAAATTAACAACTTTTGCTTTAGCTTTTTCTTCTTCAGATAATTGCTTTTCTTTGACAACCTCAGCAATCGGCTCTGATTTTTTTTCTTCAACAACAGCGGGTTTAATTTGCTGCTCAACAGGCGAAAGACTAACTGGCATAGGCTCGCCGGCTTGGGTAATCGGAGTTCTCAAAACATTTTCATAATGGACCTCTCTTACTTTTTCTTGTTCGGCAATTAATGCAGGCTGAGATTCTTTTATTTCAACTTGTTTAGGAATTTCCATTTGAGCCGCCACAGAAACAACATCCTTTTTTTCAATGCCCTCAAAAGGCTTTTTGCCGAGCAAATGACCAAATAAATCTCCCAATGATTTTTTCTCGCCGAAAATCGGCTTAACAGCCTCTTCTTCTTTGTGAAGCACAACCGGCCCCTCGGCAACAGAAACTGGCGCAGGCGCAACTTGAGGAACTTCTTCTATTCCAGCTTTTGGCAAAATTATTTTTTCTCCTTCTTCGGTGGTGATAATTTTCAGCGGTTCAGCGGATGAAGGCTTTGGTCTGGTGATTTTAATTTCTTGCTTAATAATATCTGAAACAATCGGCTTACCAGCTTCAATACCAACTTCCAAATTTTCTTCAATTTCTTCAGAGGGCCAAGCCAAAGCAAAAGCTTTTTCTATTTCACTTTTAATAAGACTAAAAATTTTTCTATCCATTTCATCAACTATCAAACTGACAATTTCTGAATTTATGCCTGTTTCATTTCTAATTTCTTTTGCCAAATCATCCTGATGAGTAAGGCCCATAATCACGTCTCCGGCTAAAATTGAAATTTTGCGGATTTTTTCTTTTGATAAATGCTGGGCTTCGCAAATACCCCATAAAATATCGGCATTGCGTTCGGAAAAAATCGCTTCGCGCAAAATCATTGGCAAATCATCCCATCTTTTTAAAACTTGCTGCTTAGTAATAGTCAACATAAAATTTTATTTTCTCTCTTCCTTTTTCTCTTCCTTTTTCTCTTCCCCGCCGGCTTTTTTTTCTTCTTTTTCTTCCGGACCCCAACCCGTAAAACGACCTCCCAAATTTTTCTCAATTGATTTTCCTATTTTATCTCCTATATCAGAAGGAACTTCAATTTTAATTTTCTCAAAAGTTGTATTAATTTGATTAGTAAATTTATCCCAATCAGCTTTTTTAATCTTAGGCGCAATTTTTCCAAGCGCAGCCGGATAATCTTTTAACATATTTTTGGTTATAGTATCTCCATATTTTTTATCTGTAAAAACTCCCGGACTAACGCCCTGCCAATCGGCCAAATTATAGTTTTCATAATGCTTTTCAACCGCTTCTTCAAAAGATATTTCTTTATTGTCACTATTTTTTCCAGTAACCATTTCCACACTCCTTCCCAATTTTTTCTCCAATTTTTCAAATTCTTTTCCTTGTCCCAAGGCTTGCCAATTAGCGCGTTCGCCATGAGTAAGATAATTATCAACATTCGGAATTTTATTTAATGAATCTTTATCTCTTAATTCTTGTAAAATAGCCGCTTTTTTTGCCCTGTCAAAAGTCGTTGTTCCAAGCATAGCAGTCAATTCATTAACACTTTTTCCTTTAATGCTGTCTTTGGCTTGCTTCATCTGATTTTCTCCTCCGGCCGCGGCTAATTTAGTTATTCCCTGAGCCGCATATCCCAAACCAGACCATTTGGCTAATTTTGAAGTAGCTGACCATTGAGCAGCCTTATCAGCAAAAGATTTCCCTTCTTTTCCCGGCCTGTTCATCCAACCAAGTCCGCGCTGCAAAGTTTGTTTTTTGGCAAAATTTCCAGCCGCGCTTCCAGCTCCTTTAATAACAGACTCGCCCATGCCATAAGCCGCGCCCGCTCCGATAATGCTCAACTTATTCGCAGCCATAAGTCCGATCATTGACATAAATATGGCAATCACCATATCGCCAATTACTTCAATGCCAAAAGTGAGATTCACAGAAGCGCTGGCAGGATCATTGTTAAAAATATTTTTAGCCATATCCGACTGCCCTTTTATTGAAAATATCGCCAAATATAAAAAAAATAACATTAATGGAGTAAAGAATGTCCAGCGCAAAAAATCATCCCACCATTTTGACCAATGTTTTGAGGTGCCTGGGAAAATCCACAAAAGCCAGACAATCGGAGAAAGAATCAAAAGAAACCCAAGATAAACATAGCGAATCAAAAGCATAATCGCTGCCGCTAAAACGGTTAAACAAACCAAAAATGTAAAAAGGGCTATAAAAAATAGTGAAGCGATATTTATTAAAACAGCGCTGCCAACAACATTAAGCGCTTCTGTTGTAGTTCCAAGAACTCCTTCGGCTTTTGAATTTTCATTCATTTTTAAAAGTTCTTGAGCCCTAAACATTCCAGCAAAAGTATCTCCCCACCCGGTTATATTATGAGCGCCGGGTGTTGAGCCAGCGGTTGTCGCGTCAATTAAATAATATGAAAGCGAATCAGAGAGGCTTATAAACGCTCCGGCAATTACCAAACTAAAATTTACCAAAAGCGCGGCTACAATTAATTTCCAAAGAGTCTGTTTCATTGCGTAGCTTTCCATCCGAAAAATTGTGGCAAAAGCGATTACAATAATCGCCAAAACAAATCCCAAATTCGCAAAATTAAGAGTTATTTGCCAGCCAGTTTTAACAATCAAACTGTTCAAAATTTCAAAATTAATATTTAATGCCAATTTAAGCAAAAGAGTTGAAATCCAAAATAAAATTCCGGCAATAAATCCAAAAATATAAGAAAATACCTGGGCAACGATAGTAAGAGCTCCTGCAGTAAAATCTGAAATACCAAAAAGATTAACCGCCTTCGCTTCACTCGGCGTAAAAATCACCAATAAAACAAAAATTCCAGTTAAGGCTACAAAAAATATTTTTTTTATTTTTCCCCTAAAAAATCTAATCATGGACATTGACTAACTTGCGCCGTTGATGAAGCGTTAATCGCTTCTAATTTAATATTCTCATTTGTTGCAATATTTAAAGCATCTCTTCTTGTTAAGGCATAATTAGCAGTGGGATAATTTACCATATCCAAATTAAAGCCATTAATAAGTTCCTGTATCGCCTGCATTTTAGCCTCACTTGTCATTGTCGCAGAAGAATTAATAAGAGTTGAAGAGGCAATAAAATTACCGGCAGACGTCTGAATAATTTGTATGCCGTTAACTTCATCTGTCAGATTATTGGATGTTGTGCTGGCACTAGCAACATCAAACGCGGTTATTGCCGGCGTTAAGCATGAAGACTTAGTTGATGATTTCTGATAAAAATTAATAAGCTCATATTTATAAAGAGTATCTTTGGCAAACAATAAAGAATCTTGCTTAACTGCCAAAATTTGCGTTGAAGTGGCGCTAATTAATTTCTCGGCGTTTGCTGTGCCTTGTTGACTTGCTATATCATATCCGCTCGGGAAGCTTGGCGCCGGAGTTTGCCCGCTCTTTTTCATCATACCAATGCCTTCCTTCATCAATCTGTTTGTCGCGGCGTCAGCAATGGCCGTAATCCATTTTCCCCAATCTTCAGAATCGCCAAGAGCGGATAAAGCAGTATCGCTGCTATCAACCATATATTTTTGAACCATATCGCCGGCAACTCGACCAGGAGTGGCATTTTTAAGATTCGCTTCAAAACAATATTGACCGGCATTGTCTTTCACAATTTTTTCGGTAGCGCTAAAATAATTAATTCTTTCACGAATATCCGCTAAATTGGCATTTTTTGTTTGAGCATCCGCAAAAGTTGTGGCAGATGTTGAACCGCTTCCGCCAACAGTATAAGAACCTCCTGTGCTTATTAAAATAGCATCACCGGCAGTTAAAGAAATTGGACTGCCTCCCCATGGATCGTCAATTGAATCTCCCGATTTCAGCGCAACCTTGCAAGATTTCAAAGACTTAAATCCTGCGCCGGCATTTAAATCATTAATAGCCGCTTCTGCCTTGTTTGAACCGCGAGCCGCTGCTTCATCATGAATCATTAAATTTACGCCAAAATAATTATTTTGCGGCTGCCACATCGTATTATAAGCCAGCCATCCGCCATTATTAAAATCATTGGAAAAATCGCTTATATTTGCCTGAACTTTATCCAAAGTACATTCCAGGCGCTTATGGAACTTTTGAACCGGCATATAAGAAAGCTGAACTTTTGCCCTAAAATCAGAACACAAAAACGGAGCAACTTCATTTATAACCGCTCCGGCGCCAGCATTCCAAGCGCTTTGTTTGTCTTTTTCCCAATCAATCGTAAATCTTGAGCCAAGATCGCCGCCATTTTGAATCCAATCAACAACTTGATCAACCGTCCAATCCATAAGCTGTTTTCGCAAAACATCTTTAATGCATTTTTTGGTGTCATCCCAACCGTTTTGTAAAGTAACATTATATTTTGCTTTTACTGGCTCTGCCGAAGCGCCAATATTTGTTATATATACAGGTATGCCGCCTCCCCCAGCCGCTTTCGCAGTTGCTTCAGGAGTTGACTGAGCTTCCGCTATAAATTGTTGCGCATATCTTACTGCAGCAGAAGCAGCAGCGCAAACAGCGGTCTGCGCAGTCGCCTGGCCCAAAACACTTGCCAAATCATTTCCGCCTTGCGCTTGCTGAGCCTGGGCTTTATTTATAAAAACTCCGCCAAAAGAACCAAAAAATAAAAAAACAATAACAAGACCGATAATAATTTTTTTAAATTTATTTAACTTCATTATATTTTTCCTGCCAATCAGAATTTATTCCAATGCCTTTTTGGACTAAAACATCTTGGGCTTTTTCAATTGCCGCATATCCTTTTAGGGGATCTTTATGATATTGAGCCATTGCTTCATAAATAACCGCCCCATTTTTAAAATATATTACTAAATCTTTATGAAAATTTTTCCAAGTGCTCGGGGCTTCAATATTTAAAAAATCTTTGGCTGTGTTTTTATAAATTTCCGCAGCTTCTTTGGCTGACAAGGGATTTAAATCTTTTACAACATCAATTGTAATCTCTAATGGATCTTTTTTAAAATCGCCATAATCTTTTTTAGCCGACTCGCTTAAAGAATCAAGATATTTTATTTTCGCTTCTTTAGAATTGTCAAAAGAAATTTTTATTTCGCTGTCTTTTAAAAATTCAACTAGCCCAAGATCAAATTTTCCATTTATTTCTTTATCGCCTGGAAAGCTCGGATTGACTCCGCCCTGAGCCAAATTGCCGGCTTGGACCCTGTTAAAAACCGTATTTACAAAATTTTCCGTAAAATTATTCTCCTGATTTTTTTTAGAATCAAGTTTATTCGCGTATTGAGCAAGCGATAAATCGCTGCTATTTTTATTTTCAATTCTATTTCCAACCCATTGAAGAGGATTTTTCCCGAATAAGGGATTAAAAATATTATTGTCTGATTTTTTTTCTGCAATATTAAAAGATGGCAAAGAGCTAAATATCGCCAAATATGAATAAACCAAGGCAACACCTAAAATTAAAACCGAAGTGACGATTTTTGCGCGGCTAATATTGCTCATTCACAATAATTATAAACGATTTTTCAATGATTAAACAAGAGGAAAACTAAAAATTTATGGCAAACCGATTATGGCAAACCACTTGTGCCAAAAAATAAAACTTCAGCTTCATAGGGAATAGGCTCGGCCGGCAAACAAGCCGCTACCCAAGGAGCCACCAATGCCTTCCCTAAAACAACAGAACTGATTATCGGTTTTTTATATAAATATGGATTAGCCGCCAAAACAGGATAGGAAAACATTAAAGATCCGCCGCAAGGCGGGAGTATTATTTCAACCACGCCATGATCGCAAGCATCCTGAACCGATACTCGGCCACCAAAATTATAAAAACCAGGCAGGGAAAAAGCAGCGCAAGTAAAAGCCTGGGCGGTTTGAATTAACGAAAATTTTGGAGATTTTTCCAAAACCGCTACGCTTTTTTTAAAATTTTCATTATGAATCGCTCCTTTTGCCTTAAACTCAGAAGCTAATGATTCAATTTCATTTTTATTTAAATTATTTTTGCTAAATTTCCCAGCCAAATCAGCATTATATTTAAACCAATTAGCTAACTCTTTGTTAAAATAAAATTGATTATTTAATTTATTTAGTTCATTAACCATTTTGTAATCCAATCTCTCCCATTCGCCGAAAGAAAATCTCAATTCTTCCAAATTTGTTCCAGAAGCCGCTATTTCTATTAAATTTTCCAGAGTCATCGGCGCATTGCTCATTTGCGGATCTTCCACCATTTTTTCGATGCTGTTTTTTTCAAAGCTAATTTGCCGGGAAATTTCTAAAAAATTTTTATAATAATCAACGGCTAATTCCTGGTTATTGTTGCTATTATTATCTCCGATTATAGTTTTGAACAATCGATTTGCTGGCAAAACGTCTTCGTTTGATTGCGGCTTAATAGAATTATTTTCAACAATAGGTTGTTCTTTGATAATCAAAGGCTGAACAATTTGCTCCTTTGCAATAAATTTTTCAATTGGCTTGACTAAATTTCCAACCCAATCAATAGGATTATCAGCCAAAATATTTTTTTGCAAAATAATATTATTTTGTTGATAGCCAACCTTAAATTTTCCAACATTTTCCTGATTTTTCCATTGATCTTTTAAAAAAACTAAATTCAAGCTGATTATTCCAGCTACTAACGTCAAACCCAATGCCAAAATTTTTACATTCATAAAATGATTATGCCATTTATAAAATTTCAAAACAATATTTCTGAAATTTTTTTAATTTGCCCAATTCCCAAATTTTGCGGCCGATCTTGCGAATTTATGCCGATTTTTTCTAATTTTTCAATAATTTCTTCTTTCTTTTTACCAGAAATTCCTGATGATAAATTATTCAATATCGTTTTTCTCGGCTGTTTAAAAAGAATTTTAAGTAATTTATAATAATTTTCGTCTCCTATACTTTCTCTTGTTCTCTCTCTTGTTCTCTCTCTTGTTTTCTCTCCTATTCTCTCTCTTATCTTGCTACAACTTGCGGTAGCAGCCATTATTTTTCTTCTGCCTATTTTATTTATTTTATTATTATCATTTTTATTTTTATTTTTATTTTTATTGTTATTAAAATTCTTGCTACAACTTGCGGTAGCAAAAGGTTCTAATTTTATTATCGCGCTTTCCACTTTCGGCGGCGGTAAAAAATCTTTTCGCGAAACATAGCTGATAATTTCCGGTTTTGCCCAAAACTGGACGCTGGCTGCTAATAAATTCATTTCCGGAGGCTTGGCGCAAACACGCTCTGCCACTTCTCTTTGAATAAGCAAAACTATTTTTGACGGCTTATTTTTCAACTCTCCCAAAATCCTAAATAAATATCCGGTAATATAATACGGAATATTGCCAACAAGTTTGTAGTTTATAGTTTGTAGTTTGTAGTTTTGAATTATTTGAGGTAAGACTTTCAACGCATCACCTTCAATAATTTCAACCCCGCTAGAAATCCGATTTCTTAAATCTTGCGCCAGGCGCGAATCTTTTTCAATGGCGATTATTTTGCAATTTAATTCTTTGTATTTTTCAAAAAGCGGGATTGTTAAAGCTCCCTTGCCCGGTCCGATTTCAATTATAAAATCTCCCTTTTCAAGATCTATGGCCTCGACAATTTTTTGAAGCTTTTGCTTATTTTTTAAAAAATGCTGTCCTAAATAATTCCCCATTTTATTTTTATCCCGTTTCTTCTTTTTTCTTTTTTATTTCTTATTTTCTCTATTCTTTTATTTTTATCCGCAATTCTTGCTACAACTTGCGGTAGCAAGATAGATAATTGAAAATAACAATATATTATTGTAATTTTTACTTTCCTATTTATCAATAAATAATAAAATAACAATAAAAAATTATCTTATAAATTATTCAAAAAATTCCATCGTCCCTTGCCTTTTATCGACGAAATACGTTTATCCATCCACAAAGATAAAGAAATTATCATTTTCCATGCCGAATCAGACAAATATTCAAATTTAATATTATTATTTTTAATTTTCTTGAATTTATTTAAAGGATCTCTCGCTTGATAATTTATTTTCCCTAAAACAGCTTTTTTAATGGCGCTGATTGTTGAAGGTGAAATCCATAAATAATCTCCTATTTCTCTATATTTTTTGCCTTTGCTGATGAAATAAACAGCCAGCAATCTTTTTATTATAAATTGTTTTTCTTTTTTACTTATTACAATCTCTAAATTTTCTTTTAATTCCTTGGCAGATTTAATTTTTAAAATATCTTCTAAAAAATTAACCCAAATAAACTCTTCCCACTCTTTTCTTGATTTAAATTCATCTAAATTTTTCATAATTTTATTTATAGTTTAATAAATTTTTAATTTAAAATATCATAAATTTTTTGCTACCGCAAGTTATAGCAAGAGAAATTAAACAAAAATATTGCAAAATAAAATTATCTGCCAAACTCGCCCACTGTCATAGCTAACAAATAAATTTATTTAATCATAAATATATCTTTCTTCGTCATCCAAAGATTTATTTCCGGAAAATTCAACAAGCTCCGGCGGCAATTCGTAAAGAAATCTTGATGGAATATTGTAAAAATTCAAATAAAGCCTGTGGCGCGCCCGTGTCATCGCCACATACATCAGTCGCCTTTCTTCTTCAATTTCTTCTTCGCTGTGATAAGACATCTGATGAGGCAAAATTCCCTCATTGCAACCAATAATAAAAACATCATCAAATTCAAGCCCTTTGGCCATATGAATGGTCATTAAATTGACAGATATCTTAGATTCTCCCATCCCAATTTCTTCTTTAACATTGTCAGCTGATTGCAGAAGAGAAACTCTTTCCAAAAATTCTCCCAAATTTTCAAAACTTGTTGCAAAATAAATCAACTCGTTGATATTTTCAATGCGCTCTTCAAAATTCGGATAATGCTTTTTAAGATATTCAAAATAATCAGCTGTTTTTAAAACATAACCGATAAGTTCAACCGGCTTAAGGCTCAAAGCCATCTGAGCCGCGTTTTCTTTAATTTCCAAAAATGGCTTTTTTAAAAAATTCGCTTTCAAGCGCCCCAAGCTCACGGTATCCCGAGGGTTAAAAGCAAAGCGCAAAGCCGCCACAATATCTTTAATTTCTTTTCTTTCATAAAATTTAACTCCGCCAAAAATTTTATAAGTAATGCCGTTTTCCATCAAAGCGGTTTCTATGGCGCGCGATTGGGCATTGGTGCGATATAAAATTCCGATTGTATTTTTCTCATTTAATTGCAAGCCTCGCAAACCATAAGAGATTTGATCCGCCACAAAACGCGCTTCCTCGTCTTCGCTTTGATGTTCAACAATTTTTACCGGCTCACCTTCGGGATTTTCCGTCCAAAGACTTTTTGATTTCTGAAATTTATTTTTAGAAATCAAGACCGAGGCGGATTTGATAATATTCCCGCTTGAACGATAATTCTGCTCAAGCATCACTACTTTTGTTTTCGGCCAATCAGTTTCAAAATTCAAGAAAATCCTGAAATCCGAACCCCTGAATTTATAAATTGACTGCTGGTCGTCTCCGACTACGCTTAAATTTTTATGTTTTCCGGCTAAAAGTTTTATAAAATCATATTGAGATTGATTGGTATCCTGAAATTCATCAACCAAAATATATCGAAAGCGATTTTGATATTTTTCCAAAATCTCGGAATTATTTTGAAAAATTTTGACCGGTTTTTCTATTAAATCATCAAAATCAAAAGCGTTATTTTTCGCCAAAATTGCTTCGTATTCCTCAAAAAGCCGCCAAATTAAATCATTTTCTTCATCCGGCCCGCAATTCCCGTTTTTTATTCGGGAAAACGATTTTTTCAAATAAAAATAATTGATATTTCTATTCTTAACGCTTAAATTAAAACTTTTAATAATTTCTTTAATTAATTTTGTTGAATCATCATCGTCAAAAATCGTAAAATTTGATTTTCTATTCGCTAAATTCGCTTCTTTTTTTAAAATCCCGGCGCCCAATGAATGAAAAGTTCCGATAAAAAGCTTTTTGCTGTTATTTTTAACCCGATTTTTCATTTCATTGGCAGCCTTATTGGTAAAGGTAATGGCAATTATATTGTCTTCCGGAACTCCGGAAGCCAAGATAGCTGCCAAACGGCTTGTTAAAACGCGAGTCTTCCCGCTGCCGGCTCCGGCAACTATTAAAAGCGGACCATTAAGGTTGTCTACAGCTTCTTGTTGGCTTTTATTTAAATCTTTATGCGATAAATTCATATAATTTAAGCCCTAAAAGTTATCCACAGGCAGATAGTTTCTTATTATGTCCAGGTCCATATAGATATTGACCACTTAGGTTTGTAGACTAATAACATCTTTTGTCGGCAATCGACCAGTTTGCCATTTGCGATAATAGGCTTCGGGAGTCAAATAATTCAGCGACTCATGAGGCCTTATTT
>JACRPK010000008.1 GCA_016214005.1 Candidatus Wolfebacteria bacterium
CCGTCCGTCCGAGCGAGGGTGCGGCGGAATAGGGGTGTGAGGGGAATTCCGCCGCACCCGAGCGAATAGAAACAGAGGCCAGCCCCGCCGCCTTGCTTGTCAAAGCAAGACACCACAGAAAAATACTCTTTTCATTAGGGGAAAAAGAAATCCGACGCGCGCAAAATGAAAAGAGTATTTTTCTGTGGTGTGGCGAGTGGTAGCGAGCGGCGGCGGGGCGGCTTCCTTAGTTCCATTCAAAGTAGGTTCGCGCGAAGTGTATAATTACAGCACACAAACAAAAAATCTCCATATATGGAGATTTTTTGTTTACAAAACTTGCAATAAATTATGCGTTCAAAACATCTATATCATCCTGAAATTTTTTGGCTTTTTCAACGACTTTCTGGCCATAAACATTGGTGCAAACATATCTATTCCACCTCCCACCGCAATAATATTTAGCCGCGGCAATGCGTTCATTTGAAACAGCTCCAGATTCTTTCAGATATAAAGCTGTTGCCACAAAGGCATCGGCATTTTTCCACGGATTTGGCGGATTACTGCCGGTGATATCGGCTATTTTATTTTTATACATATTCCAGGTTGAAGGAATAAATTGCGCCGGCCCCATGGCCCCGCCGTAAGCCCCGTCAGCATTGGCGCAAGAAACCTTAAGCATTCCGCTTTGCAAATTATTCGCAAGCCCAAGCTCGTTAACAATAACCAAAAATATAGGGATATCGCGCGTCGGGTGCATAGCTTTTTTATAATCGCACTGCCCGACATTTTTACCCAAGGCTGATTCCCTATCAAGAACCGCCAAAATCAAAGCCGCGCGCACGCCGGTTGATTTTTCAGCGACTTTTGCCAATTTATAAGCTTCTTCAAAATCAAGTTCGCCTCCGCCTAAAAATTTAAAAATCTGCTTTCTGATTTCCGCGGCGGTTTTTTTAGTTTCCGCCAAAACTTTTTGATATTCGCTTTCTTTTCCTTTGGTAGTTTTTAAAATAGTATTTTTTTCCGATTGGGTTTTTTGGACGTTTGATTTTTGCGCATCAACATAACCTTTCAATTCCTGGGCGTCGGCGCGCTCAATCGCCAAAGTTTCTTTCTCATCAATAAGTTTTTCTTTCAAATCAACGATTTTTTGCAAAACTATTTTAACGTTATCCTGAACAACCAACAAATTATTCAAATCTCCGAAAAAATCCGAAAGCTGAGGATTAGCCAAAAGTATCTCTATTGTTTTTTTGCTTTCATTTTCATAAATATTTTGCAAAACTCTTGAAAGCGCTTTTCTGTTAAAATCAATTTCTTTTTCCCGAGCGCTGATTTTTGATTCAGTCGCGTTTATTTCGCCGTCTAAT
Organism: Candidatus Wolfebacteria bacterium; assembly: GCA_016214005.1. Taxonomy (GTDB): domain Bacteria; phylum Patescibacteriota; class Minisyncoccia; order UBA6257; family UBA9933; genus JACRPK01. The sequence continues at coordinate 1,350 of JACRPK010000008.1, forward strand.
TTTTTAATATTTAAAGTAATCGCCTTTACTTGGATATTTAATTTGGCAATTTTAGCGTTAAGTTGGCTTATTTCCGAACTCAAAGTCTTGCCTTGTTTTTTTAAATTGGCGATTGTCGCTTCGTATTCGTCAATTTGTTTTTCGTATTTTTGCAGATCATCCTCAAGGGCTTTTCTTTGAGTGTCATTTTCTGCGTTTGATTGGGCAAAAGCCGAAAAAACAACAAAAATAAAGCTAAAAACAGCTATTAAAACAGCGATTTTTTTGAAAAAATTACCCATAATATTTTAATTATACGCGTTTTCTGCGCGCATTTATAGCCAAAAACAAAAAAACCGCCAGAGATATTATCGGTGGCGGTTTTTTTGTTTATTTTTCTTCCTTAGCTTTCGTCTCAGCCCTTGCTTCTTTCTTCTGTTCGGTTTCAACTTTAATATCTTCCACTTTCATTTCCGCAACCGGAGCTTCTTCCTCTTTGGCTAATTCAGTAATGCTCGCCACCACCGTATGATCATTAACTGAAATTTTCACTTTTTTATCAATATTCAAATCTTTTACCAAAATATTTGATCCAATTCCCGAGAGCGCCGATAAATCAACTTCAATATGGTGGGGTAAATCTGCCGGCAAAGCCTCCACCTCAAGCTCGTGCATTGATTTTACCAAAACTCCTAATTTTTCTTTTACTGCCAAAGCTTCACCGACGAAAGAAACCGGAATTTTAATTTTAATTTTTTCATCCATTTTGACGTTATAAAAATCAATATGGGAAATTTCATCGGTAAATGGATTTTTAGCCACGTCATGGATTAAAACGTTAAATTTCTTGCCGTCCACACCAAGCTTTATAATTGCGCTCTCGCCGGCCTGCTTAAAAATTTTAGCAAAATCTTTTACCGGAACATTCAAATGCAAATTTTCAATTCCGTGCCCGTAAAATTCAGCCGGAATAAAACCCTGATTCTTTAAATCTTTTACTTTTTTCCCGAATATTTCTCTTTTTTGCGCTGTTAATTCCATATTTTAGTATTCGCCCATACCAGGCATTCCGTGGGCATGAGACCCCTTATCATCTCCTTTTTCCGGTAAATTTGCAACTACCGCCTCGGTTATCAAAATCATTGAAGCGATTGAAACAGCGTTTTGAAGCGCGCTTCTGGTCACTTTTGTCGGATCAACAATTCCGGCTTTTATTAAATTTTCATATTTTCCGCTGGCAGCATTAAATCCAAAATCATCTTTTCCGGCTAAAACTTTATCCAAAACTACGGCGCCATTATGCCCCGCATTTTCAGAAATTTGCTTTATCGGCGAATACAATCCTTCTAGAATTATTTTCGCGCCGACAATTTCCGCTAATTGATCTTTTTCAAATTTATTTATTAAATCTTTGACAGATTCGGCTGCCCGCGCCAAGGCCACACCGCCTCCAGGCACGATGCCTTCTTCAATGGCCGCTTTGGTTGCCGCCACCGCGTCTTCAATCCTGTGCTGTTTTTCTTTTTGTTCAACTTCAGTCGCAGCGCCGACTTTAATCACCGCCACGCCCCCAGAAAGCTTGCCCAAGCGTTCTTGAAGTTTTTCCCTGTCAAATTCAGAATCGGTTTTTTGAAGCTGAGATTTTATCTGATTGACTCTTTTTTCAATTTCTTCTTTTGAACCTTTCCCGCCGACAATTGTTGTATTATCTTTATTGCTTTTTATTCTATGAGCCTGTCCCAAAGAATCCATTTCAATGCTTTCAAGTTTTCTGCCAATTTCTTCGGAAATAAATTCCGCTCCGACAACTGTCGCAATATCTTGAAGCATTTCTTTTTTTCTGTCGCCGAAACCCGGAGCTTTAATCGCCAAAACATTAAAAATCCCGCGGATTTTATTAACAATCAAAGTTGCCAATGCTTCGCCATCCACATCATCGGCAATGATTACCAAATCTTTCTTTCCGGCCTTAACAAGCTTTTCAAGCAAAGGCAAAAGTTCAGAAATTGAAGAGATTTTTTTGTCGGTAACCAAAACATAAGGATTTTCCAAAACCGCTTCCATTCTTTCCGGGTTGCTCACCATATAAGCGGAAACATAGCCCCTGTCAAATTGCAAACCCTCGACGATTTCCTTTGACAAGCCGATGCTTTGCGATTCTTCAACAGTCACCACTCCGTCTTTGCCGACACTTTCAATGACATCGGCGATTAATTTTCCGATTTCTTCATCGCGGGCGGAAATTGTCGCCACCTGAGAAATTTCTTCTTTGGTTGAAATCATTTTGGAAATTTTTTTAAGATTTTCCAAAACAACTTCATAGGCCTTGGTCATCCCTTTGTGCATTCCGGTGACATCAACGCCGCTGGTGGCGTTTTTAAGGCCTTCGCTTATTAAAATTTGAGCAAGCAAAGTCGCGGTTGTGGTGCCATCGCCAGCAAGATCGTTTGTTTTGGAAGCCACCTCCTTAACAAGCTCAGCGCCAATATTTTCAATTTTATCTTCAAGAGAAATTTCTTTGGCAATCGTTACTCCGTCGTGAGTCACAATTGGAGCGCCATACCCCTTTTCTAAAACCACGGCGCGGCCGCGCGGCCCAAGCGTAATTTTCACTGCATTTGCCAATTTATCAACTCCGTTTTTAAGCGCTATACGCGCATTTTCATTAAATAAAATTTGTTTAGCCATAATAATTTATAATTTAAAATTCAAGAATCGCGAGTATGTCATCTTCATCTCCGACCAAATATTTTTTGCCTTCGATTTCAATTTCATCAGGTCCGTATTTTTTAAATAAAACCATATCGCCGACCTTAACAGACATCGGGATTCTCTCGCCTTTTTCATTTATTTTTCCAGTTCCAACCGCCACAATTTTCCCCTTTACCGGCTTTTCTTTTTCAACATTTTCCGGAAGTACAATGCCTGACTGGGTTTTTTTCTCTTCTTCAATAGATTCAATAAATAAATGATTAGATAATGGTTTGATATTCATAAATTTAATAAAATAAAAATGACCTTTTTATTTTTAAAGTATAATAATTATATTAAATTATTTATTCTTGTCAACAAATTATGCGATAATGCGCGCACATATGGCGGTTTTTCAAAAGTAGCAAAAATAAAGGGAATTTGATAGGATATTTAAAAAATGAAGTTTAAATTAAAAATATCAACCATCACTATCAAAAAATTAAAGAATAATAAGTTTATCAATGCGCTGCCTGAATTATACGAATTAAAAAATGTTATTGAAAATAATCTCTGGCATAATAACGATTCTGTTTTTGATCATACTATCGCGGTTTTAGAAAAGCTTGAAATGTTATTTAAAAAAACGAATGACAATATAAATTCTTATCTTAATCAAATAGTTAATAAAAATACAAAAAAACAACTTCTGTTTTTAGGAACAGTTTTACATGATATTGCTAAAAAAGAAACTATTATCAATAAAAATAGCATTACAACTTGTCCTCGTCATGAACAAAAAGGAGCTGTAAAAGCGCAAAAAATATTACGACGCTTCAATTTATCTCAAAAAGAAATCCATTACATTACTAATTTAATTAAACATCATGGTTTAATTCACTGCTTATTAGATGATGTAAACAATCAAAACTTCCAAGCACAATTTAATAATTTTATGAAAAAATTTTTTAAAAATATATATCCGGAATTAATGTTGTTGGGTCTTGCAGATACCGCCGTTAATTATCTAAAAATAACCAATCCAAAAGAATTTCAATTACGAATCAAATTTTATCAACGAGAATTAAATAAAATTGTATTATAAAATAATGAAAAGAAAAATTTCAAGAATTCAATTAAAATATCAAAAATATCGTTTTAAATATTCCTCAATTAAAAGTGGATTAAAAATAATATTATTTCTAATTCAAAATTGCCTCAATATAATACTTTTACATATTAATCTTTTTAATTCTTTAATAAAAAGAGAAATTTCAGGCAATTGCGTACTTTTTATTGAGCCGCCACAGCAGGGATATGGGGATTTATTTTTTCAAACTCCGATCTTTGAATTATTAAAAAAATCCGGTTATCAAGTACAAATTCTTTGTCAAGCTGGACATTGTGATATTTTAAAAAATAATCAGAATATTAATAAAATTTTATTTTGGAATAAACGAGATTTGCTTTTGATTTTTAAAACTAATTATAAATTTATAATCTGCCTCGGACGCGATAAATTAAAAACAAATCTTTTATTATTAATCAAGTTTTTTACTCCTAAATATATTTTGGATTCAAATTTAAAAATTTGGCGACAATATTTTAAAGATTATAATACACCAATCGCTTGGCAAAAACTTTTTTATTATTTTAACAAAAAAACCAACTATTATAATCTGCCAAAAATTTATTTTTCGCAAACAGAATTAGAACAAATTCAAAAGATAAGAAAGGAAAATCAATTTCCGATTATCGGTTTAATTATTGGCGTCACCAATAAATTAAAAGAATATCCGCATTGGAATTTAATAATAAATCAATTAGGAGATACAAATTATTCAATCTTTTTATTGGGCGTGAATAATAATTTAAATTTTGATGTAGGCCAATCTAATATTATTGATTTAACAAGGCACTCAAATTATCGAGATGCAATTTTATATATGGCTGCTTGTGATATCGTAATCGGCGCAGAAGGAAGTTTAATTCATATCGCTTCATCGTTTAATAAAAAAATTATTGTTTTAGAAGGAAGCGATAATTTTTATAAAAATTCCTTTTTAAAACCAAATGGCAATATTACTATATTATCAGCGCATACTTGCAAACTATGGATAAACAGTAATTCCAATCTTAAAATGCGGCATTGTTTTTTAGATAATTTTGGGAAAATAAGACGAGGCGCAAACCAGTGTTTGGCGAATATCAATTCGCTTACAATTAAAAAAACGATTGATTGCGTTTTAAAAAATTTAAATTATTAAATTTTTGATAAATAATCTTGCGTAAGTTTTATTAAATTCTTTTCATCTTGAAAATTTAACAACTTTATGGCTTCTTCAGCGCTTGCCCATTTTACGCTTTTAATTGTATTGCCTCCTTCTTCACTGGAATCAATTTGAATATTATCTAACTTTTCTGATGTGACTTTAACCAAAAAAACCGCGACTTTATGAATAATATCTCCGGCCGCATAACTATAATCGCATAATTTTGACACAATAACGCATTCTTTAATGCCAATCTCTTCGTCAATTTCCCTTAAAACCGCGCCTTCCGCGCCTTCTTCTTTTTTAATTTTAATACCTCCTTTAACCAATCGATAATGGTCTTCGTTTTTCTCTTTATCAAAACGATAAATCAATAAAAATTCATAATCATTAAATGATGGGTTATGTCTTATTATTACTGCTTGCGCATCTTGACTAATTTTCATAATTTTTAATTACTTGATTGAATAACTTTCTATACGATTCTAACATCATCTTTTTTGAAAAATCAAATTTTATTTTTCTTTTGGCATTATAAATGATTTTATTTAATTTTGCTGGATTTATTTTAAATATCAATCTAATTGTATTTACTATTTCTTTAACGTTTCGAGGTTTAATTAAAAAACCATTTATTTTATCCGAAATAATTTCTAAATTTCCGCCGACATTAGTCGCAATTACCGGCAATCCAGACGACATAGCCTCAAGCAGAGCAATTGATATCCCTTCAATAAAAGACGGCAATAAACATATATCGCATATCTTATATAAAACTAACAATTCTTTATTGGTATAATTACAAAATTTAACCATTGATTTTCTTATATTTATTTGCTCCAGTAATCTTTTTTTATAAAATTTTTCTTCCCGTACATTTCTCCCTTCCGGTGAAGCAATTAAAAATAACACCTCATTATATTCAAAACATTCTGTTGCTTTAATAACATAATCTATGCCTTTTAATTTATTTAAACGCGCCGGAATAATAACAATTTTTTTATTGGTAGGAAGATGAAATTTTTTACGCAAAACATTCTTGTTTAAATTTTCATGAACATTAATCAAATTAACGCCATTTTTAATACAATGAATTTTGTTATTATTGGGATTTAATTTAAAAAATGCAATAAGATTTTTCTTATAATTTTCTGAAACGGTTGTAACGCAATAACTTGAATTATAAATTTTCTTTAATAAATTTACATAATTTTTACCGTAAAATTTTATAAATACTCCGTGTAAAGTAAAAACAAGAGGTATATTAAATTTTTGTGAAAGATAAATTGCTAAATCTGCAAAATAAAAAGTGTGGCAACTTATTATATTAGGTTTTGCACGCTTAATAAATGTCTCAATTTTTGTCAAAGAGTTTGCGCTATCGAATTGTTTGATATTTTTTCTTTTAATTCCACCGTCTGGAGTTAAAAGAAATATATTATCGGTTTTAGAAAAATGTATTAATAATTGCTCCACCACCATTTCCCGACCCCCTAAATATGGCAAGCTCCGAGATATAAAAAGGATTCTCATGAATGATTAATTATTTTAACGCAATTTTGTATAAAATCCGCCGCATTGGAACAAAAATCCTTTATATTTTTATCCATTTTTAAAGTATTCCAATTCTTCCTTAGAAAATATGCCCTTTGTGGGATATTATTAAAAGCTATTTTATCGCCAAATTGATCATTAAACTTATATACAATTTCTTTTTTTGTTTTTGCCCAATAATTATTATAAATAAGACACCAATCGCAAATTTCAAAAATATTATCAATGCACAATTTTAATAACGCTCGATGATAATTGACTGTATTATATTTATTCCATGAAACATATTTTCTTATAAAATTAAATCTTGCGTGAATGAGATTAAATAAAATAACTCTGGCATTTTGTTTTTCGTCGGTCATTTTTAATTTTAAAATTTCCCTGAAAAGACACTTAAAATTCGCAGCTGATCCATAAAACACTTTACCCCATGAATAATGAGTTAGATACTCAAAATCAACATACATTTTAAAATCATAAATAGAGTGAGGCAATATGGAAATTTTAATATTATATTCCTTGCTTACTATTTCACATATTGTTTTTAATTTTTTTAAAGTATTCCTTTTAATCAATCCACGTTGATTTGATTTTAAAATAAAAAGAATGTCTAAATCACTATAATTTTCAACAGCTTCGTTATCTTTTACACTACCCAAAAGAGCGATGAATTTAATATCGTTTAATAATTCGGATTTACTCCAGCATAATTTTACTATTTTATTTAACGCTTGAATAAAAATAAATTGATTATTTTTCTTCATTATTAATGATTTCTAATAATACATCTTTTAAATCAATCCCATAAAAAAGAGACAACGCAAATAAATCTTCTATAATATCTGCAATGGCTATTTTTATATCATGCTTTGTCTTTTTCGGATTTTTATATCCATGATATTGCAAAATAATTTCAGCAAATTCTCCGACTTCTTCAATAAGATGAATAATTTTCTGTTCTTTTTTCCATTTTATTGGATAATGATTTAATTTATTTTTAAATTTTTTTTGATATTGATTGAAATTTATATTCATAAATTTAGAAATGGGCTCTCCTAATAATTAACTTAAGAGAGCCCGATTTTTTGAAGTTCATCTTTCGTAAAGATATATTGAACTTCACGCCAAAACGATTATTCATCAGACGTAGAATGGGCCAAATTATAACGAATATCTTGACCCAAACTGCGAATTGTGCCCTGCTTGGCTAATTTAGGGTCAGTATTCCCTATTATGCTATTTAACTTTCGAATCGCGTTATTATCAACATCTTCAATTAATAATGCGATTGAATCGCCGGATGTTAAAAAATCGGCTAATCCTTCAAAAAATTCCATCCCCATACAACGATTATAAACAATTTCAACACCCTTTCTGTCAAAACGAAATTTCTTTTGTAAAAGAATTTTTAATCCAGAATATAAAAGAATTTGCTTCACTGTTTCAACTAACTTTCTTTGTAAGCAATCAGGTTTTAAAATACTGACAGCATATTTTATTAGTTTCCTCCTTTTCGTTTTATTAAACTGATAATCATTTTTACAATCTGTTCGGCTGACTGACTTGAACTATTTATGCGTATTGCGGACTTGTAATTAAAATTCTTATAGATTATCGGCAGTTTTTTATTCCAATCTTGTTGCAGTTTTTTTCTTTGTTGAACGCGGTAATCCAAATCTTTTAATTTACCGGTTAAATAAATAGGAATAAATTGAACTTTATTATTCCGACACCAATCATCAATTTGCCTAAACATAAATCTGTAAATCAATACTCCATCAACAAAAAACCTACAATAAGATGTTTTCAATAAGGCCGCGTCCAACACGGCAAGTACCAAAGCCATCTTATCTTTATTGTTTTTTCTAGTGTGCCAAAATTTACCCCTGTGCATTGTTGAAAAAATATCAATTTGCACATGCAATCCATTATATTTCGTCGCAAGAGTCCTCGCTATCGTTGTTTTCCCGGCCCCATTCGGCCCATAAAATAAAACCAAATAACTATTATTCTTCATTTTACCCTCCCTATATAAACGGTTAATAGCCGTTATTTTTTAATGTTCTTTCCTATATTTTTATTCTGATTTTATAATAACAAGTCAAATCAGTTTGTCAACAAATAATTAAAAAGCCCGTTCTAGCATGCTAGAACGGGACTTCTTCACAAACTTCTTCAACTTCTTTTTGATCTTCGGAAAAATTTCCAGAATCAAAAAAAGTCGGCAATACTTCAAAAACAATATGATCTTTATCTGGTCTTATCCCAGCCGTGATTTTTAATTTCAAAATCGGGCAATCCGGCAAAACAACCGCGGATTCAGCGAAAACCCTTTCCGCCGATTTCCCGCCGTTTACGCTAAATAAATGCTTAACTTCGTTATACAAAATATTATCTTTGCCACCCGGAAAATATTTCTCAATCAGTTCTTCACAAAGATAAGGAGGAAGTTTTTTTCTATCAACAATTTCCTTCAAATAAGAAAAAACACTCCCACCAGTTAATTCCACAAAATCAGCCGGAGACATTTTTTTATAAAGCTCTTTTTTCTTTCTTTTAGAGGATATGGCCAGATCAATAAATTTAGCAAAGCCGGATAATTCTTCTTGCCAATATTTCAATTCGGCAGAATAAACATACTGGACAAAATTTCTATCTTTTAAGGCAATGCTAAATCTTTTCCCGCGAATTAGAGCATAATTTTTGTTATAAAACTCAAACCCGCGCTTTCGGCTATACCAATCCTTCGTTGTTTTCAACCAAAAAGGATTAGTTAGCGGATTGCATTTCCATTTCTTAACTTCTTCATTGGTATGTGATTGAAGAAAATCAAAAATAATTGGCGCAACTTTTTCAAATTGCCTTTCGGACAATTTAAACCATTGCCGCCGTTTGCAAAAACAATACGGCTCGCCAAACAAACGTTTGGTATTGCGGCTTTCATGATACGGCTTGTCTCTTTTTATGCCCAATTCAAACAAAACCGCTTCGCCAAAATTTTGGTTGATTATCGGCTTGTCAGAAATGGCAAAATCTTCAACCTGACCAATTACAGCCAAAACTTCAATCCGGCCGTCCGGATTTTTAAAAAAACCCTTCACCTTGCCGTAGCCGTCAAGCTCAATCAAGAAAATCGCCTCTCTTCTTATAAGTTCCGTATCCCGCCTTACAATATCAAGAACCTTATTCGGATTTATTCCAACCATAACTCCTCCTTAAACTTCTCTATTTTTCAAATTTCTGATTTCAAGATAACAAATTTAAAAATTTTTGCAAATTAAAAAATAAATTACAAAATCTGCGCCCTGATTCTGCGGACGCCGGAAGAAACCGCTTCTTCTTTGATTATTTTAAAATTCCCGATCTCTGAAGTATTTTCAACATGCGGTCCGCCGCAAAATTCCTTGCTAATTGCCGAATTTTCTTCGCCAATAAAATAAACCTTCACGTTTTCCGGATATTTTGCCTTAAAAAAGCTCAAGGCGCCGATTTTTTCCGCTTCGCTTTTCGGCATTTCTCTGAAACTAACCGGTAAATTTTGCTTTATTTTTTCATTAATCAAATCTTCAGTTTTTTTAATTTCTTCCGAAGTCATTTTCCTTGAAAAAGTAAAATCAAAGCGCAATCTTTCGGGATTGATATCCGAACCAGCCTGTTTTACATTGTTGCCCAAAACCTCGCGAAGCGCCCATTGAAGCAAATGTGTGGCAGTATGAAACTTGATAACTTTTTTCATTTCTTCAACGCTTCCAGCTTTAAGCTCTCCAGTATCCAAAACTAATCCATGGCCGCCGAATTTTTTCTCCGCTCCGGCCCGAGAAACATTTTGATGCTTCTCTAACTCTCTATTAAATTCAGCCGCAAAATCTTCTTTGGATAAATTTTCAATCGCGCTTTTAGGCGCTAATTCTTTAATGAGCTCAAACGGCAAGCCGAATGTTTCATAAAGATAAAAAGCTTCTTTACCGCCGATTTTTTCCAATTTTTCAATTTCTTTAATTCCTCGACCAATCGCTTCCTGAAATTTCTGAGATTCGCCCTCCATCACGCCTAAAATTTTTTGAACATCGTTTAATTCCGGATAAATTCCGCCAAATTTATTTTTAATTATCCCGACAGCTTCAATAAATAAATCCGCGTGAATGTCATATTTAATCTGGTAAGCCATAATCCGGCGAAGTAATCTGCGTAAAACATAACCGGCTTCCTTATTTGAAGGTTCAACTCCATCAGCGATTAAAAACGCCGACGCCCGCAAATGATCCGCCAAAATTTTTACAGCCCCTTCGTGTTCAACCGAAGGAATTGATTCTCTGATTTCCGACACTAACTCGGCAAAAATGTCGGTTTCAAAAACATCATCAACGCCGTTTAAAATCGCGGTGAGCCTTTCAAACCCCATGCCCGTATCCACTCCAGCTTTTTCAACTTTTTTAAATTCTCCGGATTTTTCTTTATAAAATTCATTAAAAACCAAATTCCAAATTTCCACTTCATCAACATAAATTTCAGTTGACGGCCCGCAAGGGCCTTCATTGCCGGTCGGTCCCCAAAAATTATCAGCGCGATTACCCAAAACAATTTTCTCAGTCGGAATTCCCAAATCTTTATGCCAAATATTATAAGACTCTTCATCAAAAGGCGTTTCATTGTCGCCTTTGAAAACCGAAACCGTAATCCTTTCAAGGCTAATTCCCAATATTTCCGTGACAAATTCATAAGCCCAAAAAATCGCTGACTTTTTCAAGTAGCCTTTTTTGCCGAAATCTTTCGGATCGTCGAAACCAACCGGTCCGAAAGAAAAATTTCCCAACATTTCAAAAAAAGTCAGATGCGTGCTGTCGCCGACTTCTTCAATATCGCTGGTGCGAAAAGATTTTTGGATTGACGCTGTTTTTTGCGAGCCGAAATCAGCCAAAGCGTCAAGTTCTCCAGTATAATATTTTTTAAATTGCTGCATGCCGGCGGTTGTCAAAAGCACTGACGGATCATCGGGAATCAAAGAAGAAGAAGCGACAATCGCGTGCCCTTTTTCTTTAAAAAATTCCAAAAATTTTTTGCGAATTTCTTCGGAAGTCATTCAAAAATTATACAAACTCCCAAATCAAAAACAAGGCTCAATGTTTTATTTTTGAGCCTTGTTTTTAGAAATTTATTAAATAGAAAAATTCTATAAAAATTATAGCGCGTATATCTGGGCAACTTTATATAATTTCCCATAGATGAACTTAGCATAATCCGCATATGGATAATCTGAAGCATCGGCAAATCCGCAAGTCCAACTATTATTCGCTGTGGGATTTGTTTTAGATAATGCCACTGTTGTGCCATCGGCGATATTTTCAGATGAAATTATTAAACCATTTGTAGCAGCAAGATCAAAATTCGGACCTTGAATAACTTTGCAAAGTCCGCTTTTTGCGCCTGTGCCCGTATATAGTGAAGAAAAAGATGAACCGTTATATGTTATAAATGGCACTAAACCACTTGGTAAACCACTTGGTAAACCATTGCAAAAACCTTGCGAATCCACTTTTCGATCATTACCGCATATATTAGCAGTGACTAAACCATTGATTACATAAAGGTATTTAAAATTTGATGGATCCATTGTTACTTTACCATTTGTTCCATCAACCTTAAATTTCCCGCCAGCGATATTAAGTGAATAACCAGTGATGTCGCCAGTGCCAGTGACTTGAAATTTTTTATTTCGCGCAGTTAAATCGCCGTTAATATCAGCTCTGCCACTGGCTGTGATATCGCCTGTACTTAGATCCTTATCTAATCTACTAATAACAACAGTACCAGCTCCAACTTGCGCGTACACCAAAAAATAAGTCAAAGAAACGCTCAAAAGAGCCAGAAACACAAATTGAAAAACGTTTGATTGTTTGATGCTGTTAAGTTTTGTTTTTAGTTTGTTGATCATTTTTTAATTATTATAATAGTATAAACTATTTTTGCAAGCAATGCCTGTGGATAACTTTTTCGCTCCTAATAAAATCTTTTCCCGCCAGCCGAAGTTTACACAATAAATAAATTATTCTCGCTCGTCGTCAGAAGTTTACGAAAAATTGAGAACTCCCCGCCTCCGCCAGTTGGCGGATGGCGGGTCAAACATCGCAATTTTTCTACTTCTTTCCTCCTCGCTCGGTAATATATGATTATTGTTTCAACAGGCTGTCTACGAAAAAGATTTTGTTATTCGCTTTGGCTACCAGTTTATTTATAGCGTCAAGAAAATCTTTTTCTCGCTCATCATTTCGCCCCAACAAAACAAATTTCGCGCCGAGGGGGAAGACCTGCCTGCCGGCAGGCAGGAAATTTTATCGCTGGAATAAAATTATTCTGGTTCTGAGAGATGATTTGTTTTGTTGTAAATATAATGGAGGTGTTAACGAAAAATAAAAAAGGGCGGGCAAATTGAATTGCCTCGCCCTATGTAGAACGAAAAATTTACTGGACAAGAGATCCGTCGGCGGTGTTGTAGCGTTCAACAGCGCCGGTGGAAGTCGGACAATAGAAAATTCCATTGTCTACGATAACAGACTCTCCGCAGGTTTTTCCAATGCTCCAGACAACGGAACCATCGGCAGGGTTTATCTTTTCACCAACATTGGTGTAAAGATAGCCATTGCTGTCAACAG
>JACRPK010000016.1 GCA_016214005.1 Candidatus Wolfebacteria bacterium
AATCTCTCTATATGAATATCTTTTATCGAGCAAAATGGCTATCTCTAACCTTTCCGCTTTCGCGATATGGCTGTATTTTTTATTGTTCATATGACGATATTTTATATCGCCAAGTGTTCGGCTTCAAAGTTCAATTTCGGAACATCAAAAAAGCCAATAAATGAAAAAATAAGGAAAGAAACGGAGGATAAGCATATGGCTGATTTAGCCGAAGAGAAAATTCAAAAAGCTGAAGTTGTGAATTTGCCGATTAGTTTAATTTTCCCCAATCCCAATCAACCAAGAAAACTTTTTGATAATGGCGGACTTAAAGCGATGGCAATGTCTTTTAATAACCGCAGAAATGTTGTTAATCCGATCATCGTTACCCCGCGCGGTAAAAAATATATGATTGTTGACGGCGAACGCAGGTATCGATCCGCCAAAGAAATGAATCTTACCCATATTTTCTGCATAATTCACGAAAAAATGGGAGATCATGATGTATTTTGCGAAAGCACGCTCGCCAACTTTTGCCGCGAAGATATGACAAACATGGAAAAAGCTCGCGCCATCAACAGAATGATGATTGTCAATTCATGGAATCAGAAAGAAGTGAGCGAACGCGTAGGGCTTTCACCGGGACAGATAAGCAACTTACTGAACTATTTGAATCTTTCGGTGCCTCTTCAAGAATTGCTTTTAAAAGGTGAAATGTCCGAAGGCGCCGCGCGCTTAATAGCATCTTTTGAAAAGGGCAAACAACAAATGCTCTTGAAAAGATTAAATTCAGAAGCAGAAAAAACAGGAAAAAACTTTTCGCCGCAAGAAATGCTGAGATTCTTAAGAAAAACTGCCGCTGAATTGGAAATCAACCACAATAACAAACGCCCGAAAAGGCGCAATCCGGATTCTCATGAAACGATGGTGATAAAACACGCAATAAGAAGCGTTGGAAATATGAAGAAAGCTCTTGAAGAACTTTCTTCCATATCGCTAAAAGAACTTCAAAATCTTGATGGCATCCACCATCTTAATCTTGAATGCGCGATAGAGTCATTAATAAAAGCCTCCTTAAAACAACTTGAGCGGCTCAAAAAATTGGTTTAATATCTATAAATAAAGGGACCACTTGGTCCCTTTTTAATTTCAAAATAAAGCTTCTGCAATTATATGGTTAACAATAAACTATTTTTATACGGTTTTCATAATCGCAATATAGATTAAGGCAAGAATAAAAAATATCACAAGCCCTGCAAGAATTGCGTTATGTGAACCAATCTTCGGCGAAAGATACGCAACAGCAAGCATATACGGAACCCAGGATACAAGCGTTCCGACAAGCACCCATTTAGCATGCTGACTAACCGCCATACTCCCCTGTGTCTGACCGATAAAAAAATATGCCACGAGAGTGAATATGGGAATAAGCGTGGCAAGACCGGACAATGTCCGGTAGCCACTTTCTTCAAGAGCCACGATAATTGTGGTAAATAATCCGCCGATTATAAAATAGATAATTAAATTTAAAATGTTCATAATCTTATTCTAAATCAATTTTGCCGATATTGCACTTTGATGACGCAAATTAATAATCAGCTCATTGCGCTGGTTCATATAGTGCTATCTTCCCAAAATATAAATGTATGTAAAAAAAGAAATCCACCAATTCTAGTTTCAATAACTCTTACTCATTGTCTTCCGTCTTAGTGGTATTTTGATCGCCCCGATTTGAGGAATTTGAATTTTGAGAATTATCTTTCTTGTTATCTTTTTCTCCTGCCTCCGGCTGTTCTGCGGCCTCCTTTGGTTCTTCAACCTCTTCCGGCTCGTCAGCCTCCTTTGCTTCTTCTGCCTCTACCGCTTCTTGTTCTTCCTTTTGTTCAATCTCTTCCTTTTCTTGGTCAGCTTCACTCATTTCTTTTTCTATATTTTTTTGTTCGTTTTGGAGAGAATTTTCAAGCTGATCTTTTTTCTGTCCAAGCGCGTCAATCTGCCCGTCAATGTCATTGAGCTGCGCTTCCAATACTGCTATCTGCGCGGTATCTCCGACACGGCGCGCTTCGGCAAGAAGATTTGTTTTGATTTCTTTGCGCTGGGCTTTAAGTTGCGCTTTGGCGTCTTTGAAAGTCTGTTCCAAAAGTTTATCCCTTGCGTCAAATTCATCGTTGAGTGTCTTGGCAAGAGCGGCAACATCTTTACCGGATGTTTTTTCTTCACTCACAATCTCTGCGGCATACGCGACATTGGCCCGAAGAAGCGACTCGGCTATCGCAAGTCCTTTGGCGTTAACGCCTTTTTTCTCAACAATGACTTTAATTTCCGCAATACGCTCTCCCGCAAACTCAATTTGGAGCTTGGCCTTCGCCTCGGGATTGAAGGTAAAAAATTGTCGCAGGTTTTCGCCAAGGCGGTCAAGGAAATAGAAGGAACTTTCGGGCGTCAAACCGGCTGAAGGAAGCGCGGCTTGCGAGTTTTGCGCAAAAGCGGTGCCACCCGCAAATGCAAACAGGGTTACTAATGCAAATGTGCTGGATATAAATATTTTTTTCATAATGTTTTTGGTTAATTATTATGTTAATAATAGCAGAAACTCGACCGTGTTTCTACTCTCAAATTCATTTCCCAACTGGCGGTGGCGATTTCCGGAACTTTGAACCAAAAAAATGGCTAAAATTCAAGAAGATTGATAAAAGTATACGCGAATTAAGGGCTATTTTCAAAGTTCACCCAGAATGATTTGAAACACCGAAGCCAAAGTCTAATAAGGGTAAAAATGTAGTTGAATATTTAATTTAGATGTTGACCAAAAATATAAATACTAAACTTTTATTACATCTTCTAAGTCTTTAATAATTTTACCAAATTCCCCATTAAATAACTCTTCAACATATTGTTTGCTACCAACCAACTTTTCAAAAATAGGATTAGAGAAAATATCATCCACAGAAAATTCTTTTTTCTCTAATTTATTTGCTACAAAAATATCTTTTATTCTTCGTAGCGTCTTAATCTGATTATCAGTAAAATTATAAGTATTAATATAGCTATTAAAACCATCTTCAATCCTTGATTTAACACTCGGAATTTCTTTAATACCAAATGCATGCAAAAAGAAATCCCAAATTGTGCCTTGTGGAAAGCCATAAACTTTCTGCAGCTGTCCCTCATCAAGATAAACTTCGGGATTTTTTATTAAATCCTTGATTTTTTCAATATCTTCTTCAGTAGGCTCATATTCAGGATTTTCCTTAACTTTTTCCTTAATCTTAATAATCTCTTCTTTTTGCGTACTATCTAATTCACCTTCAAAAATTTTCCTTGCTTCTTCAATTGGAATATTATCAATAACTTTTATTTTATCTCCATGAATCAAAACTCTTTGAATTAAATTTTCTGGGTCTGGATTATCAATAATCCCCTGCGTTAAATCATAATGCTCACCAGAACCCGAGCCTTGACTCGTTGTTCCACCCGCCATCACAACCACCTTTTTATTTTCTTTAAGCGTGCCTTTTCCGTTGTCTTCCATCCGTTTGCATAATCCAACAAAATCAAGCACTTTAAAACTAAACTTTCCTGTTTTTGGATCTAATCGCGTCCCGCGACCTAACATTTGGGTATATTTACCAACAGATTTGGTCAAAGCAGAAAAGGCAATATAACGGACACAGGGAATATCGACGCCAGTACTCATAATATCTACGGAAACGGCAATATATGGTTTTTTATTAGGTTTCTTAAACCATGTCTTCAATACATGATTCATGTCGTTATTTTCAGAAATTATAGACTCCGCATATCGCGTTCCAGATTTTTCAGTTTCTTTATCAAAAATTTCATTCAACGCACTTGCTAACATTTGACAATGTGCTTGGCTGACTCCGAAAAGAATAACCTTTTCACCATAAACAGTATGCTTTTGAATTTCCTCGGCAACTCTTTGAATCTGCTCCTTTGCCAAATACCTCCGATTAAGTTGCTCCAACTTTATGTTCTTTTTTCCAGTTAATGTTATCTTTTTCTGTTCATCCGGATCAAAAACAGTATCAAATTCAACACCTTTTTCTTCGGCTAATTTCGTTAAATATGTTTTAACCTCTACAACCTCATAAGGTGCTAAAAAACCTTCGTTAATGGCGCGATCCATATCAAATTGATAATCCGGCTGTCCGCTTTCACACCCAAAAAGTTTGTAAGTATCAATAATTGCCAAATCTTCCTCAGGGATATTTTTACCTTCCTTAGCTATTGCCGTTCGTGGAGTTGCCGTCAAGCCTATGCGGGGGCATAAAAAATGATCAAAAATTAATTTGCGATTAATATTAATTGACCGGTGACACTCATCTACAATCAATAAATCATAAAAAGTGTTTGGAAGGTCTTTGTAAATATTTTCCAAAGTATCAACAACAACGACATGAATATTTGCGTGTTTTTGTTGCTTATAATTTGAACCGCTTAGGCGGACAGATGTATAATCTTTACCAATCAAACTGAACCCATCATCAAGTGCCTGTTGAGCAAGCATAACTCTATCAACTACAAACAAAATCTTTCTGGCAATACCAGCATCCAACATGGCTTTTGCCAAAGCAACCGTTGTTCTTGTTTTTCCAAGTCCGGTTGCCATATGAACCAACATTTTTTGTTTGCCTTGCTTATAGTTTTCAATGAGCGTTTCTATACATTCGCGTTGATAGTATCGTTCTTTGCCGACGATTTTGTCCATTCCCCCGGCGATAGATGTGTTTATTTCAATTTCTTTAGATGAATTTATTTTTCTTTCTTGTTCAATTTTCAATTTTATTTCTTCCAATGACATGAGCCCGTCTACGCGACGAAATTCCGTGGCGTCAAATCCTTTCCACGCTGTATCATAAAATAAAATTCTTTCTGGCGAACAGGCATACAAAAATCGTGGCTTTAATACCTGCGAATAAAGCGCTCTTAATTTCACCAATCCTTTTTTCTCGTCTTCAAATTTATTTTCAAAAACCGCGACTATGTCACCATTTAAATCAGTTAGTACGATATCCGGTTTAACACTTTTTTTACCTTCAAAATCTTTTTGTTGTTCTGGTGAAAGTAAATATTCTTGCTGGTATAGCAAAGTATCCCCGGCTTTCCAACCAAGTTTTTCAAGCTCTTTGATGATTTTTAAATCCGTTGATGTTGCTTCGTTGATTTTCATATATTTTTATTCATCCCAAACTTCCTGTAAAATTTTGTTTATTCTATTTTCAGCCTGATTTTTAAGCTCACGGACATTTTCCAGTGCTTCCATTTCTTTATCCAATTTTGCGACGATTTGCTTTTGAATTTCAATAGGCGGTAAAGGAAATGCTAAGTTCTTTAAATAACTGGTTTTTAAAACCAACTGACCGGATGTTCCCCGAATACCATCCTCAATATATTTTTGACCTTCATTTAAAAGTAGGTAAGATTTTATAAATTCTGGGATAATCTTACTTTCATCAGCCCTAATTAACCCAAGCGCTCTGGTGAATATAAATTTATTTTTTCCGTCATTATAAAAAACATTTACTTTTCCTATTGAACCCTGCCCGACAATAGCAATCAAAATATCTTTATCTTGTAGTTCTGAATTTTTATTTTCAAGGTATACTTTTTTACTTATATTATCTGAGTTTTCGTAGTGAATAACATCACTATAAAGATCTTTAGTCTTTAATACTTTGTAGCCATCATCTTCTATTTTGTCATATTTAGGATTCGGCCCCTGAGTAATTTTGACGCATAATTCTTTTAGAACCATTTTGGAATAATTAGTAAAATCAATATTTGCTTTCCAGTTTCCTAAAATTTTTTCTGCTCCCTCAATAATTGCTTTCTGTCTTTCTATTTTTTCTACAATTTCCAATTGAATTTCAAGCGGTGGAAGTGGAATCTGCCAATTTTGTAAATATTCAAATTTAAAATTCATTCGCACACCACCGGTCGCCTGTTCATTTACGTATTTATTGAAACTTTCTGTTTTTAACAACGCCAATAAATATCGCGGATCAATTTCATTTTCTTTAACTCCAAAAATTACATATGCTCCACTTATTATTTGTCTATTATTATTTTCAAAATTATTTAGACCAACAGAACCAACATTGATTCTGTAAGGGTTATAACAAAACTGATTATTTTCAACCACAAAATAAGACTGGTCTATTTCTGACCCATTCTTTTTTTCATTCACAAACACTCCGCCAGTATTAGAAACGCCCAAAATAACAAATTGCTCATCCTTATATTTTTTTGGCTTTATTTTATTTTCATTGAGCATTAATAAATCGTTCAGTGGAACAAGGGGATACTTATTATTTTCTCTTAAAATTTCTTCCAACTCTCTCATGCTTTCATCTTTCTTTTCTAATTTACTCAAATATTCCCTTGCGATATCCATTTCTAAAGCACTTTCAGTATTGAAAGATGCCAAAATTTGCAATGTTGTTTTAGAATCAGCTTTCAATAATTCTTGATAACGCGTATCAATATTGTTACTATTTTTCGTTTTTATACCACTTAAAGAATCTTTCCACTTTTTAATTTGATCATCACTTAAACTGTTCCTGTAGTTTTGCAAATTAAAAGAATATGAATGGGCTTTTTCAATAAGTTTTGTGATTTCATTTTGGATACTATTCTCCACGATATTATCAAACTGCCAACACTTTTGCTCGTGCTCCTTTTTAGTAATTTCGCCTTTCTTTAATTTATCATCAAATTTTCCAATTTCCTTTTTTCTCTTTTCGGAAAATTTTTCTTTTTGTTGTGCTGTAGTTTCAATAATAATTCTCTCTTTCAAGCGAGGATCAATTTGCTTAATCCAATCGGCAGGAATAACGAAACTATTTTTTGTTTTTGGCGGAATTTTTCCATGTTTTACATATTTGGTAAATAATTCCAGAGCTTCCGGAATCTGACAGCCGGCGATTTCATTTCTATTGACGCCCATCGAATAGCCATCGTTGGTTATTTTGTAAAACCAAACATTTTTCGTTGGCTCACTTTTTTCAAAATATAATATTGATGTTTTAGCGCCTTGCCCGCCTTTGCTGACAAACAAACCTTGTGGCAAACTGATTATTGCTTTCAAGTTGGCTTCTTCAAGAATTATCTTTCTCATTTCTTTAGCGGGTTCACTGTCCCATGTTAAAAATCCTTCCGAAACAACTACCGCACATTTTCCGCCATTCTTTAAATGATTAAACATCAGCTTTACAAAAAGCGTAGTACTGTCCGTCTTTGGATACTCTTCCCACACCTTTGGGTAAGCCGGTTGATCAAGTTTGGCGCCAAACGGAGGATTTGCAATAACAATAGACTTAGTTTCCGTGTCAACACCGGGGTCGCGAATTCAAATCTGAACTGCACCACTTAGCAAAAAACGAAAATCCTGCGGAGAGGTATTCGTATGATACTCATACGACGAATATACTCTCCATATGTACACACAATTCACCAAAGAAACCCGCATTGAGCTTGCCGCGC
>JACRPK010000004.1 GCA_016214005.1 Candidatus Wolfebacteria bacterium
CCTGCCAAAAGAGCGCAACGAGCTATTGATATCGCTCCCGGCAGGACATAGCCGTATATTGTCATATGTCTGCCAGCATATCTGCCTTGCATATTCTTTTTCAATGTCTTGGGTGGATAGTATCATATGAACCAGCGCAAATAGTTGACAAAGATTTTAAAAAGCTTATGCTTTGAGTAAGTTTAGTGGAGGACAAGCGGCTTATAGCTTTTTTGCCTTAAAATTAAACGATATAAAAAGGGACGATAAAATATAAATTAAGGTAAAATGGCTTACGGAAATAACGGCGATTTTCAACGCAAAATGTTCCAAGGAAATTGGAAATGTTCAAAATGCGACGCTGACATCACAGAACTTCCTTTTGAACCGGATCCTTCCAGAGTTGGACAGCTTTTGTGCAGAGAATGCCACAAGGCCGGCAGAAGTTCTTTTAGCGGCGGAAGCAGAGGCGGACGATCATTTGGCAATGGCGGTGGCGAGAGAAAAATGTTCCAAGGAAATTGGGAATGCAGCCAATGCAACTCTCCGATCACAGAACTTCCTTTTGAACCGGATCCTTCCAGAGTTGGACAGCTTTTGTGCAAAGAATGTCATCGCTCAAAAAGAGGATCTTTTGGAGGAGGCAGATCTTTCGGTAGAAGATAAATAAAAATCAAAAGATTTTTCAAAACCCGTCATCTTGGCGGGTTTTGTTTTTTTAATTTTTATTATATAATTTTTGAAAAGGTCGCTATTGATAAGCAATAAGCTATTATTAAAATTATGAAAATTTGTCATTGGTTTCTTTTGGTTTTGGGATTGTGGATATTGATTTCTCCCTGGGCGCTCGGCTTTTCTTCTTTTAATACGGCGATGTGGAGCAATGTTGCGTCTGGACTTTTGATAAGCGTTTGCGCTTTGTGGGGATTGTTCGGATGCAAATCTTGCAGCCAGTGCGGAAAGCCGTCAGAAACTCCGACAGCTCCATCGGCTTAATAAAAATCGCAAGATGATTAAAGTTTATTCAACGCAGACTTGCCCTTATTGCATAATGGCAAAAGATTATCTTAAAAATCTCGGCCAGAGCTTTGAAGAAGTTGATGTTTCGGTTGATGAAAAAGGCAGAGAGGAATTGGTTGAGAAATCTCATCAAATGGGCGTGCCAGTGGTAGACATTAACGGCACAATTATCGTAGGATTTAACCGGGCGGAAATTGACAAAGCTCTTGGGAAATAGAGCGCAGATTGCGGAGCGCGAGATTCAATTAATTTATATTCTTGCGCTTCGATTTCTATGCTTTACGATTTGATAATTATTGGCGGCGGTCCGGCTGGCGTGGCAGCCGGCATTTACGCAGCCAGAAAAAAAATAAAATCTTTGTTGATTGCCGAATCTTTCGGCGGACAATCGGTGATTGCCGCCCAGATCAATAATTTTATCGGATTTAAATCAATTAGCGGATTGGAATTGAAAAATGTTTTGGAAGAACATTTGCGCGTTTATGAGGACATTGAGATAAAAGAAGGCGCCAAAGTTGAAAAAATAGAGGCTGGAAAAAGCAATGGCAATTTTTCCGTTATTTTGAAAAGCGGCGAAATTTTCCAGACAAAAACGATTTTGCTGGCTGCCGGTTCAAATCCTCGCCGGCTTCAAGTCCCTGGCGAAGAAAAATTTGAAGGCAAGGGAGTTTTTTATTGTTCCACTTGCGACGCGCCGTTTTTAAAAGATAAAGTGGCGGCAGTGGTGGGCGGCGGCAATTCAGCTTTTTACGCGGTTTTTGATTTGCTGCCTTATGCTTCAAAAATTTATGTTTTATCGCGCGGCGAAACTTTGAAGGCTGATCCGATTTATATTGATAAAGCCAGATCTTCGGGCAAGGTGGAAATTATAAATTTTGCCGAGGCCAAAGAAATTTTAGGGGATAAATTTGTTTCAGCTTTAAGATATGAAGATAAGAAAAGCGGAGAAATAAAAACTCTTGAAGTGGGTGGAATTTTCGTGGAAATCGGCTACCAGCCAAACAGCAATATGATTAAGGGGTTGGCTGATATAAATCAAAACGGGAAAATTGTCGTTAATTGCGAAACACAAGCAACATCTTGCAAGGGAATTTGGGCAGCTGGCGATATTTCCAGTGTTTTATACGGTCAGATAAATATTGCCATTGGCGATGGTATTAAGGCGGTTTTAAACATCTACGATTATTTAAAGAATAATAAATAAGAAGGTTATTTTTATTATATTACAGTAGGTTGACAAATCTTTCTAATAGGTATCTACTATATTAGTTTTTTAACACGCACGTGAACCCCTCAAGCCGAACACTCGGCTTTTTTATTTTCTTCGACTTTTATCATATCACTTAATTTTATTTTATCCATATTTTTGAATAAATTATTTTCTTCCATTACTTCTTTTGGCGTTTTGAAATTCAAACA
>JACRPK010000017.1 GCA_016214005.1 Candidatus Wolfebacteria bacterium
AATCTCTCTATATGAATATCTTTTATCGAGCAAAATGGCTATCTCTAACCTTTCCGCTTTCGCGATATGGCTGTATTTTTTATTGTTCATATGACGATATTTTATATCGCCAAGTGTTCGGCTTCAAAGTTCAATTTCGGACAATATAAATTTGCGAATAGCCATAGCCAAAAGATCTTACAAATTTTTAATAGGTTTGAGATTTTCTGGCTATGACCATAATGGTTTAGCCCATTAACTCGCTGGCAGCGAGAAACTAATGAGCAAATAGCTCAAGGAGGATATCATGAAGTACGGCAATCTTACTCTCGGGCAAATAGAAGCGGGTATTAATAAGAATAGGAGGCGAGGAGGCGTTTATGCGACTTCTGCGCGGCGAACTGAAAGTTTGCGAAGCGGGCCTAAGCGCCAACAGCATATTCCCCCTTTCGGTTAACTACAACCGTTCTATAGAAGACAGTATCAAAGTTGGTAAATACGACTCGGTTAATAGCGATATCGCGTCAGAACATTTTCAATCAAACGAAACTGGCGAGAAAAAAGTAGCTATTGAACTTTTCCATTTCAACAAAGAAATGGACACCAATGAAGCGCTCGTCGAATTGGATAAACAAGGCTACCGGCCTATAACCCTTAAGGAACTTCTCGCTCTCGGCGAAGAACACCCAAACCTTCAAAGAGAATTCCCCATTGTTGCCTTGGGTTCTGTTTGGCAGAGCCCGCGTGGGGGCCGCGGGTGCACGTTTCTCGGCAGGTATGACTTGGATCGCCGTTTGTTTCTGGGCTGGATTGTCGGTAGGTGGGATTGCCTCTACCGGTTTGGCGCGGTTCGCAAGTAATTCATTTAGCTTTTGGGGATTTGGATTCTGAAATCTTTTGGAATCTTGAACCCTTGGCTCTTAACCCCTGGAATTCTCTTTCGAGAATTCCAGGGTGTTTTTATATGCGATGGCAAGAAAAGATTTTATTGAGTAAAATATAAATTATGCGCAGTACGATTTTAGCGGCAATATTTTTAGGAATAATTGGTTTGGTTGGTTTTGGAATTTATTTGGGAATGGATAATTTTAGCAATAATAATTTTGCTAATTTTATCGGGAGCGTTGAATTAAGCAAAACAAATTCGGAAAATCAAATTGTAGATACAACAAAACAGGCAGAAGCTTTTGCAAAGCCGAAAGCCGTTAAAAAAATTCCAGAAGCAAAAATTTTAGTCAGCACCTCAACATTCAATCAAGCTGCTTCGTTGTCTCAAATTTTAGAGCCAGCGCTAACACAAGCATCGTCAGCGCAAATTCAGGCGGTCTCTAATCAGCCCGATCCGATTCAGTCAGCTCAAGGTGTCGATCAAGCGCAAATTTCGAACCCGCCTTCGCAGACAGGCAAAATAATTATTAGTGAAATAATGGCCGGTTCTGACGCGAGCGTCAATTATGAATTTATTGAACTTTATAATCCGAATTCATTTGCAATTGATCTAACCGGATGGTCAATTAAAAAAATAAGTTCTAGCGGCAGCGAATCAACGCTTGTGTCTAATAATACCAAGGGCAATTTTAAGGACAAAAAAATTATGTCGAATAAATATTTATTATTGGCAAATAAAGATGGCTATAATGGCATTGTCCAGCCGGATATTTTTTATTCATCGGCTTTGGCTTATAAGAATAATGCTATTGTTATTTATGATAAAAATGGAAATAAAATTGAAGAATTGGGCTGGCAGGAAATTCCTAAAAATAAAAGTTATGAAAGGGCGTCTTTTGAAAGCAATCAGTTCAATTTGCGACCAAACCCAAATCCGCAAAATTCGCAAAGCAATTAAGAAATTTAATAAAATCTTTTTTACAGCGAATATTACCGGAAAATGCCATAAAATTCATCAGTTTATAGCGTCGTGAGCCAGGTCCCCGAGGAGCGTAAGCGACGAGTTGGGTGGCGAACAGCGTAATAAACTGATAGAATTTTGGCATTTGGAGGTGTATGAGTGTGGTGTTTTTTTATTTAAAAAATCTTCAAAAGCCGAAAGGAGACAATGATCAATCTTTGCTTTTGCTTCAAAATCAAGTTCAGGAAATCGCCAGAGTTTTAGACATAAAGCTCGGCGAATCAACGCAAATGATGCAGCGGCAATTTGGCGAAAGCGCGAGAATTATCAAAGAAATCACTCAGGAGCTCACTAAAGTCGGTGAGGGTCAAAAGCAAGTGGTTGATGTGGCGAGGCAACTTGAAGATTTGCAGGATATTTTGAAAAATCCCAAACAGCGCGGAGTTTTGGGCGAATATTATTTAAAAACCGTTTTAGAGAATGTTTTGCCGCCGGGAGGGTTTCAAATGCAGTATGAATTTAAAGACGGCACGATTGTGGACGCCGCGATTTTTGTCAAAGAAAAAATCATTCCCATTGATTCAAAATTTTCTCTGGAAAATTATAACCGGCTTTTGGAAACAAAAGATGAAAACGAAAGAGAGCGGATAGAAAACGCTTTTCGCCAAGATTTGAAAAATCGCATTGATGAAACTTCAAAATATATCAAGCCCGAAGAAGGCACGATGGAATTCGCTTTTATGTTTATTCCGGCCGAGGCGGTTTATTATGATTTGCTGGTTAATAAAATCGGAGCCGTGAAGTCCAGCACTCGGGATTTAATTCAATATGCCGCTGGCGAGAAGAAGGTGATGATTGTAAGTCCGACCACTTTTTTGGCATATTTGCAGACCGTGCTTCAGGGGCTTAAGGCCTTGCAGATTGAAGAGTCGGCCAAAGAAATAAGAAAAAGAGTTGAAGAGCTGGGCAGACATTTGTCAACTTATGAAAATTATATGAAAAAATTGGGAACGCATTTAGGCACAACGGTTAATATGTATAATAGCGCCTATAAAGAGCTTGGGAAAATTGATAAAGATGTTTTAAGGATTACCGGGGAAGCTGTTGATTTAGAACCGGTTACGCTTGATAAGCCGGATAATGAAGAATAATAAAAATCCGTCCGCCAACTGGCGGACGGATTTTTATTATATGTTTATTATTTATTTTGCGAGTTTTAAAATAATCCTTTTTTCTTCCGGATTGATTGATTCAATTTTGAATTTATGAGTTTTGCCCATTTCCGGCAATTGTTTTTTCATTTCTTCGGCTGAACCGAATTCAGAAATATGAATCATACCCTGAAAATTGCCGAAATTGATTAAGGCGCCAAAGGGATTAAATTTATAAATAATGCCGTCTATAATTTCTCCGGCTTTGATTTTGTCTTCAATTTTTTCCCATGGGTCGGCTTTTAAGGCCTTGAGAGAAAGATTGACCGAGCCGTCTTTGATTTCTAAAATTTTAACTTTAATTTGTTCGTCTATTTTGGCAATATCTTTTGGATTATCGATTATTTTGTAATCAAGTTCGGAAATATGGATAAATCCTTCAATCAAGGGATTATCGGCAAATTTTACAAAAACGCCGAAATTGGTGGTGGCGGAAACAATGCCGTCGATAATGTCTCCGATTTTATAGTTTTCCAAAAGTTTTTTGATGTCTTCAACTTCTGAAGCTTTTTCGGAAATAATAAGCTTATTGGTGCGCGGGTTGATGTCTATGATTTTGATTTTAAGTTCTTGTCCAACGAGTTTTTTTAATTCGCCCATAATTTCATTTTTTCCTTCTTCGGCGCTTTTAACGTTAAGGCGCGGATAATTTTTTGAGCTCAATTGGGAAAGCGGCAAAAAAGCTTTGATGCCGTTAATTTCCGAAATAAGTCCGCCGCTGTTGGCGCCGATGATTTTGGCGCTGATAATTTCGTCTTTTTCCATCAAGTTTTTAATTTCTTGCCAGCCTTTTTGCTTATGGGCATCGGCAAGCGAAAGTTCAATAAAGCCGTTGTCGTTTTCAAGAGTGTTTATTTTGGCGCTTATTTTCTCGCCTTTGGCGAGATTTTTGATAATTTCTTTGGCATTGGAAAGTTCTGATCCGTAGACAACGCCGGTGCCGAATTTCCCAAGATTGAAATAAACGCCTTTCGGAGTTCTGCCCAAAAGTTCGGCTTCAACAAAATCGCCCTCTTTTAAATAAGAAACAAGTTCGGGCTCGTTTTTGATGATTTGAGCCAAAAAGTCTTTTTTTAAAATTGTTTGAGCGGTGGTCATATTTTTTATTGATTGAAAAATAATATATTATTGCGTATTGAAAAGCAAGCCTGGATTATGATAATATTAAATTTATGGTAATTTCGTTTTACGGCGAAGGGTGTTTTAAAATCCAGAGCGCTGATACAACAATTTTAATTGATCAAGTCGGTTCGGAAAGCGGTTTAACTCAGCCGCGTTTTAAATTTGATGTCGAGCTGAAAACATTGGCGTCTGTCGAGGCGATAAATTCGTTTGGCAAAGAACAAAAAGAGAGGGATGGTTTTCAGATTATCGGTCCGGGCGAATATAATGCGAAAGACGTAAAAATTACCGGTTTTGGAATTTTAAGCGAATCTTCGGAAAAATTTATTAAAACGATTTATTTGGCGGAAATAGAGGGAATCAAACTTTGTTTTTTGGGGCATATTTCAGAAATTCCTTTGGCTGATATTATGGAACATTTAGAAGAAATTGATATTTTATTTATTTCGGCTGGCGGAAAGCCTTTTTTGGATCAAAAAACCGCGGCAGCGCTTATTAAAAAAATCAGTCCGAAAATTGTTATCCCGTCATTTTATAAAGTTCCCGGGTTAAAAAGAAAAGCGGATGATTTGAAAGTTTTTCTGGAAACTATGGGCAAGGCTAAAGAAAAAATTGAGCCGCAGGAAAAATTGACAATAAAGAAAAAAGATTTGGCGGAAATTAAAAAATTGGAAATTATGGCATTGAAAATATAAAAATGCGATGGTTTTTATTAAAATTAAAACAAATTCAAAATTCGGATGAAGCGACAAAAAAGAGGTGGGTTATTATAATGAGTATCGCGGCAATGATTTTGATAATAGGAATTTGGGCGGCTTATTTGAAATTTTATCCGCCGGGAAAATTAGAAATTAAAAAATCAGAAAGCGAGAAAATACATAATTATGATTTTGGGAAAGAATGGCAAAATATTATGGGCGCTTTCGGTAATGCAAAAGAAAAAATTAAAAATTTAAACGCAACAACGACAAATGGACAATAATTCGCAAAAAATTGAAAAAAGGGAAATTACAGAAGAGCTTCGCGAATCTTACCTTGATTACGCGATGTCGGTTATTGTTTCCCGCGCTTTGCCGGATATTCGCGACGGCTTAAAGCCGGTGCAGCGAAGAATTTTATGGGCGATGTGGGAATCGGGGCTTAAAGCCGGAACAAAATACAGAAAATCTGCGGCCGTGGTCGGCGAGGTTTTGAAATCATACCACCCGCACGGCGATCTTTCGGTTTATGACGCAATGGCGAGAATGGCGCAGGATTTTTCTTTGCGCTATCCGTTAATTGACGGACAGGGAAACTGGGGTTCGATTGACGGCGATAATCAAGCGGCAATGCGTTATACGGAATGCCGTTTATCTAAAATTTCCGAAGAGCTTTTGTTTGACATCGAAAAAGAAACCGTTGACTGGCAACCAAATTATGACGCGAGTGTAAATGAACCGAAAGTTTTGCCGGCTAAACTTCCCAATCTTTTACTTAATGGCACATCCGGAATTGCCGTGGGCATGGCAACCAGCATTCCGCCTCATAATCTTGGCGAAATTATTGATGCTACGCTTCATTTAATGGAGAAACCGAAGGCTGGAGTTGAAGATTTGCTGGAATTTATCAAGGGGCCGGATTTTCCGACCGGCGGCATAATGTATGACCGAAAATCGATTATTGACGCTTATACTTCCGGTCGCGGGCCGATAACCGTTCGCGCCAAGGCTGAAATTCAAGAGCGCGCCAAAAATCAATTTAATATTGTTATTACGGAAATTCCTTATCAGGTTAACAAATCGGAACTTATTATAAAAATCGCGAGTTTGGCGCAGGAGAAAAGAATTGAAGGCATAAGGGATCTTCGCGATGAAAGCGATAGAGAAGGTTTGCGAATTGTTGTTGAGCTTAAAAATGACGCTTCGGCGCAAAAAGTTTTAAATCAGCTTTATCAATACACGGATTTGCAGAAAAATTTCAACTTCAATATGATCGCTTTGGCTGGCGGAATCCAGCCCCAGCTTTTATCTTTAAAAGAAATTTTGGAATTTTACGTTGAACACCGCAAAGAAGTGGTAAAAAGGCGCGCGGAGTTTGAATTGAAAAAGGCCAAAGAGCGGGCGCATATTTTAGAAGGTTTGGCAAAAGCTTTATCGGTAATTGATAAAATTATTGAGACGATTAAAAAATCAAAAGACAGAGACGATGCCAGAAAAAATTTAATAATAAAATTCAAGCTCACGGAAATTCAGTCCAATGCCATTTTGGATATGAAACTCGCTACTTTGGCGGCTTTGGAGCGCGAGAAAATAGAGAATGAACTTGAAGAAAAAAGAAAATTGATAAAAGAGCTGGAAATTTTGCTTAGAAGTCCTGAAAAAATTTTGAAAATTATTAAAGGCGAACTTGTTGAGCTTAAAAATAAATTTAGCGATGAGCGCCGCACAAAATTCGTGGCCTCCGGCCTTAAAGAATTCAAGGAAGAGGATTTGGTTCCGTTGGAAGATGCGGTAATCGCGATGACTGCAGATGGCTACATCAAAAGAATGCCGCCAGCGACTTTCAAAATTCAAAAACGCGGCGGAAAAGGGTTGATTGGATCGGAAGTCGGCGAAGAGGACGCTTTGAGCCATTTTATTTCCGTGAGCACTCATGACAATATTTTATTTTTTACAGATAAGGGACGGGCGTTTCAAACTAAAGTCTATGAAATTCCGGTTGGTTCAAGAACTTCCAAGGGGAAATTGATCCAGAATTTTTTGGAAATTCCGGCTGAGGAAAATATCAGCGCTACCATAAGTTATCCGGTCAATTCCAAGGATTATTTGGTAATGCTCACTCAAGACGGTATTATCAAGAAAACTAGTCTTGAAGAATTTGGCAATGTGAGGCGCACGGGCATTATCGCTATTGGTCTTAGGGGAGGAGATACTTTGAAGTGGGCGAAATTGTCTTCGGGAAAAGATGAAATAATTTTGGCCACTGCTTTGGGGCAGGCGATAAGGTTTAAAGAATCTCAGCTTCGGCCGATGGGCAGAACTGCGGCCGGCGTAAAAGCCGTTCGGCTTAAAAAAGGCGATTATGTTGCGGGTTTGGACATCATTAAAGAAAGCCAAAAGACAGATAAAAATCAAAAGATTTTGGTTATTATGGAAAACGGGTTTGCCAAGCAAACTCCGCTTAAAGAATATAAAACTCAGAGCCGCGGCGGTTCGGGAATCAAAACCGCAAAAATAAATTCTAAAACCGGAAAGCTTATTGCAATTGATATAATCGGCGAACAAGAAGAAGAACTTTTGGCGCTTTCCGCCAAGGGGCAGATTATCAAAACGAAAATTTCCGATATTCGCACTGCTGGCCGCGCTACTTCGGGAGTAAAAATTATGCGCTTAAATGATGGCGATAAAGTGGCTGGGATTGTGGTTCTTTAATTTTATTTTTTACGCGGATTGTGGTTTTTCCATTTTATGGGGATTATGCATAGGACATTCTTTTTTACTACATCTTTCTGGTATGGTTCGCGTTCCTTCCATCATCAGCGAGCCGCAAAGTTCACAAATTTTTCCTGTTCCTGCCTGCCGGCCAGGCAGGGGTTTGGCTTTTATCGCGAATTTACAACTTGGATAATTTGAGCAGGAATAAAAAATTCCAAATCTACCGCGGCGTTCAACAATTTCGCCTTCCTTGCCGTTTTGAATGCACTGAGGGCATTTGACGCCGGTTTTTTTCTTTGCCTCTTCTTCTGGAGATGTTTTTATATATTTGCATTTCGGGTAATTTGAACAGGCGATGAATTTTCCGAATCGGCCTTCGCGTTCTATCAATTTGCCTATTTCTTTTTCATTGCGGCCTGCCTGCCGGCAGGCAGGGCATTTTTCACCGGTTTCTTTCGGCCCTTCCATTATTGAACCGTCAAATTTTCGCGCGCCTTGGCATTGCGGAAATTTTGCGCAGCTTAAAAATTTTCCGGTTCGGGAAAGTTTAATAATCATTGGTCCGCTGCAAACCGGGCATTTGAATTCTTCGGGGGCGTCGCCAAGATTGGTGATTTTTTGCGCGGTTTTTTCTTTGGCTTTGACGTCTTTTAAAAATGGCTTGTAAAAATTGTCAAGCATTTTTTCATATTTTCTTTTTCCGGTCGCGATTTCATCGAGCTCATCTTCCATTTCAGCGGTGAATGAATCGCTGATATATTTATTGAAATTTTGCTCTAAAAAAGTGCTTACCACGTCGCCGGTATCGGTTGGTTTTAAAGTTCGCGCTTCTTTTTCAACATAACCGCGGTCAACAATGGTTTTGATAATGCTCGCGTAAGTTGACGGCCTGCCGATGCCGCGCTTTTCAAGCTCTTTAATGAGTCCGGCTTCGGTATATCTTGAAGGAGGTTCGGTTTGCTTGCCAAGGCTTTCAATATTCAATAATTTTAATGATTCGTCTTTTGAAACTTTTGGAAGCTCCAAATCTTCGCCGCGAGCCGCTGGATCGGCTTTAAGCCATCCATCAAAAGTTATAATACTGCCAGTGGCGGAAAAATTCGGAATTATTTCAGCTTGTATGATATTGGCGGAAATTTTCGTCCTTAAAGTTTTTGCGTCGGACATTTGCGAAGCGATTGTTCTTTGCCAAATGAGTTTGTAAAGTTTTTGCTGTTCTTCGGTTACGCCGGCCGCAAATTGGCTAATTTTACTCGGTCTGATAGCTTCATGGGCTTCTTGAGCGTTTTTGCTTTTTGAAGAGTAGACGCGTGGCGAAAGATATTCTTTGCCGAATTTATTTTCAATTTCATTATAAATTTGCGGCAAGGCTTCTTTACTTAAATTCACGCTGTCGGTTCTCATATAAGTGATGAGGCCCTGCTCATAAAGTTTTTGGGCGACCATCATTGTTCTTGACGGAGAAAATCCGAAACGAGAACTGGCAGTTTGCTGGAGGGTTGAAGTGATAAACGGCGGTTTGGGCGAACGCTTGGCTTCGGTTTGTTTGATGTCAATAATTTGCCATTGATTTTTTTTGGCAATTTCAATAATGCGATTAACTTCGTTTTCGTTTTTCGGCTCTTCATCGCAAATGAGAATTATTTTATCGCTTTTTTTTGTTTTGAATTCTGCGGAAATTACCCAAAAATTTTCCGGAATAAAAGCGCGGATTTCGCGTTCGCGTTCCATTAAAATGCGAAGGGCCGGAGATTGCACTCGACCGGCCGAAAGTCCGTATCTGACTTTTTTCCAGATGAGTCCTGATAAATCATAGCCAACCAATCTGTCTAAAACTCGGCGCGCTTCCTGGGCCTTTACTAGATCCATATCAATTTCGCGCGGATGTTTGATGGCTTCTTCAACGGCCGACTGGGTGATTTCGTTGAAAACAATGCGCTTCGGATTTTTCAATCCGCAAGATTCTTTAATATGCCAGGCAATGGCTTCACCTTCGCGGTCGGGGTCAGTTGCCAAAATTACTTCTTTGGCTTTCTTCGCCAAAGTTTTAATCTCGGAAATTATTTTTTCTTTTCCCTTGATGGTTTCATAATGTGGCGCAAATCCGGCCTCAAGATCAATGGCCTTTTTATTATTTTTGGGAAGATCGCGAATGTGGCCGACGCTGGCAGTAACGGAATAATCGCCTTTCAGATATTTGGAAATTGTTTTTGTTTTTGTCGGAGATTCAACAATGATAAGATTCATAAAAAATTTTAAATTTCAAATTTTGAATTTTAATTAAATTTAAAATTAATTAATTAAATCATTTACTTAAAATTTAGAATTCAAAATTAAAAATTATAAACTATAACCTTGTTCCGTTTCTTTTATTATTCCTTCAATTGTTAAAAAGGCAATAGCAGAATTGGCGGCGCTGGAGTCAAGATCAGTTATTTCAATAATTTCGTCAATAGCAAGAGATTTCCCGGATTTTTGGATGGCTTTATAAATCAGCAGTTGGTTTTCTTCAGTAATTTTATTTAATTGAAAATTTGAATTTTGTTTTTGCCCGCGGCAAATCTCCGCAGGATCCAAATCAAAAATTGAAAATTGATTTTTAAGGTCTTCTAAAATATCTTCAATTGAAGCTGTTAATCTTGCGCCGTCTCTTATCAATTTATGCGAACCCTTGAAATTTTGATTATCTATCGGACCCGGTACAACAAAAACTTCTCGGCCTTGTTCAGCTGCCAGGCGGGCGGTGACAATGGAGCCGGATTGTTCAGGCGCTTCAATTACAATTGTGGCGATGCTTAATCCGCTTACAATTCTGTTTCTTTCAAGAAATTGATTTTGATAAGCCGGAGTTTTCGGTTCATATTCCGAAACAATCGCTCCGCCCAATTCTAAAATTTTTTTTGCCAAGTTTTCATTTTGTTTTGGATAAATTGAATCAAGGCCGTTGGCCAAAACCGCAATGGTTTTCCCTTTTGCCAAAACCGCGCCTTCATGCGCTGCGGTATCTATTCCCATTGCCAGGCCGCTTACGATAATCGCGCCGAGTTCGGTTAATTTTTTCGAAAGTTTTTTTGCAAATTCGCGGCCATGGGCGCTTGCTTTGCGCGTGCCGACAATGGCGATTTTTGGCGCGCTATCTGACAAATCATCGGGCAGGTCTCCAAGAATGTATAATTTTTCCGGAGGGTTGGGAATTTGTTTCAATAAAAACGGGAATTTTTCATCCGTGTTTTTGATTATGTTGATTTCCATGCTCACTCAATATAATATTATATTGATAAGTATCATGCAAAATAATCAATTAATTATAAAAATAGCCGTTAGTTTGATATTGATTTTAATTTTAGCTTCTGCTTTAGTATTTGTTGGATTTGATATCAGCAAAAAAAATATTCAGATAAAAGATCTAAGGCAGGCTATAAATTTAAGATCAGAGCTGATAAAAAATTTATCGGTTTTGCGTTCTGATTATAATCAAGTTGAACCGTTTAAAAGCAGTTTAGACGGGTTGCTTGTTAACAAAGATAAATTGATAGAATTTCCGAGGGATTTGAACGCTTTGGCTGCGCAAACTAAGATTTCTTTTACATCGTCTTTTTCCGGAGAAGAATTGAGCCCTGGCGGTTTGGGCTGGTTTGGGTTGGCAATGGCAGGCGATGCCAGTTTTGATAATTTTATCCAATTCGTTAAATATCTTGAAAATGGGAAATATTTTTTGCAATTTGACAATTTTGACATTAGCGGCAAAGATAATAATTTCAGAATAATGCTTAACGGGAGGATTTTTTATTTTGTAAAATAATATGAAAAATAAGAAAGAAATTATTTTTATTGTTGTTGGAATAACATTGTTGGTAATTTTGATTGCTTTTGGATTTTATTCAATAAATTTTTTGATTATTAAAATTAATGATAGCTTTAATATTGGCGCTGTCGGATTGGAAGGCGCTCAAAGGATAAATTTTGAAGGATTGAAAAAAATCGGAATAATCAAAGAGTAAATTTTGCGATTTATAGGCAATATGGGTATGTAGTTCAGTGGTAGAACGCTGTCCTGATAAGACAGAGGTCGAAGGTTCGATTCCTTCCATACCCACAAATTTGGCAGTTCTATATAAATGCGATAATATGCGCGATTAGCTCAGTGGTAGACCTGCCTGCCGGCAGGCAGGGCGTTTCAGCCCATTAATTAATTATGCGCCTTTAGCTCAGTGGTAGAGCGTCACATTGACATTGTGAAGGCCGCAGGTTCGATCCCTGCAAGGCGCACATAAAATAGGGGTGAGGGAAAAACCTGCCTGCCGGCAGGCAGGAGTCAAAGGTCCGATTCCTCCATCGCGCACAATTTTATTTTTTTTGACAAATAAAGATTATTAATTTATATTTTAAATAGGATTTTAACCGCACGTGAACCCCTCAAGCCGAACACTCGGCTTTTTTATTTTCTTCGACTTTTATCATATCACTTAATTTTATTTTATCCATATTTTTGAATAAATTATTTTCTTCCATTACTTCTTTTGGCGTTTTGAAATTCAAACAT
>JACRPK010000019.1 GCA_016214005.1 Candidatus Wolfebacteria bacterium
AATAAAATAAGGCCTCATGAGTCGCTGAATTATTTGACTCCCGAAGCCTATTATCGCAAATGGCAAACTGGTCGATTGCCGACAAAAGATGTTATTAGTCTACAAACCTAAGTGGTCAATATCTATATGGACCTGGACATAGTTGGAAGGAGCGGGAAAATAGCGCGACTGACTATTTAAAATTTCAACAACTTTTTTGTCTTCAATTTGCGGAAAATTTTCATAAAATTGGTTAATGCTGAAAAAATAAGGCGGAGTTTCTAGAATTCTGGTATCCGCTTCTTTTTTCAAATCTTCTATTGTTTCTTTGGGCGCTAAAGGCGCCGCAATAATTATTTTCCCCGCGTTGAGTTTTTGGGCATATTTTGCGGCGGCTTTCATTGTAAGTCCGGTGGCAATGCCATCGTCAACTAAAATCGCGGTTTTGCCGGAAATATTTAGCGGAGGTTTATTTTGGCGGTATGTTTCATATCTTCTTTTTGTTTCAATTTTTTCTTTATCTATTTTATGTTTTAGCCATTCCTTATCTGTGGTTTTCAATTCATCTTCATTCCAAGCGCCTTCGCCGTCTATGTCAATGGCGCCGATGGCATATTCTTCGCTTTCTTGGGAGCCGATTTTTCTGACGGCGATAATATCAAGAGGCAAATTAAGTTCTTCGGCGATTTCTTCGCCAATAACAATTCCGCCTCGCGGCAGCGCTAAAACAATAGCGTTGGAATTTTTAAATTCTTCTAAAATTTTAGCTAGTTTTTGCCCGGCTTCAGAGCGATCTTTAAACATAAGATGTTATTTAATATAATTATACACAAATGAAAGAAGTTTTGCTCACAATTTTAAGAAATAAAAAAACGCCGATTTCTGATTTCAGGCGAGCTGCCGATAATTTATCGGCTATTTTGGCAAATGAAGTCGCAAATTTTTTGCCAAAAGAAAAGATAGCCATTCAAACGCCGATTGTAAAAACTAGCGGTTATAAATTTAAAAATAATATAATTCTGGCGCCGATATTAAGGGCGGGTATAGCAATGCTTCCGCAGTTTTTAAAATATTTTGGCAATTTAAATATTGCGGCGAAAGTCGCGGTGATTGGTTCAAAGCGCGATGAAAAAACTTTAAAGCCCAATCTTTATTATCAAAATATTCCTAAAATTTCAAAAAACGACAATATTTTAATTTTAGATCCGATGCTGGCAACCGGCGGCAGCGCTTGCAAAGCGATTGAAATTTTAATGAAATCCGGCGTTTTGGAAAAGAATATAATTTTTGTCGGCATCGTGGCATCGCCAGAAGGGATTAAAAAAATAAAAAATAGTTTCCCTGGGGTTAAAATGATTATTGCCGGCCGCGACAGGGGACTGACAAAAAATAAATACATAATTCCCGGGCTTGGAGATTTTGGAGACAGATATTTTGGGAATTAACAAATTTTTTTCCATGCGAATTATTTAGGAGCGGTTAAGGCAAGAGTATTTTTAGGTTCAAATATCAGGCAGGGAATGGTTGATTGCGAGCGGCCGTATTATATTAATTTGTTTGAAAAAATATTGAAGATAAATGCGGAAAAAGATTTTTCTGAAACGTTTAATTTATTGAAATAACGATGCAACTTCATCGCCGTGGCCTTAAAATCATGGCGATTTTTTTGTTGGCAAAAATTTTTATTATCGAATGTCGTCTTTGTTAAGTTGAGGGGCGAAGCCCCGAGGCAACTTTTTCGGCAAATCTGAAATGTGGGATATTTTGAACTTTGGACGAACCTACTTTGAACGGAACTAAGGAAGCCGCCCCGCCGCCGCTCGCTACTACTCGCCGCACCACAGAAAAATACTCTTTTCATTAGGAGAAAAAGAAATCCGCCGCGCGCAAAATGAAAAGAGCAAAGAGTATTGTTATGTGGTCAATTTTAGAAAAAGTTAGAACTTATTTTCAAGAAAATCCCACTGACGACTTCTGATAAATTTTCGCTCGGGCGAGCAAAAAGGAAGGCCTGCCCGCAACGCTTCGCGTAGCGAGGCGAGCGGGGGGTTGGAGA
>JACRPK010000020.1 GCA_016214005.1 Candidatus Wolfebacteria bacterium
GCCTGCCAAAAGAGCGCAACGAGCTATTGATATCGCTCCCGGCAGGACATAGCCGTATATTGTCATATGTCTGCCAGCATATCTGCCTTGCATATTCTTTTTCAATGTCTTGGGTGGATAGTATCATATGAACCAGCGCAGGGTATTGACAATGTCCGGGAGTTTTTATAAACTTGAAAATACTAAAAGATGATTAAATTATTACAATTTTTAAGCGGATGAAGCTTTAGCTAATTTTGTTTTGTTTTCATCCGCCGACTGGCGGATTTTTTATTTCATTTTTTCGCTTATTATTCTTTCTATTTTTTTCTTATGGAATAATAAGCGAGAGCGTGAAAGATTTGCCTGCCGAAGGCAGGATTGGTTGAATGATTGCCCATTGAAAATTAAAAATATGGCAAGTGAATTAAATTAAATAATAAGTGTAATAATAAGTTATCCAACTTCTTGAATTCTAAATTTCAGGAAGTATATTCTGCGGCAATTTGTCGCGGAATTAAATTAAGGGCGTATGGTGGATGCCTAGACATCAAACAGCGATGAAGGACGTGGCGTAGCTGCGATAAGCTTCGGGGAAGTGCCTAGCAACTTGTGATCCGGAGATTTCCGAATGGGGAAACCCTATTGAGCAGACCTCAATAATCTTAACATTTTAGTTAAGGAGCGTATCCGCTGAAGTAAAACATTTCAGTAAGCGGAAGAAAAGAAAACGAAGTTATTCCCCAAGTAGCGGCGAGTGAAAAGGGAGAAGCCTAAACCTATTGTGATTTTCGCAAGAAGATTTTTATAGGGGTTGTAAGACTGAATTTTTTTGGTCATTAGCCACTGACTTTTTAAAGTTAGTGGTTAGTGATTAAAAGATTGGTTACAAATTGCTTTGTTAGTTGAAGTTGCTGGAAAGCAACGCCAAAGAGAGTGAAAGCCTCGTAAACGAAAACTCAGCAACCAATTTTCATGATCTTAAGTACCTCGAGGACAGAACGCTTCGAGGGAAGCATCCGGCACTATCCGGAAAGGCTAAATATGTTTGATGATCGATAGTGAACTAGTACCGTGAGGGAAAGGTGAAAAGCAGGCCGGTTAGGCCGATGAAATAGTATCTGAAACCATATGTCTACAAGGACTCGGAGCCCGCAAGCCTGCCTACCGGCAGGCAGGGGCGACGTGGTGCCTATTGAAGAATGATCCAACGACTTTATGTATATCGCTAGTCTAAGCCTTATGGGGCGAAGGCGCAGGGAAACCGAATCTTAATAGGGTGTTTTAGCGGTATGTGTAAGACCCGAAGCCAAAGCGAGCTTGCCCTGGCCAGGATGAAGCGGGAGTAAAATCCTGTGGAGGTCCGAACCGGTGGGTTGTGCAAAACCCTCGGATGAGCTGGGGTAAGAAGTGAAAAGCTAATCGAGCTTGGTAATAGCTGGTTCTCTCCGAAATAGTTTTAGGACTAGCGTCGAGTAAAAATATATCTGGGGTAGAGCTACTGGTTAAGAAGTAAAGGGGGAAACTCCGACTTCTCAGTCAAACTCCGAATACGGATATAAACAGCTCGGCAGTCAGAACGTGGGGGCAAAGCTCCATGTTCGTAAGGGAAACAGCCCAGATCGTCGTCTAAGGTCCCCAAATATTTGCTAAGTGTTAAAGGTAGTAATTCGCCATTGACAGGTAGGAGGTTGGCTCAGAGGTAGCCATCCTTTAAAGAGTGTGTAACAACTCACTACTCGACGGCGAGTTGCGCCGAAAATTTACCGGGGCTCAAGCAAATTACCGAAGACACGGATGCGTGGATTTCACAGAGGAAAAATTCCTCTAAATTTAGTTCTTTTTTGAAAAAGTCGAGACGTAGCTCAGCGAGAGTAGAGCGCCCGAGATAATGGCTCGGGAGGCCGGTGGTTCAAACCCATCCGTCTCGACCAATTTTCAATTATAGATCCAGTGGATCTATAAAAAAGTTCTGGCGAAATTTTTATTTCGCCTCTTCTGTGAAATCCATGCGTGGTAGGAGAGCATTTCAAACGCGCTGAAGGTTGACCCGCGAGGGCAGCTGGAGTGTTTGGAAGAGAGAATGTTGGAATGAGTAACCGTGAATCCGGGTGAGAACCCCGGACCCCAAAAATCCCAGGTTTCCTGAGCAACGGGATTCGACTCAGGGTTAGGCGATCCTAAGGCAATGGCGAGAGCCGCAGCTGATGGGAAGCCGGTTAATATTCCGGCCCGTCTATGCAATTCGATGGGGTGACGAAGAAAATAAGATTGAGTGCCTTAATGGTTTGGCATTGTTTGTTTTTAG
Source organism: Candidatus Wolfebacteria bacterium (assembly GCA_016214005.1). Classification (GTDB taxonomy): domain Bacteria; phylum Patescibacteriota; class Minisyncoccia; order UBA6257; family UBA9933; genus JACRPK01. The sequence goes on from JACRPK010000020.1 coordinate 2,288, forward strand.
AATTTTCGCCAAGGAAAATCCGGGCGAATGCTTTTAATGGCAAAATTCGGAAATCGACAAAATTCGGCGCAAGCTGAAAATTCGATCGAAGAGTCTTCCGAGAAAAACCTCTAAGGTTCGTTGCATAGATATCGTACCGTAAACCGACACTGGTGGGTGAGGCGAGAAGCCTAAGGGGAACAAGTGATTTCTCGTTAAGGAACTCGGCAAAAAAGCGGCCGTAAGTTCGCAATAAGGCCTTCCGCCAAAATTTTTTGCGCAAGCAAAAACTTAGGCGGATGCAGCGAAAGTATCTCTGGCGACTGTTTATCAAAAACACAGCTCCCTGCGAACTCGCAAGAGGATGTATAGGGGGTGACGCCTGACCGATGCGAGAAGGTCAAGCTTGGGGGTGTTCTGTAGCAATATGGAATGCTCACTGAGTTAAGCCCTCGTCAATGTCAGCAGTAACTATAACTGTTCTAAGGTAGCGCAATTCCTTTTCGGGTAAGTTCCGAAGCGCACGAAAGGCGTAACGACTGGAGAACTGTCTCAACGAGAAGCTTGGTGAAAATGCGATTCCCGTGAAGACGCGGGATACCTGCAGCGGGACGAAAAGACCCCGGGAGCTTTACTGCAGCTTGATATTGTTTTTAGAGTTTTAATGCGTAGTGTAGTGGAGAGCCTTTGAAGCCCTAATTTCGGTTGGGGTGGAGGCGCCAATGAAACATCCATCTTTAAAATTTTAAAAACTAACCTGTGTGGAAAAAACGCATGGGGACAGTGTCTGGTGGGCAGTTTTAATGGGGCGTTATCCTCCCAAAGAGTAACGGAGGAGTTTATTAAGGTCAGCTACGGTCGGATGGAAATCGACCTCGTCGTGTAAAGGCATAAGCTGGCTTGACTGCAAGGCTGACGAGCCGCGCAGCTGCGAAAGCAGAACTTAGTGACCCGACGATTCTTTATAGGAAGGTCGGAGACAACGGATAAAAGCTACCCCGGGGATAACAGGCTAGTGTTGCCCGAGAGTCCTTATCGACGGCCACGCTCGGCACCTCGATGTCGGCTCATCACAGCGCGGGGGTGGAGAAGCTCCCAAGCGTTTGGCTGTTCGCCAATTAAAGTGATACGTGAGCTGGGTTCAAACCGTCGTGAGACAGGTTGGTCTCTATCTGTTGCAGGCGTTGATGTTTGAGGGAAGTTGGCCCTAGTACGAGAGGACCGGGCTGAACGAACCTCTGGTCTACCGGCTTTGCCACCAGGTGAAGCGCCGGGTAGCTATGTTCGGAAGGGATAAGCGCTGAAAGCATCTAAGCGCGAAGCCCATCCTAAGATTAGACATCAAGACTCGTGGAAGACTACCACGTTGATAGGCTTCAGGTGTAAGCGCAGTAATGCGTTGAGCCGAGAAGTACTAATAAGTCGGTTTTTTCTTGAGATTTAGAATTCAATAAGTTGGAGAATTTATTTAAAATTTAAAATATTTATAGCCAAGATTTTCGTTTGCTGGTGTTTTACTGAAACGTGTACCACTCCATCCCATTTCGAACTGGAAAGTGAAAGCGTTTTAGCCCGATGATACTTTTTGCTTCGGCGAATGGGAAAGTAGGGTACGCCAGTATGCGAAAGTTTTGGCTTGCCTGCCGATAGGCAGGCGTTTTTTTTGCATAAAATCTCAAAATTTATATAATTAAGGCATGAATAAGCGCTTAACCAAACAACTGATTTATGGTAGCGGATTCTTGGCGACATTTTTTTTATTCACATTATTTTTTTATTTTATTTTTTTAAAATCGCCAGCCACTTGTTTTGATAATAAGCAAAATCAAAATGAAACCGGGATAGATTGCGGAGGAGTTTGCGTCTCTTGCGAATTAAAAAATTTATCGCCTTTGGAAATCGGTTTTATAAAATATTTTTCCGTTAATAATAAAGCCGTGATAACCGCTCAAATTAAAAATTCCAATCAGAATTATGGAGTCGGCAGTTTTTCTTATATTTTGGAAATTTATGATAAAAATAAAAATAAAATAAAAAATATCGAGAGAAATTCTTTTATTTATAATTTAGATGTTAAATATGTTATTGAAATAACTGATCTTGATTATGCGGCGATTGGCGGCGTTAATTTAGTTTTTTCAAATATTTTATGGAAACAAAAAGATGAATTTAAAAAACCAAAAATTACATTAAGGGAGAAAATCACAAAACCGAGTGAGAGCGGAAAAGGAATAGAGATAAGCGGTATAGTCGTTAATGAAAGTCCGTTTGCGCTGGCAAAAGCGATAATCATAAGTTTTTTAAATAATAATAACGGAATAAAAATAAGCGCTTCAAAAACAGAAATTGAAAATTTAGAGCCGTTTGGCGTAAAATCATTTAAGATATTTTTTCCGGTTGATGTGATGCTATTTTCCCCACAAACTTCGCTTTTTAATGTGCCATTGGCTGATCCGAATAAAACAGAAATTTACATAGATGCAAAATAATATGTTATTAAAAGAAATTTCAGCGGGAATAATAATTTATAGGAAGACCAAAGAGGGGATTAAATTTTTATTGCTTTATCACGGCGGAGATTATTGGAATTTTCCCAAAGGAAAAATCGAGGCCGAAGAAAGGAGTTTTCAGACGGCTGTTCGGGAAATAAGCGAAGAAACAGGGCTTTTAAGAAAAGATCTCAAATTTTTAAGTCCATTTAAAGTTTATGAAAAATTTACTTTTTGGCGCGGTCGGGGAGCGGCTAAAGCAAAGGTTTTTAAAATAGTAATTTTTTATCTTGCGCAAACGATGAATCCGATAGTTAGGGTCTCTCGCGAGCATAATGGCTATGCTTGGTTTTCTTATAAAGAAGCGATGAAGATTTTAAATAAATATAAAGACAGCCAAAAAGTGCTCACACGGGCTCATGAATTTATCGGAGGACCCATAAGACATAAAAATATTTCGGTAATAAAAAAAATCTCCCCATAAGAAGGGAGATTTTTTTATCAATTATGCCTTTGCCTTCTCAACTATTTTTTCAAAGACTTTCGGTTCGTTTTTTGCCAAGTCCGCCAAGATTTTTCTGTCTAAAATTATTTTATTCTTTTTTAAAGAAGAAATTAATTTGCTGTAAGTTAATCCAGAGAATCTTGCTCCGGCATTAATCTGGACTTGCCACATAGAGCGATAATCGCGTTTTTTTTGTTTCCTGCCTTTAAAAGCGTGCGTCCAAGCGTGAAGCAGGGCTTCTTTGGCAGCTCGCTCTTTTGATTTTCTTCCCCAGCGGAAACCTTTGGTATATTTAAGAATCGCTTTTCTTTTTTTAGTCGCTATTTTCCCTCTTTTAACTCTTGTCATATTTTTATAATGAATGCATCATTCTTTTGTTTAATATTATCGCCCTTGAGATTTTTTTTCTTTTGATTTGAGTTTGTCTTTTTTTGGAACGGAAATGGCACTGACCCATTGTCCTTCTTAAAATTTTTCCTGTTTTGGTAATCCTTATTCTTTTAGAAATTGTTTTTTTCATCCCTCACCCTTCAAAGATTTTATTTTTCATTTAAAAAATGAAAAATATTATATTGAAGTTAATTTTAATTTATTTATTATATATTATTATCTTTATTTATCCATCATATCTTCAAAAATAATATTTATTATCTTTGAAGGGTGAGGGATTATTTGGTTATTTGCATATTCAGCCCTCTTCCCATAAATCTTGGCTCAACGGTTATTTTATATTCAATTGAAATCATTTTTAAAAATTCGTCGAGTTTTTGAAAAGCCCATTTTCTGTTATATTTTTCTCGTCCTTTTAAAACCAAGACGATATTAACTTTATCTCCGTCATTTAAAAATTCTTCCAGTTTTTTAATTTTTGTTTCTAAATCATTTTTAGCGGCATTTAAATTAATTTGAACTTGTTTTAATTCGCTCGCTTTCTGGCTGGCTTTTTGCTTCTTAAATTCCTTTTCTTTTTGATAGCGGAATTTATCAAAGCTGATTATTTTGGCAACCGGAGGATTGACAGTCGGGGCGATTTCTATTAAATCCAATTCTTTGTTTTTGGCGATTTCCAGCGCTTTTTCAAGCGATAATACGCCTAAATTCGCGCCTGTTTCGTCAATAACCCTTAATTGCGCCGCTTTAATTTGATTGTTTATTTTTAAATTTTGCAATTTTTTATAGTATTCGCCAATAATGCAAATTATTCACAAATAATGCTAATAAATTCTCGGCGCGTAAAATGCAAATCTACAAATAATATTCGCATTATTTTAAATTAAATTAGCGTTATTCGCGATTACTTTGCTGTGGAGATGAGGAGAGTTGAACTCCTGTCCAAAAGAAACTCTTAAAAACTTCTACAAGCTTAGTTTCAACAAGTGAAACAAAAAATTTCGGCTTAATTTCTATTTAACCGCGCCGAGAAGTTAAATATAGCCCGAAAATATAACACCGCTTTTATAGAATATTAATATTCTATAAAATTAATTTATTCGGAAAAAATAAAAATTAATTTTTATTTTTATCCTCATTTATCAATTTTAACCTATCGGGCGTGAGTTAAAGCGATGCTGCGTTTACGCGAAAGCGAACGCAGGAGCCAATAAATTGGCTAATCTGTTTTCGGCAGATAAATGTTTTGACCAGTTTTGCGAGTTAGTCGGCTCGGCTTGCGATTTTTAAGTGCTGTCTTCTGTCGAAGCCTGTCATCCCCGTAATTTTGGGCAGGCTATCTTTCAGATTCTTTTCTGATTTGTCTTCTAATTTCCCGCTTTTTAATCAATTCTCTTTTGTCATATTCCTTTCTGCTCTTTGCCAATCCGATTTCAATCTTAACTTTTCCGTTTTTAGTATAAGCTTTTAAAGGCAGCAAAGTCAAGCCTTTTTCATGAATTTTGCCGATTAAATTTTTAATTTCAGTTTTATTTAAAAGCAAACGACGGGTTCTTTTTGAATCATAATCAGCGGGAGTATTTTTTGGTTGGAATGGCGGAATGTCGGCGTTTAAAAGCCAAATTTCGTTATTCCTGATAATGGCATAAGAACCGGCGAAATTTATTCGGCCGTTTTTGATTGATTTAACTTCAAATCCTTTCAATTCAATCCCGGCCTCGTAGGTTTCAAGGATACTGTAGTCAAAATAAGCTCTTTTGTTAGTTATTATCATCATATATAATTATATTATCATATATAGATTAATATTAAATAAAAATGAATAAGAAAAAAAATATTGTTATAATATTAAGTTTTTTAATAATTATTGCCGTTATTAGCGGAGTGTATCATTTTTTAAATAAAAAAATAGTTGATTTAAAAACCGAGCAAGAACAGCAAAATCAGGATATAAAAAGATTGATAACTTTTAATTGGAAGACATATCAAAATAAAGATTTTAATTTATATTTTTATTTAAAACATCCAGAATACGTTTATATATGCGATGAAGATAACCGTCCCAATGGTATAAAATTACTTCTTCAAATATATGTTAATGAAACTTGTGAAATAGCGAAGCAGTCTCGTGATGGTGCAAATACACAATTTATAATCAAAGATAATATAAATAATTATAAAACGGCCGAGGAAGCATTTTATAGTGAAATTAAAACCTTGTCGCCGAATTTTGATAAATCTTTAAATCAACATCTTGGATATTTTAAATTTGATAAGTTCGATGCTTATGGGGGAGAGATTATAAACAAAACGCATGGAACATGGGTAACTCGTTCAAATAACTATTTAGCTGTAATAATTAAAAATAATTATGTTATCAAAATATCTGATAGTTATTATGATGTGATAGTGGATGGAAAACAAAATGGTGATAAATTTCTTGTGGATGAGATAATTTCTTCTATTTATTTTGATACTCTAAATTATTGGAAATAAAAAAACGGCTAGTCAAAATTGATTAGCCGTAAATTGTTATATTTTATAGCAATTAAGGTACGTAAGGTTCGTAATAGTAGCTTATACCTTTATAGATTTTATAGCCACCAGCACTGAGCTGTGACCATGTTAATAAATGTCTAGCAATTATTTCCTGATCGCTTCCGCTGTCTGTAATGTAATTGGCATCAATGACATCTAGTCCGGTAGATTTTATTTCCACAACAATCGCTGTATGGGGAACGCTTGTTGAAAACAAAATATCACCAGGAATAGTTTTTGACATATCAGATTCGGCGTTTTGCGCCATTACAGAATATGTTGGTAGCGAACTTTGATCCGATCCAGAACGATATAGAATAAGGTTGGCAAAGTATTTACATTGGCCCCCTCTTCCATATGTTCCATAATATCCGTAAGTGGCGATATTGATGTAGAAACTTGCATTTGAATGACCAGTATAGCAAATCTCATAGTTATATGCCCAATCAGATGAAAAACAGGGGTAGTAAGCTGAAAAACTTTTGACGGTATTATATGCGTTCCAATCGTTATTGAGATAATTCCAGTTGCTCACACAATTTCCAGCAATTGTTTTATCACAACTGCCATCGTGGCTGGGTCTTAGAGCATAAAACGCTTCAAGAACCACCGCGCGTCTGTTGTTGCTTGAAAGTCTTGCTTCGCTTTCGGACACGAACGAACCGAAAGTTATCGCAATCGCCAAAATCATCCCCATAACCCCAAACATCCTTTTCATAGCCTTTCTCCTTGTTTTTGTGGTTTCCGTTTAGTTGTTGTTGGTCTATTCTAATTTATTTTATCTAGTATTATTATCTCCTTATAAATTTTTAAAATAACTATTTTATTTTTATAATAAAGCAGTTAAAGAAAAAATAAAAAAATTATAAAATAAAAATAAAGAGTATTTTTAGCATTTGAAATAGTTATATAAATTAAAATTTGCTATTATTTGGAATAATGGATTTTAAAATTTTGAAAAAATCGAAAAAGAACAAGGCGCGGTTGGGAATTTTAAAAACTTCACATGGCGAAATTGAAACGCCGTCTTTTGTGCCGGTTGCCACGCAGGCAACAATAAAAACTTTAACCAGCGAAGAAGCCAAGGCCGCCAAATGCCAAATTTTAATTTGCAATACTTATCATCTTCATTTAAAGCCGGGTGAGAAAATTGTAAAAGCTAACGGCGGGCTTCATAAATTTATGAATTGGCGAGCGCCTTTGATGACTGACTCCGGCGGGTTTCAGGTTTTTAGTTTGGGATTTGGCAGGGATTTTGGCGTTGGAAAAATTTTAAAATCGGCAACAAACATGTTTCTGACGGAACCGGTCGTCCGCTCGCTCCAGCGGCGAGCGGCGACCTTGCCTCTCAGCGCGGCGACTCCGATTCCATCGGAGACCAAGCTCGCCGCGCTTCCGAGACATTCCGCACGAAACACGTTCGTTGCCTCAATTAGCGTTGGCAGTCAGCCTCAAAATATAAAAATCACAGACGAAGGAGTTTGGTTCAGATCGCCCATAGACGGCAGAAAAATATTTATCGGGCCGAAAGAATCAATGAAAATTCAAGAATCTTTGGGCGCGGACATTATTTTCGCTTTTGACGAATGCACTCCGCCGCTCGCAGATTATGAATACACAAAAAAATCTTTGGAAAAAACCCATAAATGGGCGCTTCAATCTTTAAAATTTAAGGGTAAAAAACAAGCGCTTTTCGGCATTGTTCAGGGCGGAAAATTTAAAGATTTAAGAATCAAAAGCGCGGAGTTTATCGCTTCGCAGTCTTTTGACGGGTTTGGCATTGGCGGGGAATTCGGCGACAGCAAAAATGATATGGTTAAAATGATAAATTGGGTTAATGAAAAACTTCCGGAAAATAAACCGCGCCATTTGCTTGGCATTGGATATTTAGAAGACATTCCAAAAATTATAAAATCCGGAATTGATACTTTTGATTGCATCGCGCCGACTCATTATGCAAGAAGGGGATTCGCTTTCACGAGTTTTGGGAAGTTAGATTTAGGCAAATCAATATTTTTAAAAGACCGAAAGCCATTGGATAAAAAATGCGATTGCGAAGTTTGTCAAAATTACACCCGCTCTTACATCTGCCATTTGCTAAAAGCCAAAGAAATCACCGCCTTGCGGCTTTTAACTTCTCATAATCTTTATTTTTTCAATTCGTTTGTGGAGAAAATCAGGGATGAAATAAAGAAGGGGAAGATATGATATTTATGAAATAATTATTATGCGAATATTTAAGTAAAAAATGACAATGTTAAAAAGTATTTTTTATTCTAGCATTGACGATGGATATATTGAATATTTAATCAGAAAGACAGTTGAATAGCAAATTAGCTTGAAATTATTTTAAAATCTATCAATTAAAGTCCATATAATAAATTAAAATAAGCTTAAAAACTCTAGAAAAATCAAATAATTCTCGGGTTTTTTCATTTGGGCGCTATATAGTAGAAGAGGTGAAAGGTCGATTTAATATATAATTCTCTTAAATATGGAAATATTAAATAAAAATTTAGAAAGATGTGATGAGTGCAAACGTCTTCGCGGCTATGTTGAGGAAAAATATAATGGCTGGGTGCCGGTATTTTGTTTTTGCGATTTAAAAAATTCAAGAACCAAGATTAATAATAGATTTCCCAGTCCGTCTATGATAAGCAGGAGAAATGATTTATTGACATGGACTCCGACTACGGATAGTAAGGAGAAAGACGGAAAATGGTGGCACACCCCGCATTTCAGTGGTTTTGGATATTAAGAGGCAATTTGTTTTATTTTTGTGGTAGAATAATAAAGAAGTAGTCGTTTAGTTTTATTTTAATTAAAAAATTTATGAAAGAAAAAATTAAAACAATCTTATTATATAGTGTGGCTATTTTACTTTTATTGTTTTTAATTACTTTTATTTTTAGATTTTTAATTGATTATGGTTGTTCTTCTCCTATGTTTTATTCTATAAAGAAAATTGAAAGATCTTCGGAAGTCTCGGAAGTCTTTGCGTCAATGTCATTTCTTGGTGTAAGTTGCGGATTATGGAATATGTCTTTTAATGTGGACGTAAATTTGAGATAAAAACCGAATAAATTTTAATAATAAAAATATGTCAACACTTGCTCAAGTTCCAGATTTAAGTAAAACAGAAAAATATTCAAAATTTATTTACTTGAGAAATCTTAACTCGTTATAATATAATTAAATTATGAAAAAAATTATTTTATCTTTAATATTAATTAGCTTAATGATGCCTTCAATAATAAGGGCGCAAACTACTTCAAATAATGAATTTTAATCTATATTGATTCAAATAATTGCGCTTCTTCAACAACAAATTGAAATATTAAAACAACAATTAGCTCGTCAAATTGAACAGGAAAATAGAATAGTTAATGTGATTAATGCTATTCCAGAAAAATTGCCAGCGAATATAGGAGAACTGGGAATTCCAGAATCTCAAGCTCCAACATCTACAATAGTTGCAACATCCACTCCAGAATTTAGTGAAATTCAAATTGAATGTAATCTTATAATTTATAAATCAGATAATACAAAAAGAAGAGATACATGGACTTTTAAAGATTGGGCAAGCACAGATAACTCAGAATTTAAGGGATTAGAATGTGAAGAAAAGGTAGTTAAAGACCATTTTAATTCAATAGAAGAAAGAAGAAATAGAAATGCCTGTTATCATTTTCAATGTTATTAAAAAAATCAAAGGTCGTTAATAAAAAAAATAAAAATGAAAAAGATACAAATATCACAAAAAAATTTTCAAGCCATGTCAAATCTTTACGATAATTATTATAAAATTTATGGGGATGAAAATACCATTTGGAACATAGAAGATTTAGAAGAAATGCGTAAGATGGGGCAAGAATTTATGAATATTTTTGCTATTAATTTTAAAAAATAAGCTTAAAAATCCCAAAGAACCTCGAGAGCTTAGTTGTTTAGCAAATGATTGTTATGAATGAATTTTCGGCTTGATAATAACAAAAGCGCGGCGCTAATTTGAGGGCTTATGCAAAAATCCGTCCGCCAGTTGGCGGACGGATTTTTTATTGGCGATGTGATAAAATAAATTTATGAATTATGAAAAAAGATAATTTTCAAAAAGGCGAAATAATTATTTATAAAACTCCCCAGAATGAGGTGGAGTTAAAAGTGAAACTAGAAAAAGAGACTATTTGGTTAACTCAAAATCAGATAGCTTTTCTTTTTGACACGCAAAGACCTGCGATTACAAAACATCTTAATAATATATTTGAAGCAGGCGAGTTAAAGAAAAATTCAGTTAGTTCCATTTTGGAATACACTGCTACTGATGGTAAAATATATAAAACTCAATTTTATAATTTAGATGCAATTTTATCAGTTGGTTATCGTGTTAATTCGGCGCGAGCTACGCAATTTCGTATTTGGGCGACTAAAATCTTAAAACAATACCTTGTCAAAGGTTACGCCATAAATGAAAATCGGATTTTGGAAGCGCGAAATAAATTTAAAGAATTACAAGAAGCGGTTTTGTTTTTGCAAAAGCAGTCTAAAAAGGAATTGCTGAAAGGACAAGAAATGGAGATTTTAAATTTGTATTATGAAAATTTTAGCTATTGAAACAAGTTGCGATGAAACAGCGATTGCTTTGGTTGATGCAAAAGGCGGAATCAATAAGCCTCAATTTAATATTCAAAAAAATTTAGTGGCTTCGCAGATAAAAATTCATCAGCCGTTTGGCGGGGTGGTGCCGAACCTTGCCAAACGCGAACATCTCAAAAATTTACCGATTCTTTTTAATAAAATCCTAAATTCTAAATCCTATATTCTAAATTCTATTGATATAATTGCCGTAACCGTTGGACCCGGTTTGGAGCCGGCGCTTTGGACAGGCATAAATTTCGCGAAAGAAAAATTTAAGGAATTAAAAATTAAAAATAAAAAATTAAAACTAATCGGCGCAAACCATTTAGATGGGCATCTTTATTCTAATATTCTTGAGAATTTTAAAATAAATAAAAATAAAAATATTTTTCCGGCGATTGCTTTAATTATTTCCGGCGGGCATACGATACTTATTAAAATGGATTCGTTTGATAAATATAAAAAAATCGGTGAAACGCGCGATGATGCGGTGGGCGAGGCATTTGATAAAGTGGCGCGGCTTTTGAATTTGCCTTATCCTGGCGGTCCAGAGATTGAAAAAATCGCCAAAAAAGGAAATCCAAACGCGATTAATTTTCCGCGGCCGATGTTAAATCAAAAAAATAATGACTTTAGTTTTTCCGGGTTAAAGACAGCAGTGTTATATTTTTTAAAAGATCAGCAAAAATTAGGAGTAAAGATTTTTTTTCACAGCGCGGCTCTGAGGCCGAGCGGGCATGGTGTCTCGCCGATAGGCGAGACGAGCGAGGCCGAAGCGCCAGTGAGCGAGCTCGCTGGGCGAGCGAACGGTAGCGAGAAAAAAAATCTTTACGACGTAGCAGCTTCGTTTCAAAAAGCCGCTTTTGATGTTTTAATCGCAAAAACTTTGCGAGCAGTAAATGAAAATAAAGCAAAATCAATTTTTATTTCCGGCGGAGTGGCATCAAACAAAACTTTAAAAAAAGAATTTCAAAAAGCGATTAAGAAAAAGTTTTCAAAAAAAGACGCGCCGATTTTAACAATAACAAAATTTCCGACCGACAATGCGGCAATGATTGCGGTAGCCGGTTATATAAATTTCTTGCGTAAAAAAAATCGCAGATTGACGGCAAAAGGAGATATTAGCATAAATTAAAAAGGACAATCTGTGGATAACTTAAAATAGTTTCAAAAACCCGCATAAACAGCGGGTTTTTGATTGCTTAAAATATTTTCAATTTTATTGACTTTAATGGCTGGTGGGGCACAATTAAATAAAAGTGGCAGAATGTGGATAACTATGGGGAAAACTATCAAAGTCTGGGGATAACTAAAAAATAAAAAGAAAATAAAACCAAAATGTTTTTAGGAGAATACACACACAATTTAGATATAAAAGGAAGAATCGCCGTGCCGGTGAAATTTCGACAAAAACTAACTACTGGAGCGATTATCACAAGGGGTTTGGACAAGTGTCTTTTTATTTTTGGAAATAAAGAGTGGGAAATTTTGGCGCAAAAATTAATTTCACTTCCATTGGCGCAATCAAATTCCAGGGCATTCGCGAGATTGATGCTTGCCGGAGCCATGGATGTTGAACTTGATAATCAGGGAAGAATTTTAGTTCCGGATTATTTAAGAGTCTACGCGAATTTGAAAAAAGAAGTTGTGGTTGCCGGTTTGTATAACCGAATTGAAATTTGGGACAGCGAAGCGTGGAAAGATTACAAGCAGAAAACAGAAAGCCAGTCAGATGAGATAGCGGAAAAGTTGGGAGAGTTGGGAATATGACGCACATTCCAGTTCTTTTAAAAGAATCAATTGAAATTTTAAATCCTCGGGACGGAGAATTTTTTATTGACGGAACAATCGGCAGCGGCGGACACAGCGCGGCAATTTTAGAAAAAATCGGACCAAGCGGAAAATTATTGGGAATTGATTGGGATAAAAATGCGATTGAAAGATTAAGAATTGGAAAATTTAAAAATTGTAAAAATATAATTTTGGTTAACGCAAATTACGCGGATTTGCCGGAAATTTTAGAAAAAAATAATTTGCCGCAAGCCGACGGATTGATTGTTGATCTGGGATTTTCTTCAACGCAAATTGAATCATCAGGAAAAGGTTTTAGTTTTTTAAAAAACGAGCCGCTGGATATGAGATATGGCAACGAAGATTTAACAGCCGCGGAGGTTATAAATAGTTTCAGCGAGAAAGATTTGGCGGATTTAATTTTTAAATATGGAGAAGAAAGATTTTCCAGACAGATCGCCAAAAAAATTGTTGATGAAAGAAAAAAGGAAAGAATTTTAACAACATTTCAATTGGTTGAAATTATTAAAAAAGCCCTGCCTGCCGGCAGGCAGGGAGTTCCGAAAAATTATGAAAAAGGAAGAATAAATCCGGCGACAAGAACATTTCAGGCTTTGAGAATTTATGTGAATAGGGAATTGGAGAATGTTCAAACATTGCTGGAAAATCTGGAAAAAATTTTAAAGCCGCAAGGTCGGGCGGCGATTATATCATTTCATTCATTGGAAGACAGATTAGTAAAAAATTATTTCAGGGATTTGGCGAAAAACGAAAAGGCCGAAATTTTAACAAAAAAGCCGATAACGGCAAGCGATGAGGAAATAAAAGAAAATCCTCGCAGCCGATCGGCAAAAATGAGAGCGATTAGAGCAATCGCTAATAACGCGAATTGAATCCAAAATAATACCAATAATTTATTCGCATTATTTGCTAAAAATTTGCATTATTCGCGAACACTATATGACATATATTCAACCTAACAAAAATAACAATAAAATAAATTTTTTAATGTCGATTTCGATGATCGCATCAGTGAGCCTCGCGGTTTGGGGAGTTTTTTTGTATAATCAAACTGTTAATTTGCGTTATGAAATAGCCGATTATGAGAAAGCTATCCAGCAGGCCGAAGTGAGCAACGCAGAATTGAAAAATAATCTTTATCAGATTATCGATTCAAAAAATTTTGAAGCTTTTTCCGGAAGTAGCGGTTTAGTTTTGGATAAAAATCCGGAATTTGTAAAAACGCAATCATTGGCGGCTAACAATTAATTTATAAAAATGAAGTGGCGACATTGGCTTATAATTTCTATCTTTGGAATTTCATATTTTGTTTTAATTTTTAATTTATATGACATCCAATTCAAAAAAGGATCTTTTTATGCCGCCAAAGCCAGATTGCAAAATCAGGCCAGCGGAGTTTTGGAGGCAAAAAGGGGGATTATTTATTTTACCGATAAAAATAACAGCTTGATTCCGGTTGTCGTTAATAAAGAATATCCGGTGATTTTCAGCGTGCCTCAGGAAATTCAAAAAGAGATTCAGAAAAATACTCAATTATCAGGAGAGTCGCTTGAAAGTATATCTGAAAAATTAAGCCCGATTGTCGGAAAGCTGGCGCAGGATATTTTAAAGCAATTAAGCAAAAAAAACGATCTTTATGAAAAATTTGTTCAAAAGGCGAGCGATAGCCAAGTGGAAGAAATTAAGAAATTAAATATCAAAGGAATTTATATAGATAGTTTTTCAGCGCGTTATTATTCTTTTGGAAAATTCGCCGCGCATTTATTAGGCTATGTTTCGGTCGCCAATGATAAAGAAGCTGAAAAATACGGCAACGCGCAAATCGGGCGTTATGGCGTAGAGTCGCAATTTAATTCTTTGCTGGCCGGAGAAGTCGGCAATGTTAAAAGCGATAAAATTATTTCGCCCAAAGACGGACAAAATTTGATTTTAACGATTGACAGCAATATTCAATTTCAATCTGAAAATATTTTAAAAGGATTGCTGGAAAAATGGGGAGCCAAGTCAGGAACAATAATCGTTCAGGAGCCTTTTAGCGGAAAAATTTTGGCAATGGCGAGCGCTCCTGATTTTGATCCGAATAATTTTTCAGATTTTAATATCGGGAATTTTATTAATCCGGCTGTTGAGCTTATTTACGAGCCGGGTTCTGTTTTCAAGATTATCACTATGTCTGCCGGAATTGACAGCGGTAAAATTACTCCGGATACAACTTATGTTGATAATGGTTTTGTAACATTAAACAGAAAAACAATCAGAAATTGGGATCATAAATCTTATGGCAAGCAGACAATGACAAATGTTATTGAGCGATCGCTTAATACTGGTTCGGTTTTTGCGGAAAGCAAAATTGGTCATGATATTTTCAAAAATTATCTTAATGATTTTGGATTTAATGAATTAACGGGTATAAATTTGCCCGGTGAAATTAATGGGAAATTGAATAATTTAAAAAATGGCCGAGATATTGATTTTGCTACCGCATCTTTTGGCCAAGGAGTGGCAATAACGCCGATTAGTTTAATTAACGCTTTTTCAGCGGTTGCCAATGGAGGCATCTTAATGAAGCCGATTATTTTGGCGGATGAAAAGCCGGAACCGAAGCGCAGGGTAATTTCCGAAGATACTTCAAAAAAAATCGTTGAGATGATGGTGTCAGCCGTGAAAAAAAATGTTATTGCCGATATTCCCAATTACAAGGTGGCCGGGAAAACCGGAACTGCTTATATTCCTAATTTCCAAAAAGGGGGATATACCGATGATGTTATCCATACTTATATGG
Source organism: Candidatus Wolfebacteria bacterium (assembly GCA_016214005.1). Lineage (GTDB taxonomy): Bacteria > Patescibacteriota > Minisyncoccia > UBA6257 > UBA9933 > JACRPK01. The sequence continues at coordinate 17,418 of JACRPK010000020.1, forward strand.
GGTTCGCGCCGGCATCTCATCCGAATTTTGTAATTTTGATAAAGCTTGAAAAACCGAATGTTCCGCTGGCCGGGCAAACGGTTTTGCCGGCATTTCGGGAATTGTCGCAATTTATTTTGAATTATTATAATGTCGCGCCTGATAATTTAGCGGTTAGCCAATAAAAATCATAAAATTATAATGATAATTGCTCAAAAAATAATTCATTTGATTCATTGGATTTTTAATCCCGATCTTATTATTGTTGTCGGGGAAAATAGGAAACTGGCAAAAGAAGCGATTTTTAGCGTTTTAAAAAAAATAAAACCCGCCAAAAAATCAAAAACCGATATTAATAAATCAATATTTTCATTTTTATTTTGTTTCGGAAAAAAAATTTTGATTGGCGAATATGCGACTGATGTTTCCGGAGAATCGAAAAATTTATTGGAATTTATTCAGCCAAGAATCGTTGTTGTTGCGGATTCTCAAAATGAAGATATCAAAGAAAAATCAAGATTGGCCGAAAATTTAAGCACTTCTGATTTTATAATCGTTAATTTTGATGATCAAGAAGCGATGGCAATCAAAGAAAAAACAAGGGCAAAAATCATAACTTTTGGTTTTGGCAATGAAGAAAATGAAGGAAAACCGGATCTTAAAATTATGAATTTTGAAGAGAAGCAAGAAAACGGAAAAATTAGCGGCATAGTTTTAAAACTTGAATATGGCGGCAGTTTTGTGCCGATAACAATTGACAAGGTTTCTGGGAAAAATTACGCTTACGCAGCAGCCGTTGGTGTAATTTTGGGTATAATGTATGATCTAAATTTAGTTGAAGCTGCGGAACAGATTGATGGCGCTTTCGTCTAGTGGCCAGGACACGCGGTTCTCATCCGCGAAACACGGGTTCGATTCCCGTAAGCGCTACGGAATATGAAGTTTCATTTTTTTATTTTTAAAGACAAACACTTGCGGGCGATTTTTGCTTTGAGCTTTTTATTGCTGATTTTTTTAACAGCCGTTGTTTTTGCCAAGCTGCGGTTTGTATCAGCGCCTTTGATAATTCATTTTGACGCTTATGGGGGAATTGATTTTTTCGGCGGTAAGCTGGAAATTTTAGGCATTATTATCACATCAATGGTTATCGTTGCTATTAATTTTTTGCTGGCGGATTTTTTATATTATCGAGAAAAATTTTTGTCTTATCTTCTTGGAATCGGCAGTTTGGGGTTTGTGATCTTGATTTTAATTGCGGCTGGTGTTATAGTATCTGTTAATTAGTTATAAATTATGAAATTCGCAGTTATCCAAACTGGCGGGAAACAATATAAAGTTTCTTCCGGACAAAAATTAAAAATTGAGAAATTGAATGCTGAAGCGGGCGGCAATGTTGTTTTTGACAAAGTTTTACTGGTGGCTGACGGCGATGACATAAAAATCGGCGCTCCGTATTTAAGCGGCGAAAAAGTTGAAGCCAATGTATTAAAGCAGGGGAAAGAAAAAACAAAAATTGTTTTTAAATATCATTCAAAAACCCGCTACCGCAAAAAGAAAGGACACCGACAGCCGTTTACAGAAGTGGAAATTGTATAAAAAAAACTGCCAAATTTATGGGCAGTTTTTTTTAAATTCTTCTCTCAAGCGCCGATGACAGCGTTTCCTCATCAGCGAATTCTATTTCTCCGCCGGTCGGGATTCCGCGGCCAAGGCGTGTTATTTTTTTAGCCAAGCCTTCTAATTCTTTGGCGATAATCATGGCGTTTAAATCGCCATGGGTAGTCGGGTTGGTGGCAATAATTATTTCTTCAGCCTGGCCGCCATTTTTCTTAATAAATGTTTTTAAATTATTCAGACGAAGTTTTTGAATGCTTTCCAAAATTCCGCTTTTAGTGAGTTCATTTAAAACTAAATATCGGCCGTTAAATTTTTTTGCTCGCTCTAAAGAAATCACATCGGTTTCTTTTTCAACAATCATTATAATATCTTTTCGGCGGCTTGGATTTTTGCAGATATCGCAAAGAGAGTCAGTGTTAGAATGAATAAAAAAACATTGCGAACAAAGTTTAATATTTTCCAATTCTAAAACAGCCTTGGCAGTTTCCTCAATTTTATTTTTTCCGCTGGCAATCATCTTAAAAGCCAGCCGCGTTGCTTGGCGCGGTCCGATCCCGGGCAATTTGGAAAAAATATCAACAAAATTTTTAATAGAATTTGGAAGCATATAATAACTATTTAATAATAATATAAATTTTCTTTTTCGCCGAAATATTATATGCCATGCATTTTGTCCATTTGGCTAAAACTTACTTTTTCCGGATCAAATTTCACCTCAACAGCGCCGGTTGGTCCATTGCGGTGTTTTTCAATTAGAATTTCGCCGGTATTTTGTTCTTCAAGGGTCGGATTGATTTTGTCTTTATCTTTTCGATAAATAAACATTACAACATCGGCGTCTTGTTCCCATGAGCCGGTTTCGCGAAGATCTGACAAGCGCGGCTTTTTAATTTCTCTTTGGTCAACAGCGCGGTTAAGCTGAGAAATTGCTAAAACTGGCAAATTAAGTTCACGCGCAAGAGATTTAAGTCCATGGCTTATTTCGGTAAATTGTTGGACGATATTTTCTGAATTTGTCCGCGGCATAATTAGCTGGACATAATCTATAATAATAAGCCCTAAATTGTGATGTTCGGCTTGGAGTCGGCGAGCCATTGAGCGGAGTTGTAAGATATTCGGCGAGGGGGTGTCATCAATAAAAATCGGCATTTGGGAAAGTTTGTCTAAAGATTCTTGAATAGCTAGAAAGTCCGTTTCTTCGCTCAAGCGGCCGGTTCTCAATTTCCACAAAGGCACGCGCGCTTCAGCGGAAATCAAGCGATCAACGACTTGTTCGCGCGACATTTCAAGCGAAAAAATCGCTACGCCGTGATTTTTAGCGGCTGCGTTTCTGGCGATGTCTAAAGCAAAGGTTGTTTTTCCAAGAGATGGCCTGGCGCCTAAAATTACTAAATCGGATTTTTGGAGTCCGGATAGGTAATGATCTATTCCGTCAAAACCAGTTGGCACGCCTCGCAGACCTTTTTCGCCATGGTGGAGTTTTTCAATTCTTTCGTAAGCGATTGGCAGCTCGTCTTTAAGAGAAACGAAATTTTTAGGAGTGGATTTCTGGGCAATGGCAAAAATTTTTTGTTCTATTTCGTCCAAAAGATTTTCTGAATTTTCTTGATTATCAAAAACTTTTTCAGTGATTTCTGAAGAGGTGGTTATTAAATCTCTTAAAACTTTTTTATTGCGGATGAGCTTGGCGTAATGGGCGATATGGCTGGCGGTTGGCACGGAATTAATAAGCTCTCCCAAATAGCTTGAGCCGCCGATATTTTGCAGATGACCTTTGTCTTTGAGTTTATTAGTGACGCTTAAAATATCAATTGGTTCATTTTTCGAAAAAAGTTCGACAATTGATTCAAAAATTTTTGAATGGTTTGGTTGGTAAAAATCTTCTGAGGTTATCAAATCAGCCACCCTGATGATGGCATGTTTATCGAGCATTAAAGCTCCCAAGACTGATTTCTCGGCTTCAATTTCTTGCGGGGGTAATTTTATGGCCATAGTTTGTGTCTTCTATTGTGTATCCTAATTGTTCTATTTTTTTTCTCAAGAGGTCGGCGGGGATAAATTGTTTATTGCGCCTTAATAACTCGCGCTCATCGGCCATTTGCTTGATTTTTAAGGGAATTTTTTGGATTTTTGCTGGTTTGATTTTATTTAAATTAAGGCCCAAAACTTTGTCAAAATTTAAAATTAATTGTTTTTTTGCGGCGTTTGATAATTTATTATCTTTTATAATCTGCCAGACAAGCGCGATTGCTTTCGGCGTGTTTAAATCGTCATTGACAGCCTCAAGAAATTTTTTTTCATATATTTTTATATTTTTATTTTCATTTGTTTTTTGATGTTTATCAGTTTTTGTTTTTAAAAATTCGCTTAAATTATTCAGGGCATTTTGGCTAGCCTGCAAGCTTTCCCATGTGAAATTAAGTTTTGAACGATAGTGCGCCGTTAAAACCAAATAGCGATAGGAAAGCGGATTAAATCCTTTTTCTTCTATATCGCGCAAAGTAAAAATATTTTTAAGCGATTTTGACATCTTGTCGTTGTTAATCAAAAGATGTTCCCCGTGAATCCAATAATTGGCGAATTTTTTAGCGTTTGCGGCTTCGGATTGGGCAATTTCGTTTTCGTGATGGGGGAAAATCAGATCAACGCCGCCGGCATGGATATCAAAAGTTTTTCCTAAATATTTTTTGCTCATTGCCGAGCATTCAATATGCCAGCCCGGGCGGCCAGGACCGAAGGGCGCGGGCCAAGAAGGTTCGTCCGGTCTTTTCGATTTCCATAAAACAAAGTCTTGGGCATCTTCTTTTTTATATTCATCAGCGGCAATCCTGGCGCCGATTTTTATTTCGCGGTTTTTTAATCCGGAAAGTTTGCCGTAATTTTTAAATTTCGAAATATTAAAATAAATCGAGCCGTCTTCTCCTTTATAAGCAATTTTTTTTTGAAGCAGGATTTTTATCATTGCCACCATTTCTTTAATATGGGTTGTGGCTTTTGGATAAGCTTCGGCTTTTTCAATATTTAATTTTTTAATGTCATTTAGGAAAAATTTTGTGTAAAGTTTTGTGACAACGCTAATCGGCTTATTTTCAGCTCCAGCTTTTTTGATGATTTTGTCGTCAATGTCGGTAATATTCATCACCTGATTGATTTTGTAGCCGTTATATTTCAGCGATCGGCGTAAAATATCTTCAAAAATAAAGGTTCTAAGATTGCCAAGATGCGCATGCCAATAAACAGTCGGTCCGCAGGTGTACATGCCGGCATTTTTAGCTTTTATAGGCTTAAATATTTGCTTTTTACGGGTTAGAGTATTATAAAGTTTTATCATTATTAAGATAATATATGAAATCATCTCTTAAAGTCAAAAATTTCTCCAAGGGCATTCCTTCGGCGTCAGGGGTTTATTTTTTTATTGGTAAAAAAAGCGAGATTTTATATATCGGCAGGGCAACGAATTTAAGGAGGAGAGTAGTCCAATATTTTCAAAAGTCGTTAGATCCTAGAATTGGCGAAATGGTGAGTTTGGCAAAAGAAATTAAATTTAAAAAGACTAAAAATTTGCTGGAAGCGATAATTTTAGAAGCGAATTTAATTAAAAAACATTGGCCGAAATATAATGTGAAAGATAAGGACGATAGATCTTTTATTTATATTGTTATTCCTAAAAATGTTGATTTTCCGGCGCCGATGATTATTCGCGGTCATGAAATTAAAAATTTAACCATGTCTGCCCCATGCCTACAGGCAGGCAGGGGCAGACAGAAATTAGAATTTGAAAATTATCATATATTCGGGCCTTATCAAAGTTTATTATTAATAAAAAATGCTTTAAAAATAATTCGCCGAATTTTTCCGTATAGCGATTGCAAAGGTAAATTTACCATAAGGGTGAGCGGTAGCGAAAGTTTGTCTCGGATATTCACTCCTTGTTTCAATTATCAGATCGGCTTATGCCCGGGAGTTTGCGTCGGCGCGATTTCCAAAAAAGATTATCAAAAAAATATTAATAACATTATTTTGCTTTTAAAAGGCGAACGAAAAAAGCTGATTGAAAAATTAAAAAAAGAAAATCCGGATAAAGCAAAAGCGCTTAATCATGTTCAGGATGTGAGCTTAATGTCTGATTTTGAAAATATGAGAGTTTCGAAATTTAAGCGCATTGAAGGCTATGATGTATCTCACTTATCTGGAAAAGAAACAGTCGGTTCAATGGCCGTGTTTTCTGACGGCGAGTCGGACAAAAGCCAATACAGAAAATTTATTATTAAAAAAGCCGGCAATAATGATTTGCTTGCCTTGGAGGAAATGATCTCAAGAAGATTTAATCACAAAGAATGGCTAATGCCAGACTTAATTTTAATTGATGGCGGTTTGCCGCAAATCAGGCATATTTCAAAAATTTTAAAAAATATAAATATTGAAATTCCCGCTGTTGGGATTTCTAAATTTGGCGACGATAAATTGGTTTTTAAAGCGAATATTGGGAAAGGAATCAGAGAATCAATTAGCCAATCAAAAAGCGTTTTATTGAAATTGCGCGACGAAGCGCATAGATTTGCGATAAGTTTTAGCAGAAAGAAAAGGAGAATTTTTTAATTGAATTTTGGCGGGAAAATTTATAGAATGAAAAGATGAACAAATTTGACAAACCTTATAATTTTCAGGAAGTTGAAGAAAAAATTTATAAGCTTTGGGAAGAAAGCGGTTTTTTTAATCCGGATAAATTACCGGGGGAAAAATCTAAAACCTTTTCCATGATAATGCCTCCGCCTAATTCTAACGGTTCTTTGCATTTGGGGCATAAAATAAACTATATTTTTTGATAATTTTGATGATTATATTTATAAAATATTTAAATTATATAAGGTGTCCAGGTCCATATAGATATTGACCACTTAGGTTTGTAGACTAATAACATCTTTTGTCGGCAATCGACCAGTTTGCCATTTGCGATAATAAGCTTCGGGAGTCAAATAATTCAGCGACTCATGAGGCCTTATTTTGTTCCAAACATTCTGCCAATCAACGATTCTTTTCTGCATAACTTCCAGGATGGGAGAAATATTGCCTTGCTGATAAAATTCTCTTTCATCGGCGCTATGCGATGATTCCACATAACAATTTTGTTTCGGATGTCTGGGATAGATAAAGTAATGGGGAGAATATTCAACCTTTGTTTCGCTCGTTCGCTTAGATTGCTTGCCAAAAGAGCGCAACGAGCTATTGATATCGCTCCAGGCAGGACATAGCCGTATATTGTCATATGTCTGCCAGCATATCTGTTTTCCATTGTTTTTCTCAATACCCTAGTTGGATAGTATCATATGAACCAGCGCATAAAGTTGACTTTAATTCTAATTATTAATTATAATTTAGAATATTAATATTAAAGGTCGATTTTAAATTAAATAATATTTTTTATGATTACAGATTTTAAAATTCAAGTTTGCCCAGGGTTAGAGCTTTATAAAAGTATGAAATATGGTTTTGATTTTACTCCAGTGTTAAAAACAGCTGTTAAAGAATGTGGCATTAACTCAATAGAGGATGCTAATGACTTATTGGATGCATTTTTACAATGGATTGCCGCAATGCCGGCAAAAAAAGAAAATACGACATATGTAATGTTGAAATCAGATGTTGATAGAATTTTTCATGCATTTGTTCTTAATACTGGTCTTTATCGAGATTTTTGTGAGACTTTTTTTGGCCATTTTATAGATCATACTCCACTTGAAGGACAAATTTCAAAAAAATGGGTTGATTATACGGTTAATTTACTTTCTGAATTATATGGTAATCAATTACATCCAGCTCTTAAAATTTGGGAAGATCTCGCTACGAATGGTGCATGGGAAGTAAGTTGTGGAAAATGTTGATTTTCCGGTGCCGATGATTATTCGCGGTCATGAGGCAGGATCGTCGCGCCGAGAGGGTAGCGGCGTCGCTCGCCACTGGAGCGAGCGGATGTCCGGTGCCTATAGAAATGCAAAATAATTCTTGATGCGATTAAAAATCCGCTTGAATTTATTAAGTATTTTTTTATTAAATTAATAGTTTTAGCTAATTTTTTATTTTATTAATTTTTATGCCGGCATATGGTTTTAAATTTCCTGATTTAGATTTTTTAAATGCCATGAAGGCTGTCAATGTTGATGATTGGCCATCTGTTAATATTGAATTTGTTGATAAAAAATTTTTAAATCATTCAAATTTGATTAATTTGGAAGTTGGATTATTAAATATTGAGGATATTAATCAATTAAAATTAAAAATTTATCTCGAAAAACAAATTTCAATTAAAGAATTTATACACCCTCATATTCAGTTTGCACTTCCATCGCTTGCTCAAATAAATCAAGATTTTTTGTTTCATAGCGGCGCCGTAATTATTAATGGAAAACTTTTTGGAATTTTAGGAGACAGAGGAGCTGGAAAAAGTTCATTATTATTTGAAATGTTTAAAAATTTTAATTTAGAAATATTTACCGATGATGTTATGTTGATAAGAAAAAATATGGTATGTATCGGTCCAAGATTGATTGGATTGCGACAATCTGCATCTGAAAAATTTTTAAAAAAACAAATTTCTTTAATTGAAATTCCCCCAATGCTTTATAGTGAAATACCTATCGCTGGATGGTTTATAATTGGATGGTCGGATAATTTATTTTTAAAATCTCTTTCAGTTAAAGAATTATCTTATGAATTACAGCGTTATGATCTTTTAAAGAAACAAAGATTTGTCCAAATTAATTTTGAATATTATAAATATTTAAGTTTATTTCCTGCATGGAAAATTTTTCGTCCAAAAAAATGGGCGTATAATACTGATATAATTAATTGCATGTTAAAAATTGTTAATAAAGATTTTAATTAAAATTATGCAAGAATTAAATAAAAATTACGATCACAAAATTTTAGAAGAAAATATATATAAAAAATGGGAAAATATTTGTAAAAATAGTGGCTATCTAAACCCGGATAATTTACCAGGAAATAGAAAAAAAACATTTACAATTGTTGCGCCGCCCCCTAATGTTACTGGAGCACTTCATATGGGGCATGCTTTAAATGCGGTAATTCAAGATATTTTAATAAGAAAGAAAAGGATGGAAGGATTTTTAACGCTTTGGTTGCCAGGTACAGATCATGCCGGTATCGCAACTCAAAATGTCGTTGAAAAAGATTTAAAAAAACAAAATATTTATAGGTCTCAATTGGGAAGAGAAAAATTTTTAGAAAAAGTTTGGGAATGGAAAGAAAAATACGGTAATATTATTTTGGATCAGTTTAAGAAAATTGGGGCATCTATGGATTGGTCTAGGGTACGCTTTACAATGGATTTTGAATATCAGCAAGCTGTTCAGGCGGCATTTATTCATTATTTTAAAAAGGGCTTAATTTATCGCGCTGAGCGTATTATAAATTGGTGTTTTAGATGTGCTACTTCCTTATCTGATTTAGAACTTGAATATAAAGAAGAACATAGCAAACTTTATTATATTAAATATTTTATTAGTGGTGTAAATAATTATGTAATTGTGGCGACAACTAGACCGGAAACGATTTTCGGAGATGTGGCAGTGGCAGTTAATCCGAAAGATAAAAGATATAAGAATTTAATTGGCCAAAAAGTTATTTTACCAATTCAAAATCGTGAAATTCCAATTATCGCTGATTATGCAGTTGATCAAGTATTCGGCACGGGAATTGTTAAAATAACTCCTGCGCACGATATGTTTGATGCTGAAGTCGCTACTCGCCATAATTTGCCACTCATTAAAATTATAGATATTGATGGGAAAATGAATGTTAGCGTTGGGCCACTTTTTGTTGGTTTAAAAATTTTGGAATGTCGTGAAAAGATTATTGAAATTTTAAAAAATAATAATTTATTAGAGAAAGAAGATGATTATTTTCATAATGTTCCAGTGTGTTATCGCTGTGGGACCAATGTAGAATTGATTCCTAGCTTGCAATGGTTTTTAAAGATGGATAATTTTGTTAAGACAGCAATAAAAGCAGTGAAATCAAAAGAAATTAAATTTTATCCAAAGCGTTGGGAAAAAATTTATTTTAATTGGCTTTCGAATGCTAGAGATTGGTGTATCTCTCGTCAAATTTGGTGGGGACATCAATTACCTGTGTGGTTTTGTAAAAAGCAAAATCAAAAATTTATTGTTTGTGGTAAAACACCAACAAAATGTCCATTTTGTAAAAAGTGTATTATGGAAAGATCATCCGATGTTCTTGATACATGGTTTTCTTCGGCTCTCTGGCCATTTGCAACATTGGGGTGGCCTAAAAAAACAAAAGATTTTAGAAAATTTTATCCAACACAAGTTTTATCAACTGCGCGTGACATTATTAATCTTTGGGTTACTAGAATGATTTATTCAGGTATTGAATTTATTAATAAAAAACCATTTAGCGACGTTATAATTCATGCCACAATTTTAACAAAAGATGGTAGGCGAATGTCTAAATCGTTAGGCACAGGTGTTGATCCTATAAATTTGATAAATCAGTATGGTGCTGATGCCACACGTTTTGGATTAATTTGGCAGACAATGGGTAATCAAGATGTTCATTGGTCAGAGGAACATGTTGTAGCCGGTAAAAAATTTTGTAATAAAATTTGGAATGCATCAAAATTTGTTATTATAAATAATTCTAATATTAATAATAAATTAAAATATAAACTAACATCTCATGATAAAAATATAATTTATCAATTTAAAAAAATAAAAAAAGAAGTTGAAAATGATATAAATAATTATCAATTTAGTCAGGCATTACATAAAATTTATCATTATTTTTGGCATACTTTTTGCGATAAAATAATAGAAGAAATGAAGCCCCGTTTGCAAGGTGAAAATGAGAAAGATAAACAAGCCAGCCAGTATGTTTTGCTGGAAATTTTAAAAGGCTCTTTGAAATTGCTTCATCCTTTTATGCCGTTTATCACGGAAGAAATTTGGCAAAATATGCCAAATAATAAAAATAAAATGCTGATGGTAGAAAAATGGTAATATTTTTATCAATAATTTTTGGCGTTTTGCCTTCTTTAATCTGGCTTTTATTTTTTTTGAAAGAAGATGATCATCCGGAGCCGAAAAAAATGATTGCCAAAACCTTTATTTTCGGAGCAGTTCTTTCTTTGGCGGCGGTTTTTTTGCAAAGATGGTCTTTAAAAATTTTAAGCTTCGCTGAAATTCAAAAATACAGCTTAACCGCTTTTTTGATTTTGGCTTTGATAGAGGAGGCCGTTAAATTTTTTGCGGCTTATTTGGCGGTTAATAAAAAAGATTTTTTTGATGAGCCGATTGACGCGATGATTTATATGGTGACCGCGGCAATGGGATTTGCGGCAATGGAGAATATTTTTGTTGCAACTGCCAGCGGTATGGAGAATAAAACTTTGACTTTTCAAATGATGTTTGGCGTTTTAGTTTTGCGTTTTATGGGAGCAACACTTCTTCACGCGTTAAGTTCTTTGATAATCGGGTATTATTGGGCAAAAAATTTCTTTGAGCAAAAATCTAAAATCATGCGCCAAATTTTAATCGGATTTTTTATCGCTGTAAGCTTGCATGCGGTTTTCAATTTTATTATAATAAAATATAATGCGTTGACTATTTATTCGACGATATTGTTGACTATCGCCGCGTTATTCATATTTTGGGATTTTGAAAAAATAAGAAAATCGTGATAATATTAAATTATATTTTAAATTTATGGACGAAAAAGATTTTTTTGCAAAATTAGCCGGAGTTGGTCCGGATGGGAAATTTTCCAATTATTCCCAGAAAAAGGTCCAGGAAAAAATTCAGGCTGTAAAATCGGGATCAGATAAACTAAAAGCTCAAATGATAAAAAAAATTGAGAGTCAAGAAGAAGCCGAAGAAGGGGTAGAATTGAAAGAGCCGGATGTGGAAGAAATTTCCGATGAACCGGAGGGGCAATTGGCGGTTGACGTTTATTCATTGCCGACGAGTTTTATCGTTGAAGCTCCGATTGCCGGAGTAAAGGCAGATGATATTGATATTGCCATTACTCTTGATTCAATTTCAATAAGAGGGAAGAGATCAAAAGAGGATGCGGATGAGGAAAAAGATTATATTTATCAGGAATGTTTCTGGGGAAGATTTGTTCGTTCCATAACATTCCCGCAGGAAGTTGACGCTGACAGAGCGAGCGCTTCTTTTAAAAACGGAATTTTGAAGGTGATTATTCCGAAAATTCAGCGCGATAAGCCGAAAAAATTAAAAGTAAAATCAGACCTTTAAAATAAAGCCCCATAGGGGTTTTATTTTTATCTCACTCATTTTTGAAAACAATAAATTTATATCCGATAAAATTCCAAATCATTGAAACGACGGTGGCAATGAGTTTTGCGGCGTTTGCCCAAAGTTTTTCTGATAAGCCGAATATCGGAGGGATAAAGGTTGAAACTGTGTAAACAGCGGCGTCATTTAATGAAATGCCGATAATACTTATTATTAGAAATTGAAAAAATTCTTTTGATTGGCTTTTTACTTCTGTATTTTGAGTTTTTTGTTTTTTGAAAGTCCAATATTTGTTCATAAAATAGCTATTGACAACAGCCGTGGCAAAAGAAACGGAATTGAAAATAATAATCCATTTGCCGCTGTAAATATTGGTTGAAAACATTAAAACGTTTAAAATCGCAAAATCAATTCCGGTATTTATTCCGCCGACAACGATAAATTTTAAAAATTGTTTCATTAAAGATGGGTTTATTTTAATCTTTTAAAAATCCGATAATTAAATTTTTTAATTTCGGCTGATTGCTTAAAATGTTTGTGCCGTGGCCGCCAGTTTTATAAATTTCAATTTTTTTATTTATATCATTTGGCATCAATTCATAAAGTTTTTGAGTTTGTTCGGCATTATTACCATCATCATTGGCGCTGATAAAAAATATATTTTGGTCTTTTTTAAGATTTTTAACAAGCGGTTCTGTTTTCAATCCGCGATAATTTAATCCGGGCGAAAGCAAGGCAGCAGTTTTAAAATCGGGATTTTCTGAAATATACTGCAATGATAAATTAGCTCCGATTGAAGCGCCGATAAAAGAAATTTTTTCCGGCGCCGCGTTTCGTTCTTTTGTTAAATAATCAACAGCGGCTTGCAGATCCAGAATGCTTTTTTGATGTTCGCTATCGGAAAAATTTAAAAATCCTTCCGGTCCACTAGATGATTCGCCATGGCCGCGCAAATCAATGGTAATGTCTTCATATTCGCTGTTTTGAAGTTCTTTGGCAAATGATTCCCATGATTCTTTTGTTGATGGCATCATATGGATCAAAACTAGCCAGCCAATCGGATTTTTTGCGGTATATAAATTAGCCGCGATTTTTACGCCATCTTGGGTTTTTAAAAAGATTTTTTGTGGCATTTTATTAACCTCTCTTATTTCGCACGTGAACCCCTCAAGCCGAACACTCGGCTTTTTTATTTTCTTCGACTTTTATCATATCACTTAATTTTATTTTATCCATATTTTTGAATAAATTATTTTCTTCCATTACTTCTTTTGGCGTTTTGAAATTCAAAC
>JACRPK010000018.1 GCA_016214005.1 Candidatus Wolfebacteria bacterium
AATCTCTCTATATGAATATCTTTTATCGAGCAAAATGGCTATCTCTAACCTTTCCGCTTTCGCGATATGGCTGTATTTTTTATTGTTCATATGACGATATTTTATATCGCCAAGTGTTCGGCTTCAAAGTTCAATTTCGGCATTGACAACTTAATAACTTTTTGTGGGGAGGTATTATGGCTACTCTTGATAGCGATCTTAAACGCTTGGCTGGGTTTTCAATCCCGCTTGACAAGGATCTTTTCGATGATGAAGAGGTTAAGGTCGAGCGGACACATCGGCAAGGGCAGGGAGGCAACGGGTTTGTCCCGATTGATCTAGTGGCGGATCCCAATCCGCTTTCCAATCCTGAACTGGCCTTGATAGCCGAAGAGGAATTTGCGGATTTCATATTTGAATAACCCATACAGCCGTGGGAAAACGTGCGGGCGCGCGTATAAAGTTCGTAGGGAGGTGTTTTTCTTAAAAGAAAAACACCTCTTTTCATTTTCAATTATTTTTTATACGGCTTGAAAGCCTTTGATAACTCGTTTATTATTTAAAAATGCTTCAAAACGAACTTTTTACAAAAACAAAGCGCGAAGCGCCAAAAGATGAAGAAGCGATAAACGCTCAACTTTTGATTCGCGCCGGATATGTTGATAAGCTAATGGCCGGAGTCTACACTTTTTTGCCGCTTGGCCTTAGAGTTTTTAAAAAAATTGAGAATATAATCAGAAAAGAAATGGAAAATTTGGGCGGTCAGGAAATTTTAATGCCCAGCCTTCATCAAAAATCTAATTGGGAAACAACCGGCCGTTGGGAAACTTATGATTCACTTTTTAGATTTACAAGCCATTACTCAAAAATAGATTACGCGCTTGGACCTACGCATGAAGAGGTTGTTTCTCCGCTTTTGGGGAAATTTGTTTTATCTTATAAAGATTTGCCGAAATATGTTTTTCAGATTCAAAATAAATTCCGCGATGAAAAGCGGGCAAAATCCGGCCTGCTTCGCGGCCGCGAATTTTTTATGAAAGATTTATATTCTTTTCATAAAGACGAGGCGGATTTAGATAATTATTATGAAAAAGTTAAAAAGGCGTATGAGAAAATTTTTAAAGCCGTTGGCTTGGGGAAATTAACATATTTGACTTTTGCTTCGGGCGGAACTTTTTCAAAATATTCTCATGAATTTCAGACGCTCACGCAAGCCGGCGAGGACATTATTTATATTTGCGATAAATGTCATATTGCGGTTAATAAAGAAATAATAGAAGAACAAAGCGCTTGCCCTTATTGCGGCAATAAAAATTTGCGCCAGGACAAAGCGGTTGAGGTGGGCAATATTTTCAAGCTTAAAACAAAATATTCAGAGCCTTTTAATTTGAGATATAAAGATGAAAAAGGGGATTTGCGCGATGTGATAATGGGCTGTTATGGCATTGGGTTAAACCGCTTAATGGGAACGATTGTTGAAATTTATAACGATAAAAACGGCATTATCTGGCCGGAAAGCGTGACTCCTTTTAAAGCGCATTTGCTTTTATTGGGGCAGGAAAAAATAAAAACCCAGGCGAATAAATTTTACAATAATTTGCAAAAATCGGGAGTTGAGATATTATATGACGACAGGAAAGACGCGAGCCCGGGAGAAAAATTCAAAGATGCGGATTTAATAGGCATTCCGTATCGTTTGGTTATCAGTGAAAAAAATAAAGGGAAAATTGAAATCAAAAAGCGAAATTTCAATAAAGTAAAATTATTAAGTGAAAAAGAAGCAATAAAATGTTTGACTATTTCATAAAAAATATCGGCATTGATTTGGGCACGGCTAATACTTTGATTTATATCAAAGGAAAGGGAATTGTGGTCAATGAGCCTTCAATTGCCGCGGTAAATAATAAAACCAGCCAGGTTTTGGCAATCGGCGAAGAAGCGAAAAAAATGCTTGGCAGGACACCAGCGCACATTTCGGTTGTTAGACCGCTTACTAACGGCGTGATTTCTGATTTTGAAATGACTCAGGAAATGCTCCGCCATTATTTGAGAAAAGTCGGCAGCAATAAATTTTTTAATTATTATCAGGTTGTTATCGGCATTCCCAGCAATTTGACGGAAGTTGAAAGGAAGTCGGTTGAAGATGCGGCGATTTCTTCAGGCGCTGGAAAAGTTTATTTGATTGAAGAGCCAGTGGCGGCGGCTTTGGGCGCGCGACTTCCGATAAACGAGCCGGTTTCAAATATGATTGTTGATATCGGCGGAGGCACGACTGAAATTGCAGTTATTTCAATGGGTTCATCGGTGGTGGCAAAAAGTTTGAAAATTGCCGGGGATAGATTAAATAATGATATTATTGATTTTATTCGCGATGAATTTAAGCTCTTGATAGGCGAGCCGACAGCCGAAGATCTTAAAATGAATATTGGATCAGCGATTCCGCTTGACGAGAAAATTGAAATGGCGATTCGCGGCAGGGATATTTCAAGCGGTTTGCCGAAAGAAGTGATTGTCAAAAATCATGAAGTAAGAGCGGCAATAACGCATTCTTTAAAATTAATTGTTGAGGCGATCGCTGAAACAATTGAAAAAACTCCACCCGAGCTTGTCGGCGATATTTTGAGACAGGGAATTTATATTTGCGGCGGAGGAAGCTTGCTTAGGGGAATTGATAAATTGATTGAAGATAAAATCAATGTTAGAACTTCTATTATCGATGATCCTTTAACTTGCGTGGCGCGCGGCACAGGCATTGCGGCGGAAAATTTAAAAATTTACGCGCCTCTTTTTAATATCCCAACTAAACCTTTTGATATTTCGGAATAAATGAAACAAAAACAAGATTTTTTTTTGGAAGAAGCGGTTTTAGACGATCTGGCAAAAGATTTTGAACTGATGGAGATGCCGCTTTCGGAGGCGGCATTTAAACTGGTCGGTTTTTCCGCGATAATCGCCATTATTATTGTAGTTTCAAGAATTTTGTTTTTAAATGTTTTAAGCGGTGATTTTTATAAAAATCGCGCGATGATCAACGCCGCTTCGGTAACTTACATTCCCGCTGAAAGAGGAGTAATTTTTGATAAATTCAACAAGCCTTTAGTTAAAAATAATCAGACGTTTAATCTTGAATTTAAACTCGCGGAACTTTTAAAAGAAGGCGAAAAAGAAAAAATTTTTGGATTGCTTAAAAATGCAGAAGGCATTGATTTTAATGAATTAAATAATCTTATAAATTCTGCCGATTTAGAACGCCAAGACACATTGTCCGTTCATATTGATTTAAGTGAAAAACAAGCGGATGAAATCAATAGGCTCAATTTAAAATCCTTCCGCGTTTCAAAAGATTATAAAAGGGAATATCTTTATCCCGATGTTTTTTCCCATATTTTAGGTTATATCGGCTATGCTGGAAAAAATGACGTTAAAAATAACGATTCTCTTTCGTTAAATGATTTTATCGGCAAAAGCGGATTAGAAAGCTATTATGATAAAGAGTTAAGGGGAACTAATGGAAAAATTATTTATTATAGAAATGCCAAAGGAGAAATTATTGACAATAAATTTTTAGCCAATGATTCTGCGGGCATAAATATTGAAACAACGATTGACAATGATTTCCAGAATTATTTTTATTGGCGATTGCTGGGCAAGGTGCAGGAAATTGGCAGCAGCGGCGGAGTGGGGATTGCTATAAATCCCCAAAACGGGGAAATTTTATCGCTGGTGAGCGTCCCGGCTTTTAACAGCAATAAAATAACTAAAGAAGTTTTGAATAATTTAAACCGTCCGCTTTTTAACAGAGCAATCAGCGGACTTTATTCGCCCGGTTCAACTATTAAGCCGCTTGTTGCCTTTGCGGCTTTAAAAGAAAAAGTAATCGGCTTAAAAACTGAAATTTTTTCACGCGGTTATATTGAAGTGCCCAATCCGTATTTTTCGGATAAGCCAAGCAGGTTTGTTGATTGGCGGCCGCAGGGTTATGTTGATATATATAGCGCTTTGGCAAAATCTTCAAATGTTTATTTTTACGCTCTGGGCGGCGGATTGCCGAAAAATGAGCTGTCTTTATTAAGCGGCCAAAGCGATATCAAAGGATTGGGGATAGAAAGATTAAAAAATTATTGGCAAGATTTTGGGTTAAATGATAAAACCGGAATTGATTTAAGCGCGGAGTCCAGCGGATTTTTGCCGGATGAAAAAACAAAAGAAGGCAAGGGTCAGACTTGGAGGCTTGGAGACACATATAACGTAAGCATTGGTCAGGGGAATTTGATGATAACTCCGATTGAGCTTGTTAATTACATTGCCGCAATCGCTGAAAAAGGAAAATTTTATCGTCCGTTTATCGCAAAAAAATTTATTTCCGAAAAAGGGCAAATAAAAGAAATAGTGAAAGAAACCCAGCCTGAGATTATCAGGGATTTGTCTCAATATAAAGATTATTTTAATGAAATTGAAAAAGGAATGATTGACGCGGTTTCAAAATCATATGGCACGGCCAAGCTTTTAGCTGATATTCCGATGAAAATCGCCGCGAAAACTGGTTCAGCTCAAATTAATTTTAATACAAAAACAAACGCATTTTTTGTCGGATATGCTCCGATTGGTAATCCAAAAATCGCGATTTTAGTTTTAATTGAAGATGCCAAAGAAGGAAGTTTAAATGCAGTGCCGGTGGCAAGAGATGTGATGGAGTGGTATTATTATAATCGGATTCAATAATTTTTATTTTTATGAATAGCGAGCTTCGACAAGATTTAGTTTCCGGCGATTGGATTGTGATCGCTCCGGCAAGGGCAAAGCGACCGGAAAAATTAAAAACGGAAAAGCGCGTTAGGGCGCCTGTTAAAAATTGCCCTTTTGAAGATTTACAAAAAAGCGGTCATCATCCGCCCAAACTTTCTTATGATAATGTGGTTGTTGTTGAAAATAAATATCCGGCTTTTGATCATATAAATATTTGCGCTGAACTTGATAAGCGCGGGCCGTATTCAATTATGAGCGGAATTGGGCATCATGATATGGTGATAACCCGCGACCATCATAAAAATTTTTCGAAACTTTCCAAAAAAATCGCTAATTTGGTTTTTAAGGCTTTCACGGATTATTACAAGCTTTTGGCAAATGATTATTGTTTGGCTTATGTTGCGATTTTCCATAATTGGGGCGCAAAAGCCGGCGCTTCAATTTATCATCCGCATTATCAGATAATTTCTTTACCGATTGTGCCGCCGGATGTTGAACATTCTTACGAAGGTTCATTTGATTATTATAAAAAGCATAAAAAATGCGTCCATTGCGTAATGGTTGATTTTGAAAAAAAAGAGAAAAAGCGCGTTGTTTACGAAAATAAATCAGCTGTTGTTTTGGCGCCGTTTGTTTCCCGCGAGCCGTTTGAGCTTAGAATTTTTTCGAAAAAACACTTGCCTTATTTTGAAGATACGCCGCAAGAAATTATGAGCGATATTGTCGATGCTTTACAAAAAGCTTTGTGCCGTATTGAAAACCGATTAGCTGATCCGGATTATAATTTTTTTATTCATACATCTCCTTTAAAAGATAAGAAAAAATATAGCCATTACCATTGGCATATTGAAATTTTGCCGAAAACAAACATTTCTGCCGGTTTTGAGTTGAGCACAGGCGTTGAAATTAATGCGGTTGATCCTGATGAGGCTGCCAAGATTTTAAAATAATGATTTCTTTAATTTTAGCGACAATTTCGAATTTTGCGCTTGATGTAATAGGGTGGGGAGGTTATTTTGGCATTTTTGTTTTGATGGCTTTAGAATCAGCCAATATCCCGATTCCTTCAGAAGTGATTATGCCGTTTTCCGGATTTTTAGCTTCGCCATCTGGTAAGGGAATTTTTGATTTATGGATGGTTGTTTTTATCGGCGCTTTTGGAAATTTAATTGGTTCGCTTTTTTCTTATTGGCTTGGATATCTCGTCCGCCACAATGTTCTTCATTGGGATAATGGCAGAGTTTCGGGCGATGTTGGAAGAGCGCGCAAATGGCTTGATAGATGGGGAGATTGGGCAATTTTTATTTCGCGTTTGCTGCCGGTTGTGAGGACTTTTATATCATTCCCGCTGGGAATAATAAAAACACAATCGCTTTGGCGATTTTCGTATCTTACTTTTTTGGGATCGTTTATTTGGTCTTTATTTTTGGCATATTTGGGATTTATTTTCGGAAAAAATTGGGAAACTTTGCATATATATTTTAGAAAATTTGATTATTTGATAGTAGCTCTGATTATTGTTGGAATAATTTATGTTTGTTATGATTATTGGAAGAAAAAATGAGGAAAATTATTATCATCATTTTATCAATAATTGCTTTTGGCTTATTTATCCAAATTTATTTTATTTTTAAAGAAAAAAACAAACTGAAAGATAAATTTGAAAGTTTAAGTTTTAGGGCGGAAAATATTAAAAATGAAAATGAAAAAATAAAATCGGAAATAGAATATTTTTTACTTCCTCAAAATCTTGAAAAAGAATTTCGCGCAAGGTTTAATTATAAAAAGCTTGGCGAAAAAATGATAATAGTGGTTCCGCAAAATTAATTATGCTATAATTTATTAATTATGAACAGCGCGCTTATTTTAATTTTTCAACTTATAGTTTTTTTGTTTTCCGTGATGATCCACGAAGTTTCGCACGGCTTAATGGCATATCGCCTGGGAGATCAAACTGCCAAGAAAGCCGGTCGCCTTACTTTAAATCCTTTAAAGCATTTGGATTATTTCGGGTCGTTTTTCGTGCCATTCCTGCTTTTTATTTTCAAAAGTCCGGTTTTATTCGGTTGGGCAAAACCTGTGCCTTATAATCCTTTTAACCTTAAAAATCCGAAAAGAGACAGCGGGCTTATCGGCATTGCCGGTCCATTAAGCAATCTTTCAATTGCTTTGATTTTTGGGCTAATAAATAAGTCTTTTATTTTTTTAAATTTAGCCAACGCGCCACTTTTGATTTTTTTAGATGTGATTATTTTGATAAATGTCGCTTTGGCGATTTTTAATTTAGTGCCGATTTCGCCGCTTGACGGCTCAAAAATTTTATTCGCCATTTTGCCGGATACGCCGAAAACCCGAGAATTTTACGAACAATGGGAAAGATACGGGATCTTTATTCTTTTATTCTTTCTTTTTTTCGGAATTCAATTTATTGTGCCAATTATAGATAAAATTTATAGCTTTTTAGGCAGCGGCGCGCTTTTTAACTTTTAAGTTTTTAATCCAATAGAGTAAATCATTTCTCAGAACCAGAATAATTTTGATCCAGCGACAAAATTTTCTTCCCCCTCGGACTGGCAATTCCGCTTCGCGGAAACCAAGCTTGCCAGCCCTGCGGGATGTTCTTCAAAATGATTTACTCTATTATTTTTTTATGTTTTAAGGCATTATGAGCGAGAAAAAGATTCTCTGATTAAACGTTCCCCATCGCTTTTTTAATAGCTTCTTTGAGCTCATCAATTGCCGGTTTTTCTTCGGATTTTTCAATATTTTTAATTTTTAGTTCTTCTTTTTTTTCTTGGTTTTCTTGTTTTGCCTGTTTTTTAACAGGTCTTTCAATTTGTTTAAGCTCGGAAAGCGATAATGTTTTTATCGGTTTTTCGTTTTCAACGTCTGCTCTGTTTTCAATTTTTTCAAAAACCGGCGCGATTTTGCGCATTCTTTTCGGTGTTTCAAATTCAATGCCGATTTCTCCCAAATTGGTGGCATATTTGAATTTTTTAAATTCTCCGCGTTTTTGGAATGTTCCGCCTTCTTTTTTCCCGCCAATTGTCGCTTTTTTCACATGACCTTCTTCTGGCGCGCCTTTACCCAAAATTTCTTCTTCAACTTCCTGGCGGGGGCGAGCATAAAGTTTTCTGGAAGATTCAATAATTTCTTCGTGATTTTTTTCATGATTTGCTAAAGCGAGTGGCGGAAGGGTGAGCGCTGAAAATGGCCGGCTGGTAACTCCGTTAACCATTAATTTCAGATAAATGTTGTAATTGGGAATATTAACAATGTCTTCAATGGTGAAGTCAGGAGACAATTCTTTTTCTAAAAATTCCGCGTCAGTGGCGCCGACTCTGAAAATTATCATTGTGCCGACGTTGCCGAAAATTGCGTCGCGCACGACATTGGCTTTGCCAATACTTGGTCCGCCGACCGCGAGCTGGCCGATGTATTGGTGGGCAATGATAAGATTGAGCCGGTATTTTCTAGCTTCCGAAAGAATTGTGGCGATTGATTCGGTAACGAAGTTTTGAAATTCGTCAATGTAAAGGTAAAAATCTTTTCTTTCTTTTTCCTGAATTCTTACTCTTTCCATGGCGGCCAGCTGGATTTTTGTCACGATCATTGCTCCCAAAAGAGCGGAATTATCTTCGCCAATTCTGCCTTTTGAAAGGTTGACCAAGAAAATTTTTTGATTATTCATTATGTCGGAAAAATTTATCGTGCTTTTTGTTTGTCCGACAATGTTTCTGATAAGCGGCGTTGATAAAAATTGCCCGACTTTGTTTTGGATAGGCACAATGGCTTCATTTCTAAATTGGTCGCGCCAGGATTCGTATTCCGTTACCCAAAATGCCCTAACAATCGGATCTTTAATGTTGGCAATGATGTGTTGGCGATAATCTTTGTCAACTAAAAGTTTGGGAATACCCATAAGCGTTGTTCCCGGAGTGTCGACCAAAGCTAAAATACAATTATTTAAAATATATTCCATCCTGGCCGACCAGACATTTGACCAAATTTTTGTAAAAATTGCCATTAAATCCGAAGCAACAAGATGTTTATATTTATCATCTGAAACTTCCAACACATTAAAACCGATAGGGTATTCTGAATCTATCGGATTAAAATAAACAACATCTTTGAGCCGTTCAGGCGGAATTTTCTTGATGATTGTTTCAACAAGTTCGCCGTGCGGGTCAATAATGCAGGCGCCATGGCCGTTAATAATGTCCTGGATAACCATATTGGTTATTAGGGTTGATTTGCCGGTGCCGGTTTTGCCGATGATGTAGGCGTGTTGGCGGCGGTCGGTTGTTTTAATACCAAAAGCCCGATCTTTGTTGCGGAAATTTGTTTTGGCGAATAGAGTAAGTTCTTTTGTCTGATCCATTTTGATAAATTAAGCAGAAATAATTTGCGATTTATATAAAAAATATTATACTATATTTTATAGTTAAATTTCAAATTTTATTTTTATGAACGAAAGAAGCTATTTAACGATTAAAGATCCGATAAGCGATAAATTATTGGAAGAATTAGAACAAAAAAATGATACAGCTAGCCAAAGAATAAAAAGACTTTTGGCTTGTCCGGATTTAACCAGAAAAGAAAATTCTCCCCTTAAATTTATTTTAGATAAAATTTTGAAAATGGATATATTCAAGAGCTTTGATATTGTTGAGGTTCCAGAAATCGTAAGTGTTAAAAATAATTTTGACTTGTTAAATGCTCCGGCCGATCATCCGAGCCGCAAAGAAACGGATACTTACTATGCGAGTAAAGATTATGTTTTAAGGACTCAAACTACGGTAATGTGGCCTTTTTCACTTGAAAAAGAAGAAATTAAGAACAAGCTGGAAAAAAAAGGAGAGATCGGGCTTTTGTGTTATGGCAAGGTTTTTAGAAAAGACGAAATTGACAGAAATCATTTTCCGATTTTTCATCAAATAGATGGACTTTATATTTGCAAAAAAGAGAAGAAAATAATAGGCCTTGCGAATCTTCAGGAAATATTAAAAGCCATTACTAAGGCCGTTTACGGCGATTCTATAATTTATCGTTTTTTGGAAGATACCTTTCCATTTACTGATCCCAGCACGCAGATAGAATTGCAAATTGGCGATAAGTGGCTGGAAATTGTCGGAGCGGGAGTTGTTCACACGCAAGTACTTTCTAATCTTGGCATAGATCCTTCTGTATATAATGGCTGGGCTTTTGGGTTCGGCTTGGAAAGAATCGCCATGGCGAAAATGAATATTCCTGATATCAGAATTTTTTGGTCTGACGATCCAAGAATCACCGGCCAATTTAAAGATATAAATAGCCAATATAGAGAAGTGAGCAAGTATCCTTCAATAACGCGCGATATTTCTTTTGTAGTGAGTAACGATTTCATTCCTAATAATTATTTTGATTTGATAAGAGATTTCGGCGGGGATTTGGTGGAAGAGGTAAAATTGATTGATAAATATGAAAATGCGGAAAAATTCGGGGAAAATAAAATCAGCTATGCTTACAGAATAATTTATAGGAGCAATGACCGCACTTTGCTTTCTAGCGAGATTGATAAAATTCAAGAGAAAATATACACTGAAACAGCAAAGCAGTTTAATGCGGAAATTAGATAAAAGAGTAATCGCAAATAACGCGAATAAATTATTGGCATTATTTGCTAAAATTCGCATTATTAGCGAACACTATGGCGCTATCGTCTAGCCTGGTCTAGGACATTGGATTTTCATTCCAAAAACCCGGGTTCAAATCCCGGTAGCGCTACTAAAATTTAAATTTTAAATATTGTTTCTCAATTATTTTTATGTTAAATTATTAATATGAAATTCTATAAATTTACAGCTATTTTCGCGCCGGAAAAAGATGCGCCAAATGTTTATAATGCTTCAGTGCCGGTTTTGCCGGGTTGTTTTTCTTTTGGCGATAGTTTTGATGAGGCAAAATATAATATCAGAGAGGCAGTTGAGCTCTATTTGTTATCTATTTTAGATAATGAACAAAAAATTCCTCAAGATAAAAAAATAAAATTGCCAAAAAATGCCATTGCGCAAGAAATTACCGTAGGCGTTGATTTTGAAATTAAAACAGGATTTTTCCCGACTATATCAAGTAAAAAATCGTCCGTGTCTTATGTCAAATAAATTGCCAGTTTTAAAAGGCGATGAAATTGTTAGGGTTTTAATAAAATTAGGTTTTCGTCCGAATAGAAAACGAGGAAGTCATTTAATTTTAGAGAAAAACGGAAAAATGACAGTCGTGCCAATTCACGAAGGCAGAGATATTTCAAAAGGCACATTGCTTGCCATTTTGAAACAAGCAGGAATTTCAAAACAAGAATTGAAAAAATATCTTTGATTTTTTTCTTCATTTTTAATGCCAATGGTGATAATTCATTCTCTTCGCTATAATTAAAAAATGGTCACTTCTCAAATTTCTCTTCAAACTCCTCTTAATGAAGTAAAAGGCATTGGACCGAAATTTTGCGAAAAGCTTCAAAAGTTAAAAATTGAAAAAGTTAAAGATTTGCTTTGGCATTTTCCTTTTAGATATGAAGATTTTTCAAACATCGTTGCGATAAAAGATTTGAAAGTCAATGAGCGCGCGACTATTCAGGGGATAATTCAGTCAATAAAACTTCGCCGGACTTGGAAGAAAAAAATGTTTATTGTGGAGGCATTGGTAAGCGATAAATCTGGCAGCATCCGCGCCATATGGTTTAATCAAAAATTTTTAATCACCATGCTTAAAAAAAATAGCTTGGTGAATTTAGCCGGAAAAGTTTCGCAATCGTCTGATGGCGGGCTGATGATGTCCCATCCGGTTCATGAAATTTTAACTTACAAAAAAGACGCGGAAGATTTGCGGCACACCGGCCGCGTAGTGCCGATATACCCGGAAACCAAGGGCATTACTTCAAAAGGCATTCGTTTTTTAATTAAGCCGATAATTGATCAACTGGAAAAACTTGAAGATTTTTTGCCAAGCGAAATTTTAAAAAAGCACAGGATTTTAGAAATTAACGAAGCTGTAAAACTAGTTCATTTTCCGGAAAAAATAGAAGACGCGATTGCTGCCAAGCAAAGATTCGCTTTTGAGGATTTATTTTTTTTAAATCTTGTTAATTTACGACAAAAAATAAAATTGTTAAAAGAAAAAGCTTTTTCTTCGGAGTTTGAATTAGATAGCGTCAAAAAAATGCTTGAAAATCTGCCCTTTGAACTCACTCACAGCCAGAAAAAATCGCTTTGGGAAATTTTACAGGATATTAAAAAGCCTCATCCGATGAATAGACTTTTGCAGGGAGATGTTGGAAGCGGAAAAACAATCGTGGCGATTTTAGGGGCGATGGTTTTGGCAAATGACGGCAAACAATCGGCTTTTATGGCGCCGACTGAAATTTTGGCGCGCCAGCATTATGAAACTTTTAAAAAATTCTTCAAAAATTTTGATAGAGGTGTTGGGCTTATCACCGGCTCAATGGCAAAAGTTTTTTACGGCGACGGTTTGGAAAGCGATTTGAAAAAAGGCGATTTAGTAAAAAAAGCCGGCAACAATGAAATTAAAATTATTTTTGGCACACATGCTTTAATTCAGAAAAACATCAAATTCAGCGATTTGGCATTGGTAATTATTGATGAGCAGCACAGATTCGGCGTCCGCCAGAGGGCAGAGCTTTTAAAAAAAACTGGCAAAGAAATTTTGATGCCGCATTTATTATCAATGAGCGCCACGCCGATTCCTCGCACTTTGACTTTGACGATGTTCGGCGATTTGGATTTATCAATTATTGACGAGCTTCCGAAAAACAGAAAAGAAATTATCACTAAAATTGTTGATTCAAAAAATCGCGATAATGCTTACGCTTTTATTCGCGGCCAGGTTAAAAAGGGCAGACAGGCTTTCGTGATTTGTCCGAGAATCGAGCCGGCCAATGAAGATGAAGAATTTATTCTAGAAAATAAAAGATCTTGGTTTAATATGTGGGACAATGCCAAAATGGTAAAAGAAGAATATGAGAATCTTTCTCAAAAAATTTTCCCCGATTTTAGAATTGGTATGCTTCATGGGAAAATGAAGCCCAAAGAAAAAAATGAAGCGATGAAAAAATTTAAAAATCGCGAGATCGATATTTTAGTTTCAACTTCGGTTGTTGAGGTGGGTGTTGATATTTCAAATGCCAATGTGATGATAATAGAAGATGCCGATAAATTCGGTCTGGCTCAGCTTTATCAATTTCGCGGCCGCGTGGGCAGGGGAGAACATCAATCATTTTGTTTGCTTTTTACCCAGTCTTTTTCAAAAACAACTAATTTGCGCTTGAAATCTTTGGTTGAAGCAAAAAGCGGATTTGAATTGGCTGAAAAAGATTTGGAGATTAGAGGACCGGGAGAATTTTTAGGCGATTCGCTCGGTTGGGCGCAGACCGGCGCGCCGGATTTGGCAATGAAAGCGATTAGAAATCCGGAGCTTGTTAAATCAAGCCGCGAGGCGGCGGAAAGTGTTTTAAAAATAGATCCGGAACTTAAAAATTATCCGGCGCTTAAATCGCGGCTGGAAAATTTCCAGCAGGATGTGCATTTGGAGTGATTTATCTAGTAGCGGAAAAAGATTTTTTTTAATATACTTAAAATATGAATAATAACGGACAAACAATAGTAGAAGTTTTAATAGTATCTTTAATAGTTACCGTTTCCTTGGTTGGCGGATTTAGTTTGTTTTCACAATTTTATTTGACT
This sequence comes from Candidatus Wolfebacteria bacterium, assembly GCA_016214005.1. Classification (GTDB taxonomy): domain Bacteria; phylum Patescibacteriota; class Minisyncoccia; order UBA6257; family UBA9933; genus JACRPK01. The sequence goes on from JACRPK010000018.1 coordinate 13,464, forward strand.
AATCAAATAAGAAGCGAGCAGGTAGTGGCAACTTATTTGGCTGCCGAAGGATTGGAATTGATAAAAAATAAAGTTGATTCAAATAAATTGGGCGGCGCGGCTTTTAATTCCGGTCTTATTGATTGTAGCGGCGGATGCACTATTGATTATCGAAATTCAATCAGCTCTGGAAGCGGCCAGCTTTATATTGATCAAAGCGGTTTATACAGCCATAATAATATTTCAGGAAATCAAACTCCATATTCGCGAATTATTTATATTGATTCGATTTCCGGCGGCTTAAAAGCAAAATCGCAGGTTGATTGGATAACTCGTCGCGGTCCGTTTAAGGTTGAATTAGATGCATATTTTTATGACTGGAGATAACAAAAAAGGATTTACCGTTATTGAGCTTATTGTAGTTTTATCTGTTTTCTCTATTATTATAGCCACGGTGGTTGGAATTTTTGTTTCGTCTTTGCAAACTCAACGCAGCGCGATTTCATTGGTTGAAGCCGAAGATAATATTGGCCTGGCCTTAGAACAAATGGCAAGAGAAATCAGACTTGGCATGAATTATATGGGCAGCGCGGATTTTAAAAGCCTTAGCTTCAGAAATGTAATCGGCGAACAAATTTCTTATAGCGTTAATAATACTACTGGTCAAATTCAAAGATGTATAAATGTTTCTTGTCAGGATATAACGCCGTCAAATATCAATATTGAAAATTTTAATATCAGGTATATGAAAGCTCAACCGGCTTTAATAACAATAAATTTTATTATTTCTTCAAAAGATATTCGCTTAAAAGACATAAAATATCAGATTCAAACAAGTGTGAGCGGAAGAAATTTGTAATTTGATATTTAATTTTAGTATTGTATAATTATTTATATGAAACAAACTTATACGGCAGTTTATAAAAAAAGCGGCAAATTATATAGTGCTTGGATTGAAGAAATGCCGGGAGTAAATACCCAGGGGAAGACCATCAAAGAAGCAAAAGAAAATCTCAAAGAAGCTTTTTTTCTAATATTAGAAATTAATCGTTTTCTTAATAAACAAGAAATTGCTAAGCAGAAAGTTATTAAAGAACAACTTGTTGTTTTTGTTTAATTTTAATGAAACGAAATGATTTAATCAGATATATTTTGGCAGAAGGATGTATTTTTATTCGCGAAGGAGCCAAGCATAGCGTTTTTATAAATCCATTGATAAAAAGGTCTTCTACAATTCCGCGGCATAATGAAATTAATAATTTTTTATCTAGAAAAATTTGCCGTGATTTAGGAATACGCGAGATTGAAAAAAAATAAGATATTTGATTTAAATTATAGAAATAATATAATTATTTATATGAAATTCGGGCGACTAAAAAATCTTTTTCACACTTTCAGCGGGATTTCGCCAAGGGCGGTGGCAATTTTTGCGGGAATAGTTTTTATTATGGCCGTTTCTTTTTATTTCAATCTTTCAATCTTTCAATCTTTCAATAAATTTTTAGCTTCAGCTCAAACATCGGGCGCTCCACTATATGGTTATGCATGGTCATCAAACATCGGCTGGATAAGTTTTAATTGTTTAAATAGTAGCTCGTGCGCTACATCAAATTATAGCGTTAATCTTGACGCTGATAATAATCTTATTGGCTACGCCTGGTCATCAAACATCGGCTGGATAAAATTTGATCCGGTTATTACAAATTTAGGGAATAGCGCTCCGACAAATCCTCAACAAGGAGCTAAATTGAATACGAGTACTAATTTTATAGAGGGGTGGGCAAGAGCTGTTTTGCCGATTGCTTCCGGCGGTTCAGCCGGAGGTTGGGACGGTTGGATTAAAATGTCTAAAGCTGCGGCGGATAGCGGATCTTCTTATGGCGTTCAATATGATTCTATAAATAAAAAATTGACTGGTTACGCCTGGGGTGGCGATGTAATCGGTTGGATAAGTTTTAGTGGCACAAATTATAATGTTAGTTTAACAATTCAACAATTTTCGCCCCCGCCCCCTCAACCAATATTAAAAATTTCTCCTAAAATTTCTTCGATGAATGTAAATTCTACTCAAGATTTTACAGCTAATTTTGATCCCGATGGAACTGGCCCGCAGCTGGAATCTCCTGTTTCGGCATCTTGGGGGAAAATTGGCAGCAATATTTCTTTAAGCGCTTCAACTGGCAAGACAATAACAGTAATATCTCGCAATGAAGGACAGGCTTCAATAACAGCAACATATACAATTGACGGACAAATATACACAGATACTGTTTATTTTAATATTAGTCTTTATTGCGTTTGCGGCTGCGGAGGAATATCTTGCGGAATAAGCGGTGGAGGAGGTGGCGGCGATTATAATGGACAAATTGATGTTGATAATATTGAATCAGCTGTTCAGGCATATATTTCCAATAATCCCGGAGTAGAAGTTTATTATCAAGCGTCAAATGAAAAGCTGGAAGAATATAAATCTTCGCCTGCGGCGCCGAGCGTTTGTCTAGCTTTAAATTATCCAAACTTTTTCTGGAGCCCATTGCCGGCAATTTATAAAGATATAACATTTACCGCTACCGGAGATGGATCGTCAAGACTTTGGTCATTTGCGCCGAATGCTGTTCCTTCATCAGCAATGACTAATCCGGCGACAACAAGATTTGCCTCAACTGCTTCAAAAATAATAAGCTTGAAAGCTTATGATAGCAGAGGCAATTATTGCAAACGCACGAAGAATTTAATTGTCGGCGGAAGAATTGAACAATAAAAATATGCAAAGAGGACAAGTTTTATTGCTTACAACCTTAATTCTCGGCGCCATGATAACCAGCGCTTATTTGTTTGTCGGTTATTTGGCGACCAAAAAACTTCGCCAATCAATTTTGGTAGTTGATTCAGCTCAAGCTTTTTACGCGTCAGATTCCGGCATTGAGGCTGAATTATATAGAATACTAAAGGGTGGATCATTACAATGTAGGTTTATAAATGAAAATGTCGGTTTTAAAGTGTCTTCTTGCGCTGAGGGATTTGTGGAAAATTCAACTTTCGGTTTAGTAATAAAATCGACAGGCCAGGCTTATAAAGTTACCCGCAGTCAAAAAGATTTTTCACAGACTATATCATCAAGCACTAAATCAATGGCTGGATTGCCTTTTTGTTCAATTTCGTCGTTAATTCAATCTTGTCCGCTTAATTTAAAGTCAATTTACTGAAAACCTGCCTGCCGGCAGGCAGGAGTTATCCACATTTAGTTTATTGAAAAATAGATTATAATATTTTATAATGAAATTAGCTGAAATTTTTAAAAATAAAAAAATAATTATTGTTGTTATTGTTGTATTTTTAATAATTTTGGGAGCAGGAATATTTTTTTATAAAAAATATAATGCTCCACAGATTATATCCGAACAATTAACGCCGGAACAGCTTAAACAAATTAAAAGGCAAGAAGAAATTAAAAATCAGCTTGAAGAATTAAAAAAATTAAGAGAACAAACAAATTATCAGCCGCCAACCCAAGAAGAAATCAAACAGCAGCTTAAAACAATAGAAACATTGCGAAAAGAAACTAATTACAAACCGCCCACCCAAGAAGAAATCGCCAATCAGCTTGAAGAATTAAAAAAATTAAGAGAGCAAATTCAATAAATATATGAAAATTTTATCAAAAATCTTTAAATCTTTAAATTTTATAACCGCGCAAATTATAATTGCTATTATTCTTTTTTCCGGAATTTCTATTGTTTCGGCTGCATGGAGCGAGCCAACGAGCGCGCCAACGGGCGGAAATGTCGCCGAACCCCTTAACACCAGTTCTAATATTCAATCAATTATTGGCAATACCAAATTAATAGGTGGAAATATTGGTCTTTTTGATCTTACGGCTTCGGGAAACGGAATATTTAGCGGAAAAGTTGGAATTGGATCGGCAAATATTCCGACTTCTGCCTTAGAAGTTGTTGGAAATGTAAAAATTATTAGTCCACAAGGCGGTTTAAACAATTCTTTAATGTTTGGCAGTGGACTTTTTGATAATTATGGGACTTGGGCTGAAGATTTTTCTAGTACGAATGATAATTGTAATAATAGTAAAACTAGTGAATATACTTGTTTATCAACTGAAAATAAAACTTGTACCGATATTATTACAATAACAGATAAATATTCAGTTATACATTATAATAGTAGAAATATAACTTGCGTATCTCCAGATGAGCCGTTGTATTCAATTAAAAATATTGGAGGCATATTGAGTGCTGTTAATAATAGCGGAGTTACTACCTTCTCCGTTAATCAAATAGGCGCATTAATTGGTGATGGTAGCGGACTTAATGGTGTTGTAAAAACAGCGGATCTTGCAAATTATTTAACTAAAACCGGTGATGGTAGCGGACTCACTGGTGTTGTAAAAACAGCAGGCGATTCAACAATCACAGGAAGTTTAACAATTACCGGAGCTGCAACTGCAAATTCTTGGAATACAAGTTCCGACCTTCGCCTTAAAAAAGACATAATCCCGCTTGAAAATATTTTGCCAAAATTAGCCAATATAAATGCTGTTGGTTTTAATTGGATAGAGAAGAATAAAGACGATAAGCATCAAATTGGTTTTATTGCCCAGGAAGTTGAAAAAGAATTTCCCGAGTTGGTAAGTACTGATGGTAACGGCTATGAATCAATGGATTACGGCAAAATGTCCGCTGTTCTTTTGGAAGCTATTAAAGAGCTTAAGGCTGAAAATGATTCTCTTAAAACTCGCATAGAAAAATTAGAAAATAAATAATAAATTAATTAAATTTTAAAAAAGAAAAAAGGCCGCCTCTTGCGAGAACGGCCTTTGTTGTTATTCGGGAAGAGAAACGGTGAAAATGGTTTTGCCATTTACGCTTTCAAAGCTTAAACTTCCATGATGTCCTTGAATTACATTAAGAACAAACGGAAGCCCCAAGCCGGTGCCTTTCCTTCCTTTTGTCGTGTAAAATGGGGCAAAAATTTTTTCTTTTTCACTATGCGGAATCTCTCCTTGATTTTCTATTTCTAATAAAATTCCACCATCAACATCTTTTGTTCCTACAATTATTTTTGAATTAGGTGAAGCATCATTGGCGTTTTTAACCATTTCAAGAATAACAGCGTATATTTTATCTATATCAATATGAATCATTTTTGAACTTTTAAGATTAAAAATGATTTCAAGCGCTGAATAATTGTTATCAACGACTAATTTTATGATATTATTCAAATTAATCGCTTTTTTCCCAACAACTAATGGTTTTCCGTAGGCGAGAATATTTTCTATTAAACTTAATGCTCTTTTAATTGATATAGATATACTATTTGCAAAAACTTTTGGATCAATATCTTCTCCTCTTAATATCATCTGGGCAAGAACCATTGGCGCGGTTAAATCATTTCTGAGATGATGAGCTATTGTTGCTATTCCGTGGCCCAATTCTTTCAGACTTTTTTGCTTTATCATTTCATCCTGCAATCGCTCATTTTCTTCTTTTTCTCTTAAAATAATAAGAAGAAAAGCCAGATCATCGGCAACCACTTTTGCGATGTGTTTTTCGTGATCGTTGAAAATATAATCTGGTTTTTTGGTGTATATCTGGATAACCCCTATGGTAGAATTTCTAAAAGCAAGCGGAACTATCATTGCTGATTTATACCCAAGAGAACTTTGTTTTTCAAAGCGCCAATCGCCAACAATGGAAGAAATTTCTTCTATTTCTTCGTTAGTTATTGCTTTTCCGCTTATGCTTCCATCTATCGGAATTTTAATATCTATTTGAGGAATTTCTGTTTCTTCTACAACGTGAATGGCAATGGCAATAAGATGTTTTTTATCAGAACTTAAAATTCTGATGACACACATCCCTGCGCCTTCGCAAATATCACTTAAGATCGTTTCAACATTTTTCCTCAAAAGTTTTTCTATATTCGCCTTAGTGATTTTTATCATATTTACCCCTTATATTAAATTGTTAAGGTGCGAAGATGTATTTATAGTATATTGCTAAAATAAAGTCAAGGGGTTGTAAATAGATTTTTGTTTAGTTAAAATATTATTAAATTTATGGGCAAAAATACAATTTTATCAATAATATTAATTATAATAGCAATAGCCGTTATTTTGTATTTAGCCTCGCTTGGCAATAAAAATAATCAAAATATTTTAGAAAATAAAACTGAAATTCAAAAAAATCAAATACAAATAAAAATGCCAATAGCCACTATAAAAACAAATTTAGGAGATATCAAAATTGAGCTTTTTGAAAAAGACTCTCCTAAAACAACTGCTAATTTTATAAAGCTTTCAAAAGATGGATTTTATGATACCACGCGATTTCACAGAGTTATTAAAGATTTTATGATTCAGGGCGGTGATCCCAATAGCAAAGATAGCGATTGGTCAAATGACGGCCTTGGCGGTCCGGGATATGTTTTTGAAGATGAAATCAATCCCAATAAATTGGTCGGGGGAGTGATAGCCATGGCAAATAGCGGTCCAAATACCAATGGCAGCCAATTTTTTATTATAACGGCTCAGTCTACTCCTTGGCTTGACGGAAAACATACGGCTTTTGGAAGAGTTATCTCGGGAATGGATGTTGTGTCAAAAATAGAAAATCTTAAAACCTACGCCAATGATAATCCGCAAGGCCAGGCAATAATAGAAAAAATCATTATTGAATAATTTTAAAGGTCGACGATTATAAAAATAAATCTATTTATGACAATAACAACAATTTTGTTTTTAATTGGCAGAATATTATATGGAGGTTATTTTTTGATAAATGGGATAAATCATTTTATAAAAATGGAAATGATGAAAGGTTATGCTGCTTCAAAAGGCGTTCCAATAGCCGGTTTAGCAGTAGCTGTTAGCGGATTATTAATCATTTTTGGCGGATTGGGAATTTTGTTCGGTTTCTATACCAAGTGGGCGATTACCGCAATTGTGATTTTTTTGATTTGTGTGAGTTGTAAAATGCATAATTTTTGGAAAGCGACCGATTCAAATATAAAAATGGCCGATATGATTCATTTTATGAAAAATATCGCTTTAATTGGAGCAGCGCTTATGATGTTGGCAATTCCGATTCCGTGGCTGTTTAGTTTAGCTTTTTAATTTTTTTAAAAAAACGGCTGATTGAGCCGTTTTTTTATTGAAAAGAATATTATTAAATGTTAATTTAGAATTAATGAAATATCTTATCTGGCCTTTAGTTTTGGTAATTTTCGGAGCTGTTTTTATTTCGGGTTTTCTTTTGTATTTTGGAAATTCAGAAACTTTAGAATTTCAATCGGAAGCCGCTGAAAATATTGACGCGCATCCTGATATTAAAATTTTAAGTTTGCAGATAAAAAATCAAGACATTGAATTTCAAAAACCGCTTGAAAATCCTCCGAAAATAATAAAAGCGCTTTACGCGACAAGCTGGTCGGCCAGTAGCGCAAAAAAGCTTAATTATCTTATTGATTTAATCAAAAAAACAGAACTTAACGCGATTGTCATTGATATTAAGGATTATTCTGGCAATGTTACTTATCAAACGGAAATTGAAAAAGTTAATGAATATAAAGCCACTGAAAAAAGAATTCTAAGACCCAATGAAATGATAAAGCGGCTTCATGATGAAGGAATTTATGTGATAGCAAGGCAGGCTGTTTTTCAAGATCAGCAATTTGCCAAGGCGCGGCCTGATTTGGCTCTTCAAAATAAAATTACGGGAAAATCTTGGAAAGACAGAAAAGGCTTAATGTGGATGGATAGCGCTTCAAAAGAAGTTTGGGATTATAATATTGCCATTGCCAAGGATGCGTTGAACAGGGGATTTGATGAAATAAATTTTGACTATATCCGATTTGCTTCTGACGGAGATGTTGGCGCGATTAAATATCCGATTTATGATGAAACAATCCCGAAGCAGGAAATTATGCGGCAATTTTTTGAATATTTAAGAAATCAATTGGTGGACGCAAAAATTTCCGCTGATATTTTCGGAATGGTTTTGATAATGAAAGACGGACAAGGAATAGGCCAATATTTTGAAAATGTTTTGCCGTATTTTGACGCTGTGGCGCCGATGGTTTACCCTTCTCATTACGCTTCGGGATTTTCTGGATTTAAAAATCCGGCTAATTATCCTTATGAAGTGGTTAAATATTCTTTAGAAATCGCGGCAAGCAGAATGGCGGCGATGAATACCGCTACAAGCACGGCTGGCATTAAATTGGCGAGAATCCGGCCATGGCTGCAAGATTTTGACTTGGGCGCTGTTTATGACGCTCAAAAAGTAAGAGGCCAAATTCAGGCAGTTTATGATGTTTTAAATGAAAATAATTATGATGGCTTTATGCTTTGGGATCCGGCAAATAATTATACGCCTCAAGCGCTTTTGGCGGAATAATTATTTTTTATTCTTGAATAATTAAGGATTAGCATAAACGAAATTGTTGCTGTTATAATCATCAAGAATATAAGCGTTTTGAACCCATAGGTAGTTGCAATAATACCCCCTAAAACAGCCGCAATCCCCTGGGAAATATCTTGTAATCCTTCAAAAACACTATATTCGTATTCAGAAATATTTTTATCTGTTTTTTCGGCAAATTCAGCGTCAAATGCAGGATTGGCGATGGCGTTTCCGAGCCCGGTTAAAATTTGAGCCAAAAGAAGAGTATTGATTGATTCAATAATAAAATATGTTCCTATCCCCAAGAGCCAGACAAGCCATCCGCCAGTCATAAGATGCATGCGATATTTATAACTCCAATTTTGTTTATGAAGCCATATTTCTGTTCCTCCTTGAATAAAAAAATATACTGCGACTGCCGAAGCGGCATCAAGAATATCCCCTCCAACTTTTTGGACAAAAATCGCGTAAATCGGCAATAAAATACCCTCAGAAAATGTTGAAAGGCCATATGCAGAAACAAGAATTTTATAATAAGTATTCATAATTTTTAGTTTATATTAAAAATTATTTTGAAGCAAATTTTTTATTTTTCCGTTTTGATTTTATTTAAAATTTTCTCTATTTTTTTAATGCTTTCGGAATTATGAATTGAAACAGAAATAATTTCTAGGTTTATTTTTTTAAGCGCGGTTAATTTTTCTTTAATTGATTTTTCATCAGTAAGATCGCTTTTTGATAAAAATAAATATTCTTGTTTTTCCAAAAGTTTTTTATTATACGCGCCGAGCTCCTGGCGAATTATTTTATAATCCTTAACCGGGTCAGGGGATTCAGCGGAAATAAAATGAAAAAGAATTTTTGTGCGTTCAATATGGCGCAAGAATTTTATTCCTAAACCTCGACCAGTTGAAGATCCTTCAATTAGCCCGGGAATATCAGCGAGAATTAATTCATAATAAGCTCCCAAATTTGGTTCCAGTGTTGTAAAAGGATAATTCGCCACCTTACTTTGCGCTTTAGTGAGGGTATTGAGCATACTTGATTTGCCGGCATTAGGAAGTCCGATAAAGCCGATATCAGCGATGAGTTTGAGTTCAAATCTAAATTCAAAATTTTCGCTCGGAATGCCGGGCTGGAATCTTCTCGGTGAAGTGTTTTTTGGAGAACGAAAATGAAAATTCCCTTTGCCGCCTAGCCCGCCTTTGGCAATAATAATTCTCTCGTTTATTTTTTCAATAGAAATATCTTTATCTGTTGTTAGATTATGAATAACGGTTCCGACGGGAACTTTTAAGATTAAATCTTTTCCATCGTGGCCGTCGCAAAATTGTCCGCGTCCGTCCATGCCGTTTTCCGCTTTAAATTCTTTTTTAAAACGAAATTGACCCAGGGCGCTGATATCGGAAACGCCAACAACAAAAACATTACCGCCATTCCCGCCGCTACCTCCCGCCGGTCCTAGACTCATCATATTTTTGTTAAAAGCCACAGCGCCTTTGCCGCCATTGCCAGCTGAAATTTTAATTTTTATATCGTCAATAAGCATTTATTTATATTACTTAAATTTGCCACTCATGAAAAGCCGTATATTTTCTTTTTCGGCCAGTTCCATTTTTAAGATTTGAATATTTACGGAATTCGCAGCCAATTCCTTCCCAATTTTCCGTTGATAAAATAATCGGCTTATTGTTATATGTCAAATAAGGGAAATTTCTGGGTTTATGGTTAATAAGAAAAAGCGCAATATTTTCCGGATCTATTTTTTTGTTTAATAATTTCATTGTTGGGATAGAGCCTGGTCCGATCGGAAATTTTCCATAAAGATTGATAAATTTTGGATATTGATAAGCGACATCAATAAGTATTTCTGTCCAATGAAATTTAAAATTAAATTTGAATATGAAAATTATTTTATTAAGACATTCTGAAATTGAAATTTTATTTTGATCCTGTATTAATTTTGCTATCTTGGAAATTATTTTGGGCAGATAAAAACATAAAAATTTTTCTCGTGTCGGATAGTCACTTTTTAATATTATGCTTATCGGGAAAACATACGCTGAACCGAATTTCGGCCGCGGTAATTTGATGAGTTTTTCATAAATTTTTTGATTGTGTTTTTTATTGAAATTTAAAAATCCGATTTTTAAAATTATGTCTGGATTGCATGTAAATCTACAAAATGCCACATTTAAAAGCCAGAGGGGAAAATTATTTCTTAAATTTCCAAGAAAATAATGTATTTGTATCGTTTGTCTGTCTAGCTCTCGATAAATATTGCAAAAACGATATTTTGAAATAATCGGATCAGAAGTATATGGTGGCGATTTTCTAAATTTTTTTTTATGCCATATCTCCATTCGTTTTTTTATAAATAAATCTATTTTCCGCAATATTTTTTTATTACAAACAATATTTATTTTTTCCGGCAAAATAGGGTTGACATGATTTTGCCAGTGGCGATATAAATTTTTTAAATTTTTCGGAATTTCATACATTTCGTTTTGAGATTAGCATTTTAACGATATTATTGCTATTATATTAAATACAATATTTTATGAATATATTTTATTTATGCAAAAATCATCATTGAATAATTCTAAAGATTTTTTGAGACTCGGCATTGCTCCGGGAATTTTAAATATCCTTCAAAAAAAAGGTTTTAAAGAACCGACGCCAATTCAGGCTCAGTCAATTCCAGTGGCGCTTGAAGGAAAAGATTTAGTTGGCATTGCCCAAACCGGCACGGGCAAAACTTTGGCTTTCGGCATTCCAGTAATCCAAAATTTATTTCAAAACAGAGGAGTCGGACTGATAGTTTTGCCGACCAGAGAGCTGGCAATTCAAGTGCGGGAGTCGTTAAATATTATCGCGCCTTCATTTAAAATGAAAACAGCTATGCTTATCGGTGGCGCGCCAATTGGCAGGCAGATAAGCGAACTTCGCCAAAAGCCGGAAATAATTATCGGCACTCCTGGTCGGATTATAGATCATTTAGACCACAGAACTCTCAATTTATCCGGAGTAAAAATTTTGGTTCTTGACGAAGCTGACCGGATGCTTGATATGGGATTTGCGCCGCAATTAAAACGGATTTTAAATTTTGTGCCAGCTGAAAGGCAGACGCTTTTATTTTCAGCCACTATGCCGCCGGATATTATTAATATCGCGCGTTCGTTTATGAAATTGCCGACGCAGATTGAAATCGCTCCGCCCGGCACCGCTTCGGCAAATGTTACGCAGGAAGTTTTTATTGTCAGGCGTGAACAAAAACAAGCTCTTTTAAACAGCTTGCTTAATGACTACCGCGGCTCGGTTTTGGTTTTTGTAAGGACAAAATTTAGCGCCAAAAAAATCGCCAGAAATATCAGAGATGCCAATCATACGGCAACGGAACTTCACTCAAACCGCACTCTTGGCCAAAGGCGAGCCAGTCTTGAAGGATTTAAAAACGGAGTTTATAGGGTTTTAGTCGCCACTGACATCGCCAGCCGCGGTATTGATGTGAGCGGAATTGAACTGGTTGTTAATTATGATTTGCCGGCTCAGGCGGAGGATTATGTGCATCGCATTGGCCGCACCGGCAGAGCCAGCGCCGTTGGCCACGCGATTTCTTTTGCAACGCCCGACCAGCGCAAAGAATTATATTTTATTGAAAAATTATTAAGAAAGTCGCTGCCGCTTGCAAAATTGCCGGAGTCGCTGCCGGAATTACCGCCGATTTCAAAAACCGGACCAAGATTTTATTCTCAAAATCGTCCGAGAAAATTTAATAGAGATTTTAACCAAGGAGGAAATAGATTCCGTCGCCGTGATTAAAAAATTTTAATCTCACTCGCCAATAAAATATTTAAACAAATAAAACTTTTTTACAGCGAACATCGCGGAAAAGTATCTAAAACAATAATCCGCTCATAGCGTAGCGAGTCAGGCCCCCGAGCGAAGGCGAGTTGGGTGGCGAGCAGCGTAATGAGCGGATTTATTGTTTATGCTTTGGAGCGCCGTGAGCGAGAAAAAGTTTTATGGTGGGTTTTAATTATTTTATAAGTTTTTCAAGATCAAGAGTTTGATCAATTCTGATTTGCTTTACGAATTCCGGAACGTGGCTTACGAGAATCATCGCGCCTTCATATTTATCAAGCGCTTTGGCGATTATTGGAATATGGCGAAAATTGATGTGATTTGTCGGCTCGTCTAAAATCAAAAGTCCGGGACGCTCAAGCGTGAGTCTGGCAAAAGCCACCAGCCCTTTTTGGCCCTCGGAAAGCGAGCCGATTTTAGTTTTTAAAATTTCCGCGTCAATAAGAAATCCGGCCGCGCAGGATCGGAGCTCTTGTTCAGTGCCGCTTTTCATGGCATCAGCAAGAGTTTTATAAACCGTTTCATTAAAATCTAAAGTTGAAAAATCCTGGCGGTAATATCCAATGCGGATGCCTTCGGCGATATGTTCGCCTTTGGCGTGACCGCTGGCCAATTTTTCAAGCAAAGTTGTTTTTCCGATGCCGTTTGGTCCGGTCAAAAGCATCCTTTCATTTTTTTTCAAAGTGATATCTACTTTTTTTGAAACCGGTTTATGTTTTTGCATAATAGAAACAGATTTTAATTCAAGCAAGCGGCCGGTGATGTCTTCTTGGCAGGGAATAAAAAAGTTTTTAATGGTTTTATCTTCCTGGCGGACTTCAACAATATCCTCTTCAAGGTCTTCTATTTTTTCTCTCATTTTTCGTGCCACATCGCGCATATGTCCGCCTTTTTGGGCAAAAAAATTCATTTGCTCTTTGCGGTGTTGGATATCTTTTTCAAGCCGGACATTTTTCATCCGTTCGCGTTCAAGTCTTGTTTCGATTTCTTTGACCACATCAAAATAATCGCCGACATACTGTTCAATTTTATGGGTAAAAACGTCAAGATAAAGCACGCCATGAGTGAAAGAATTTAAAAAATCCGCGTCATGGGAGATAACAATACAAGTTTTTTTATAATCAACAAGAAATTTAGTAAGGTGAGCAATGCCATCTTTATCTAAATTATTAGTCGGCTCGTCAAGCAATAAAATATCCGGGTTTTGGATAAGGGCAAAAGCTAAAAGAAGTCTTGCCTGCTGACCGCCGGAAAATGATTTAATAATTTTATCATGGGGAGTTTTTAAATTTACCGCTTCGAGGACATTGTCTATGCGCGGATCAATATCATAAACTTTTTCTTTAAATGCTTTTTCAAAAAATTCTCGCACCGTTAAATCCATTTGATCGCGGGGGATTACTTGGCGCGAAACAGCGATACTGAGAGATTTATTAATATTTATTGCTCCTGATTCTGAACTCAATGAACCAGTAATCAACTGAAAAATAGTGCTTTTGCCGGCGCCATTTTGCCCCATTAGCGTTATTTTCGCTCCTTGACGCACGGAAAAACTAGCCTCATTGAGAATTTGTTTATTGTGTCCGTATTCAAACGACACGTTGTCAAATCTGATTATAACTCCTCCATTTTGCGCCATAGTTTATTAGGCTACCTTATTTTGTTTAAAATTGGAAGAGAAAAGTTGCGACAAATTTTATTTGCAGTTATAATCAAATTCTTATGACTTTTAAAATCAACAAATTGCCAAAATCAAAAATAAGTCTGTCTATTGTTATTGGAGAAGAGGATATGAAAAAATATGCCGATAAAGCGGCTGAAAATTTTGCCAGTCAGGTGAGCGTTAAGGGATTCCGTCCCGGCAAAGCTCCAAAAGAAATCATCATCCAGCATATCGGGCAAGAGCGGATAAATAACGAAATTCTTGATGTTGCCGTTAACGATACATACAAAAAAATTATTATTGAAAATAAAATTGATACAGTCGGCTATCCGGAAATAAAAATAGTAAAATTTGTGCCCAATCAAGAATTGGAATACACGGCCGAAACAGCAATATTGCCGGAAATTATTTTGGCGGATTATAAAGGAATTGCCAAAGTTACCGGAAAAAGCGAAAAACAGGAAATTAAAGTTGAAGAAAAAGAAGTTGAAAATACTTTAAAATGGCTTGCGGATTCTCATGCCCAATATTCAAAATTGGAAAAACCTCTGGAAATAAATGACGAATTCGCGAAAATGTTCGGCAAATTTGAGAACCTTGAACAATTAAAAAATAATATCAGGGAAAATATTCTTGCCGAAAAAAAACACGCTGAAAAAGAAAAATCCAGAGTTGATTTGATTTCGAAAATAGCCGAAAAATCAAAAATGGATATTCCGGAAGCGATGATAAATTTTGAAACAGATAAAATGATTCATGATTTAAAGCATAATCTTGAACATCAAAAAGTCGAATTTTCAAAATATCTGGCGGATTCAAAGAAAACCGAAGAAGACTTGAAAAAAGATTTTCACAATAAAGCGGTTGAAAAAATAAAAATCGCGCTGGTTATCAAAGAAATTGGCAGGGCAGAGAATATTAAAATCAGCGATGAAGAATTATCTAAAAAAATAATGGAAATTTCTCTTTCTTTGGGAAAAGAAAAAGAACATATTGATTCCGAAAGACTGCGCGCTTATGCCAGTGATGTTCTTAGCAATGAAAAAGTGTTCGGGCTGTTAGGGGGATTTTTGGAATAAAACGAATTTTTGCTGTGCATTTAGATAAAACACTCACAAACTTTTGAAATTATTTTACCAATTTATCCTTACTTGGCTGCGGGACTAGGGATCGAACCTAGAATTCCTGCTTCAAAGGCAGGCGTGTTACCATTGCACTATCCCGCAATTTTTTACTATTCCATCAATCCATCCACTGATTTTTCTATTTAAATTTGTACTTTTCTTTATACATATTCTTAATAATCCATAATAATCTATCCCTGTATTTTTTCTTTTTGTTCGAATTTTATTAGTTTTATAATAAATACGATCAAATTTATATTTTGGACTATTTGTGATTTTTGACCAATATTTAATTGTTTGAGTATTTTTATTTTTTAGATTTTCATGAGTATATATTTCAAAAAATATATCTGAATCAGGAATTTTTAATATTTCTTTTAACCATTTTAAAAATAATTTAATCATTAATGGGTCCCCATTACTGAAAACGACTTTTTGAGATACATTATGTTCTTTTTGTTTCGCGCCTTCAGCCCAATATAAAGAAATACCTATTAGCCATAATTCTCTATTTGAAATGTTTTTTATTTCTGAAATAGCTTTATTTTTAATAAACTGAGTTATTTCAATTCGTTGGTTTCTTTTTGCGATTGCGCCACGTCGCATACTAGCCAGTTTCTTTTCTGTCAATCTTTGTTCTTGTTTCTTTGATAAATTAACCGATTTTAACCATAAAGACAAGGTTGATTTCGCGACAGGAATATGTTTAAGAATTTCAGAATAGGAAAACCCATTTCCCCGAAAATTAATAGCTTTTTCTTTCAGATTTGATTTCATAAAAAAACAACGTTTATAATTATTAATTATATTATATCGTTGTTCGAAAATCAACTACTTCAAATTCTCTATGATCGCGATTTCAAGAGGCACTATGGCAAATGGGCTATATCGCATTTCAGTATAGGCTCTAATAAGCGACTTAATCAAGCTTATTATTTTATCAGCATCAATTTTATGGCTGTGATTTTTCAAAAGTTTTAATTCGGCATCGGTTAATTCTTTTTTAAATTCATTTTCTAAGGTCGGCGCAAATTTTAACGCAAGCGTTCGGCGAAGATAATGGATTAAGTCTTTATTAAATTGTGTCAAATTATATCCGCCTTCGTTTATTTTAGACAAATAATTTAAAGCTTTTTCAATGTTTTTTTCAGTTAAAATATCAGCGAATTCCGCTGTTTTACTAAATCCGACTCTGCCTAAAATATTTTCAACGCTTTCAATGCCGATTTTTTCCTCCAAAGAGGCGATTTGGTCAAGCAAAGATTCGGCGTCGCGAAAACTGCCCTCGGCTGATGCGGCGATAAGATCCAAAGCGTCATCGTCGGCTTTAATTTTTTCTTCATCGCAAATTGATTTTAATTTTTCAACAATTTTTAAAAGCGGAAGTTTTTTAAAATGAAATCTTTGAGTGCGGGAAATGATAGTTGATGGCATTTTTTCCGTTTCAGTCGTTGCTAAAATAAAAATCGCGTGCTCTGGCGGCTCTTCTAAGGTTTTAAGCAAAGCGTTAAAAGCTTCTTTGGTAAGCTGGTGCGCTTCGTCAATTATATAAACTTTATATTTTGAAGAGGTAGGAGCAAATTTTATTCCTTCTTTAAGATTTCTGATTTCATCAATACCGCGGTTTGAAGCGGCGTCAATTTCTATTACATCCAGCGATTTGCCTCCATCTATTTCTTGGCAAGGTTTGCAAACATTGCAAGGTTCACCAAGCTCTTTGAATTTTTCGTCTTTTTGGCGTTTTTCGCAATTCGCGATTTTAGCGATTAAGCGGGCAGTGGTGGTTTTGCCGCTGCCGCGCGGTCCGTAAAAAAGATAAGCGTGAGCCAGCTTATCAAGCCGGCCGGCATTTTTTAAAATTTCAACAATAGTTTCTTGGCCAAGAACATCTTCAAGTTTTTTAGGGCGATATTTGCGATAAATGGCTATCATAAATTTATTTTATCAATAATACTTGATTTATCAAGATAACATCAATATAATTTAGGTGCGGAGTAAATAAGTATCTTGAGCTCATATTCTATTTCGCTGAAATCTTCTCATTTAATTTAATTGGGGATATTTCAGCGGGGGAATAAGTAATTTGAGCTCATAACCATCATATTCTATTTCGCTGAAATCTTCTCATTTAATTTAATTGGGGATATTTCAGCGGGGTGGACCAGTAGCTGGTCGGAGGGCTCATAATCCTCACACGCAGGTGCAATTCCTGCCCCCGCAACAAAGATTGATAAAGGCGCAATTCCTGCCACGTAGCAGAAATGAAAAGCCGGCGTAGCTCAGTGGTAGAGCGAAGGACTCATAAGCCTTAGGTCAGAGGTCCGATCCCTCTCGCCGGCACACTAAATTATGAAAATACCTTCGGCAAAGTCGAATAAAAAATTTCTTGCCTTTCTAGCGATTTGCGCTATAATAGGAAGCGTAATTTATATTTATTCCGGACTTAATGTTGCAAAAGCTTATAGTTTTTTTGCTCCAATAAATACTTTCGCCAAAGAAAAAATTGTTGAGCCGGTGAAAAAAGCGGCTATCTCCGGAAAAAACAGCGTTGAAAATAAATTTAAGCAGGCAAGCGCTGATTTAATTGATATAAACACGGCAGAGGTCAAAGACAATGCTTTTTCAGCGGTTAAAAATGGAATGAATAACGGCATGAATACCATTGGAAAATTGATCGGAGTTGATGAAAAAATAATTAGCCAAAACCAAAAAATAGAAAATAATCAAAATTGCAAACAATAATATGAGTTTAGCATATAACGAATTAAAACCGGGAACATACGTTGTATTTGAAGGCCAGCCTTATGAAGTGTTGGAATTTAATTTTTTGCGGATGCAGCAGCGAAAACCGGTGAGCAAAACAAAACTTAAAAATTTAATTACCGGGAAAGTCAAAGAGCAGACATTCCATCAAAGCGATGTGCTTGAAGAAGCCGGGCTTGACAAAATGGAATCTTGTTTTATTTATGAGGCTAAGGGGGCTTATTGGTTTAATGAAGTCGGCAATCCGAAAAATCGTTTTTCTTTTACTAAAGAAGAAATCGGGCGCGGAGCGGAATTTTTAAAGCCGAATATGGAAGTAACAGCGATTAGTTTCGGCGGAAAAACTATTAATGTAGAATTGCCGATTAAAGTCGCTTATAAAGTTACCGAAGCTCCGCCGGCGATAAAAGGCAACACCGCTCAGGGAGGCGACAAGCTTGTCACAATAGAAACAGGCGCGAAAATTACAACGCCACTTTTTATCAATCAAGACGATATTATTTTGATAAACACTCAAACCGGCGAATATGTTGAAAGGTTTAAAGAATAAAAAAAATAAAGGAAAAGTTTTCGTGGCAATGAGCGGCGGCGTTGATTCCAGCGTCGCTGCTTTGTTATTAAAAAAGCAAGGATACGATATTATCGGAGTTTTTATGCGTTGTTATAATTTAGACGGCTGCAGCGAACGCGATGCCGAGGATGCGCGCCGCGTGGCGGAAAAGCTTAAAATTCCTTTTTATGTTTGGGATTTTGAAAATGCTTATAAAAAGAAAGTGGTTGAATATATGGTGAAGGGATATAAAAAGGGGATTACGCCCAATCCCGATGTGATGTGCAATCGCGAAATTAAATTCGGATTATTTTTGGATAAAGCTTTTAAAATGGGAGCTGATTATGTGGCGACGGGACACTACGTAAAAATTTCTTCGAAAACCGGCTATAAATTTTCTCCTGCGGAAAATTTTAGCCTTGACTCTCGCTCCGATGGCCATCGCAAGGCGATGGACCAAGCCCATCGGAGCTCCGAGACATTTTCTCGGAAACATTCTGAAAAGAAATTGATTTATAAAATATTCCAAGCTAAAGACAAAAACAAAGACCAGTCTTATTTTTTGTGGACTTTGACGCGGGAACAATTGAAGCATTGCCTTTTTCCGATCGGCGATTATTTGAAAAGCGAAATTAGAAAAATTGCCAAAAAAGCCAGCCTGTCGACAGCTGAAAAAAAAGATTCCCAAGGGATTTGTTTTTTGGGCAAAATTTCGCTTGATGATTTTTTAAAAAAATATATTCCGGAAAAAAAAGGAGATATTCTACTCATTATTTTTAAAGATAATGACACTTATTGCGATCGAAAGAAATGTCATCAAATTAAATATAAAAAAATAGGCGAGCATAAAGGCGCGCATTTTTACACAATTGGCCAAAGGCACGGGCTTGGCATTGGCGGTTCAAAAAAACCTTATTATGTTGTTGAAAAAAATGTGAAGAAAAATATTGTTATGGTTGCAGAAGGAGACGACAATCCGGAATTATATAAAAAAGAAATTAATCTTGTTGATGTAAATTTAATAGATTCCATTGATTTTCGTTTCGTCAAGAATGGAGTCGGAATTTTAGCACGAGTTCGTTATCGTCAGCCATTGGCATCGGCTAAATTTTATAAATTAAATGCTAAAAGCTATAAAATAATTTTCGATAAACCGCAAAAATTCATTGCCCCAGGCCAATCAGCGGTGTTTTATAATAAGAATGGCGAAATGCTTGGCGGAGGAGTTATTGTTTGATAAAATTTATTAATGGCACTATACACTCGCAAAGGGGACAAAGGAGATACTGGCGCGTTTGGCTGTTGCAAACGTTTTTCAAAAAGTTCAATCTTTACAGAAGCGCTTGGTTCGCTTGATGAATTAAATTCTTTTTTGGGAATTTGTAAAATAAAAGCGAATAATTTTAAATTTAAGATAAAAATCGATACTAAAACGCGTTATAGTATTTATGAAATTATTGAAAATATCCAAAATAATCTTTTTATTATCCAGGCAAAAATCGCCGGAGCCGATAAAAAAATAACCGAAGAAAAAATTTTTGAAATCGAAAAAATAATCGATGGTATTGAAAAAGAGCTGTCATTGATTAAGAGTTTTTTTCTCCCCGGAGGCAGCGAATTGGCGGCTTATTTGGATTATGCGCGAGCTGTTTCGCGCAAGACTGAAAGAAAATCCGTAGCGCATTTTAAAAGAGAAAAAATAAAAATCAATGATGAATCGCTGACGTATTTGAATAGGCTTTCATCGCTACTTTACGCATTGGCAAGATTTGTAAACTTTAAATTGAAAATAAAAGAAAAAACTCCGGATTACAAATGAAACTTCACGATGCATTTTTCTATTTCGTTTCTTTTTTCCTTATCGGAGTTTTTATTGCCAGCTTTAAAATAAATTTCTTTTTTATTATTTTAGGAGTTTTTTTGTTTATCGCGATATTACTGATTTTTTCATTTTTAAAAAATAAAATTTCGTTAGGCGCTGCATTGGCAATCTTATCTTTGGTGATAATTTTTGGCGCGCTTTATTATAATATTTACGATAAGCAAATTTTAATTGCTTCAAATATCCCATTTAAAGAAAAATCTGTTTTTAACGGAATTGTCATTGAATATCCGCAAAGGGGAGATAATCAAAAATTAATAATAAATATTCAACCGCCTTATTCCGGGAAAATTCTCGCTAATTTAAAGCCTTATCCATCTTTTAATTACGGCGATTTGATTCAATTTGAAGGAATAATCAATAAACCTAAGCCGCAATGGTACGCTGATTATTTGGCAAAAGACGGTATTTTGGGCGCCGTGAATTATCCTAGGGCCGATTTTATTTCAAAAAATAATTCCGCCAACTGGCAAATAAAAGTTAAAACAGCTCTTTTTAAATTCAAAAATAAAATTACTGAAACATTTCAAAAAACTTTGCCATATGAAAAAGCCGCATTTTTATCCGGCATTACGCTTGGCGAACGGGCGGAATTTTCCAAAGATCTTAAAGATAAAATGTCTAAAAGCGGCACAACGCATTTGGTGGCTTTGTCCGGGCAAAATATCACGATCATCGCTGTAATTGTAGCTGCTTTTTTCGGTTCTTTTTTAAAAAGAAAATTTGTTTTCTGGCCAACGCTTTTTATTATTCTTCTTTTTGTTTTGATGACCGGAGCCGAAGCTTCTGTTGTGCGCGCCGCTATTATGGGAGGAATAATAATGCTGGCAAAACAAATCGGCAGAACGCACAGCATGCGAAACGCAATTGCCGCTGCCGCGCTTTTGATGATTTTATATAATCCGAAAATTTTGCGTTTTGATCTGGGATTTCAATTATCTTTTGCCGCTCTTATCGGAATAGTTTATTTAATGCCGGCAATCCAAAAAATGTCTAAATTTAAAGAAGAACCCGGATTTTTGGGCTGGCGGGAGAATTTTTTAACGACCACGTCAGCCCAGCTGGCGGTTTTGCCATTGCTTTTGATAAATTTTAATAATTTTTCATTTTTTTCGCTACCGGCAAATATTTTAATTTTAGAAGCTATTCCGCTCACTATGATTTTCGGGTTTATCTTGGGAATATTCGGATTTTTATCTATTTATCTGGCAAAAATTTTGGGATTGTTTACGGGATTATTTTTATCTTATGAACTTTGGATAATTGATATATTTTCAAAATTTCCGCAACCAAATTTTAAAATGGGAATTTTTGGCGCAATAGTTTATTATTTAATAATTATAGGATTTATATTTTATGAAAAGATTATTTATCGCGATAAATCTTCCGAAAGAAATAAAATGGCAAATTGACGCTATTCTTGGAGAATTTAAAGGCCTTAAATTTATTCCGTCGGAAAATTGGCATTTAACCATAATTTTTTTAGGCAATCAATCGGAAGAAAAAATAAAAGATATTGTCGCTTCCATAAAACAATCTACGGAAGAATTTGAAATAAATTTTGATAAGATTATTCTTGCCCCGCCGGATACAATAGAAAAAAAGATGATTTGGTTTACGGCATCTCAAAAAACCAATGATTTAATTTCAAAAATTAAAAATAATTTAGATAATCAGCTTAATAAAAACGGCTTAAAATTCAAAAATGATTTTAAAAAATTCAACGGACACATTACTTTATCGCGTTTTGATAATATAAATAATTTGCCGAAAGATTTTGTTAAAAAATTGCCGATTAAATTGCCGATTTCTTTTGCTGTTGAATCAATTGATTTAATGGAGTCGCATCTCAAACCGACTGGCGCAGAATACGAATGTTTATTTTCGGCAAAATTTGCAAAATAACGGCTTTATTGATAAATTATTACAATGAAAAGAATATTCAATAATCAATTTTTCAGAACCGGAATATCGGTGATTTTTATTGTCGCTGTAATTGGCGGTTCTTATTATTTTGGCTATCAAGCGGGCGTTAAAAATCCGCAAACCTTGCTTATAAAAGGCGTAAACAATATTGAAAATGACAAGCCTAATGACGTTAATTTCAATATTTTTTGGCAAGCATGGCAGACAATCAAAGATAAATACGTTGATAGCGGCAAAATAGACAATCAAACTTTGGTTTATGGCGCTGTTTCGGGGATGGTAAATTCATTGGGAGATCCGCATACGATTTTTATGCCGCCTTCTGACACTAAAAAATTCAATGAAGAAATCAGCGGCGAATTCTCCGGCATTGGCGCGGAAATCGGCATCCGCAGCAATCAATTAGTTGTTATTTCACCCCTAAAAGAATCTCCGGCTGAACAAGCTGGTCTAAAAGCAGGGGATAAAATTTTAAAAATTGATGACAAAATGACAGACGGCCTATCGGTTGATGAAGCCGTTAAAATCATCAGAGGACCGAAGGGCGTAAAAGTTATTTTAACGATTACTCGAAACGGCTGGGAAAAAGCGCAGGAAATTTCAATAATCAGAGACACCATAAAAATTCCAACGGTTGATTTTGAGATGAAAGAAGGGGATATGGCATATTTCCATCTTTATAATTTTTATGAAAACGCTCCATTTTTATTTTATCAAAATATTGTCAAAGCGGCTTTGCAAAATCCCAAGGGAATTATTCTTGATTTGAGAAATAATCCGGGCGGTTATTTGGAGGGAGCGGTTAATATTGCCAGCTGGTTTTTTGAACCCGGACAAATTGTTGTTTCGGAAGAATTTATTTCCGGAAAAAAAGACGAATTTCGTTCTTACGGCAGCGGCGCTTTAAAAGATCTGCCCATTGTCGTGTTGGTAAACGAAGGCTCGGCCTCGGCTTCGGAAATTTTAGCCGGCGCCTTGCAAGATAATCGCAATGTTAAAATTATCGGCAAAAAAAGCTTTGGCAAGGGGACGGTCCAGCAGCTTGAAACGTTGAGCGACGGATCAACCATCAAAATCACCATTGCCCACTGGCTTACTCCCAATGGCCATATGATTGATAAAAACGGCATAGCGCCTGATTATGAGGTGAATTTGAGCGAAGATGACACTAAAAATAAAAAAGATCCCCAGCTTGATAAAGCGATTGAAATTTTAAAATCTCAAATTTAATTTAATGAAAGTTCTTTTCTTAAAAGATGTTAAAAATGTCTGCCGGAAATCCGATGTTAAAGAAGTAAGCGACGGTTATGCGAGAAATTTTTTAATTCCCAAAGGGCTTGCAAAAATCGCCACCGCTTCCGATATTAAAAATTTAGAAATTAAAAAATTGACTAACGAAAAAAAAGATAAAGAAATTAAACAAAAACTGGAATCATTAGCCAAAAATTTAGCTGATAAAGAATTTATTTTTAAAGTTAAAACCGGAAGCAAGGGGGAAGTTTTTGAATCGGTTAATAAAGAAACGATTAAAAATAAACTTTTTGAAGATTCGGGCGAATTTAAAAATCACGGTAATATAGAAATTGATTTATCAAAACCGATAAAAACTCTCGGAGAATATTTTATTGAAATTAATTTCGGAAAAGGAATAAGGGGAAAAGTAAAAATTAAGCTTCAACCATTATCATAGTGGCGTAGCGGCGGCTGCCGTCAAAACGAGTTTTCTTTTTTGAAGCAAATTTAACAACGCCGTTTTTTAAAGCATAAAGAGTGTCATCGCCGGCGCGGACAACATTTTTGCCGGGCAAATATTTCGTGCCCCTTTGGCGAATCAAAATTTCGCCGGCTTTAACGGATTGTCCCTCCTGCCTTTTTATTCCAAGTCTTTTTGCTATGGAGTCTCTGCCTAACTTAGTAGATCCTCCAGATTTAGTATGTGCCATAATTTATTGTAATTTTGAAATTTTAATCTATAATTAAATCCATGTCAACTTCTAACAAGCTTATTATTGATATTAAAACTATTGGCGTTGACTTTGACAACCTTGATGAAACAACCCAAGATTCTTTGACTCGCTGGATTGAAAAAGAATCGACAAGCGAAGAAGATTATAAAATCGCGCTGGAAGAACTTAAAAACGGACTTGGATTTTCGCCGCTTACCGGAGAAGTCGTTGTCATCGGAGTTTTAGATTATGCCAAAAATCAGGGCGCGGTTTATTTTCAAGCGCCAGGGCAGGAAATAGGGGAATTTCAGGAAGGGAATTTCAAATTCAAGCAAATGACGGAAAAAGAAATGCTTGAACATTTTTGGACACTTGCTTCAAAATGCGACGAATTTATCACTTTTAACGGACGGGGGTTTGATGTTCCTTTTTTAATGGTAAGATCGGCTGTCCACGGAATAAGGCCGACAAGAAATTTAATGGAAGGCAGATATTTATATCAGCAACGCGATTACAAGCACATTGATTTGCAAGATCAATTAACTTTTTACGGCGCCACGCGCAAAAAGGGGAGTCTGCATCTATGGAGCAATGTCTTTGGCATTAAAAGCCCGAAATCCGACGGAGTGACAGGAGACGATGTCGGCAGATTATTTAAAGAGAAAAAATTTTTGGATATTGCCAGATACAATATCGGCGACTTGGTGGCAACCAAAGAATTATATGACAAATGGGAAAAATATTTTAATATTTAAAAATGACTAAAGAATTTTTTATTGAAAATAAACAGGCGATTATAATAGGTTTATTGATATTTTTAGTTGCCACATTAAGTTTCGGTCTGGGGTATTTATCAAATAGGGAATTTAATCGCGCTCCGATTGTTATTGAAAA
Source organism: Candidatus Wolfebacteria bacterium (assembly GCA_016214005.1). Classification (GTDB taxonomy): domain Bacteria; phylum Patescibacteriota; class Minisyncoccia; order UBA6257; family UBA9933; genus JACRPK01. The sequence continues at coordinate 38,472 of JACRPK010000018.1, forward strand.
ATGTTCAAATTAGTTTTAAATATATCCCGCTTGTTTAAGCCAATATTCATTTTCCCATTCCCAAAGTTTTTTTCCGCCTAAAAACGCTTTATAATCTTCCTGCCAATAGGGAAATTCTTTAAGTTCAATTTCGCCGCGAAGTTCAGACCATCTGTGCTCGCATTTTTCATAATTAACGCCAATTTTTATTTTTGGAGGCCTTATTTTATCTCTGCCGCCCTTACTGCGAAGCGTAGCATTGCATTTTTGACAAATGCGATTTTGATCAATTCTTAAAATCCATCTTGTCTGAAGACTGGGGTATTGTTTATCCAAGGCCGCCATATAAGCTGATGTCTGAAGATTATAGTCTCTGTAAATGGCTTGAGAAGTTTTAATGTCTAAAACGCCGACCTTGCCGTCAATTAAAGCGAGCGTGTCTAATGTGCCGGCATAGCGATCATCATAATTAACCAATTGTTTTTCAACGTATTCTGGATCAACCTGGATATTTTTTTTATTTTGAAATTCCAAAAAAGCTTCAATGGAAGGGGCGATTGATGGATCTATTTCAGGGGATTGGCCAAGAAGAATTTTCTCAACAGCTTCGTGAATTAAAGTGCCTTCACTGGCGGATTTTTCTTTGATTGATTCACCCTCGGCAAAACTATTAAGATCGGCATAAAATTTATATAAAGCCGGCTTGGCTTTGATTTCAACGATTTTTGTAACGCGGGGATACCAAGTGCCGTCAATTTCATAACCTGATAATTTTTTAAATTGTTCAATATTAGAGTAGTACATTGGGTTTTTGGATTACACTATCTGTCGCACAAGGTATATTTTACGACAGATAATTATATAATCATACATATCTGTCGTAAAATATATGCCACATTTTACAACATTATTTAAAATAAATAACATCGCAAAATATGGCTTTATTTTATATATAAATTAATCTTCTATCTAATATACCCCATCAAAAATCTCACTAAATCAATGGTAAATTGTAATACGCTGCCAAAAATTCCGGAAAATATTCCCCAAAATCCGCCAAACAAATTCTTAAATACCATAAAAAGCCTGTCTGACATTAAAATAATCAAATCAAACAGCTCTTTGAGCTTATCAAGCATCGGTATCGCATTTTTAATTTGTTCTATGTCCGGTAATGCCATTTTACTTTAATTTAAACAAGGCGGTATCTATTCTTCTTAATGTTTCGGCTTTTTTAAGAATATCCATTATCTCAAACGGTCCCGGTGAAGCTTTTTTACCGCTAAGAGCGGCTCGCAATGGCCATAATAACTCGCCCTTGCCGTATTTTTCAGTTAAAGGCGCGATAACCGCCTCAAGCCTTTCTTTATCAAACTCTTTTTCATTAATTTTTTCAAGTTCTGATTTTAATAAATTAAGGTTATCGGCAATTCCATCAAAATTCATATTTTTCCAAATTAAAAGATCTTTATTATAATCCGACAATTCAAAAAAGAAATCCGCCAATTCTTTAAAATCCGATAATTTTTTAATTCTTTCTTTTTCAGCCGCTACGGCGCCCATTAAAATTGATTCATCAACGCGCCATTTTTCCGGAATAAAATTTTTAATCAATTCGGCTAATTTTTCAAGGTTCAAATTTTTAATATATTGACCATTAAGCCAATCTAATTTTTCAACATCAAAAACCGCGCCGGATTTTTGAACTCGTTTAATATCAAATTCATCGATCAATTCTTCTGCGCTTAAAACTTCCCTGTCATCTTGCGGATGCCAGCCAAGCAAAGCGATAAAATTTACAATAGCTTCTTTCAAATATCCGTTATCCCTGTAATCTTTAAGCGATGTGTCTAAATTCCTTTTAGACATCTTTTTCTTGCTTTTGTCAAGAATTAACGGCAAATGGGCGTATTGCGGATGATGAAATCCAAGCGCTTCTTGAATTAAAATCTGTTTTGGCGTATTCGGCAAATGATCTTCGCCGCGGATAACATGGCTGATTTTCATATCATAATCGTCAACAGCCACGGCAAAATTATAAAGCGGCTCTGTCAGGCTTTTTGCAATAACAATATCGCCCATTAATCCAGCGTTAAATTTAACATTGCCGCGGATTAAGTCTTCAAATTCAATTTCTTGTTCCGGAGTTTTAAAACGTATTACTCCCCTTTCGCCTGCCTTAATTTTATTTTGAAATTCTTCAATTGAATATTTTCGACACTTGCCGCTGTATTTCGGCGCCAAATCTTTAGCCATCATTTCTTCTCTTTCTTTATCCAATTCTTCTTTCGAACAAAAACAATAATACGCTTTGCTTTCAGCTAATAATTTCTCTAAATATTTTTTGTAAATTTCAGTTTTTTCAGATTGCCGATATGGACCAAAATTTCCACCAATATCAGGCCCCTCATCATAATCAAGCCCAAGCCATCTTAAACTTTCTAAAATATCTTTTTCAAATTCTTTTTTTGAACGTTCAATATCCGTGTCTTCAAGGCGCAAAATAAATTTTCCCCCATGATTTTTGAGTTTTTTGGCAAAAAGCCAATTAAAAAGCGCGGTTCTTGCTCCGCCAATATGAAGCGGTCCGGTCGGGCTCGGCGCGAACCTAACGCGAACTTCATTATTCAATTTCATATCTCAAAGTTATATTTACGATAATTTCTTGAGATCCGGGTTCAATAGTCGGAGCGGAAATTGCCACAGTTTCAAATGATTTTGCGGTAGAGACACCCATTCCATATCCATAAACAGGCGTTGGTCCATTTTCTTCAATTGAAAGAAGTCTGCCCAAGCGGAAATCTCCTGATTTGGCGATATTTTCAGCTTTTTCTTTGGCTTTTTTAATTGCTTCTTCGCGGGCTTGATTTTGAATATTCGTTAAATTATCAATATCAAATGATAATTGTGAAACTTCATTGGCTCCATTTTTAACAACTCCGGAAACAAAATCTCCTATTTTTGAAAAATCGCGAATTTTTACTGAAACGTTTTGAATAATTTTATATCCTACAATTTCAGCCGGCGGACAAGGCTGACTGCCGGTATTATTTATCGGACAGCTATAATATTGATAACGCGGCTCTAAATTATAATTAAGAGTTTTAATGTCCTTAGCGTCAATCCCTCCAGATTTTAAAAATTCAATCGCTTGATTAGTTTTTTCGGTATTTTCTTTTTGAAGAGCTGCCATATCTTTCCCGCCCTCAGTGATAACGCTGAAAGAAAATTTGGCAATATCCGGTTTTGCCACTGCTTTTCCTTCGGCAGTCGCAGAAAAACTCCTAAAAGATGACGGCTGGATTGATTTTGAATAAGCGTCAGCATAAATAAAAGCCGCGTAAGCAAATGTGATTAAAGCGAAAATCGACGCCATTCCTAAATAATTTTTAATTTTTTCTTTCATATTTTTTTATTTTTATTATTCGACGATTTCTATTTCTTTTTCAAATTTTGTGGCATATCCGATTATTTTTAATTTTAACTTATATTTCCCCGGTTGATCAAAAATTAATTTTTCCCAAGGCAAAAACGAAGCGCCACGAAGTTCATATGGAGCAAGAATAATATTATCGTTATTTTTGCATTGTATATAAGATGATACCTTCAAATGCCGCCATTTATCATTTTCCAATTTATATATTTCAAGCGGCTCATTCGGGCATTCATTTTCAATTTTGAAAGTTTCTTCGGTTTTATTTTGGACGCCAAAGAAAATTTCTTCCCCGACCTTATAGGAATTTTTGTCCGTTATTACTTCAAGGCTGTTTTCCGGCAAATTAGGCAAGAAGAAGCCGGAAATTAATTCTTCCGAAGATTCTCCGGCGTCTTTTAAAGCTAGATTTGTTTTTTCCGATAAATTAATAAATTTCCAAATAACCAATAAAACAGCCGCAAGAATCACTAATATTATCAAAACCATTGGCGCTATTTTTTTAATCATAATTATAATGAAAACGATTCTTTCCTGATATTTTTCAATTTTACGCCATTTTTAATTAAATATCCAGCCATTATTTCCATAAATTTCGGCGGACCGCATAAAAAGAAAATTTTTCCGGAAAATTGATTATTTAAAATTTTTCGCAATAATTCTTCGTTGATAAAGCCCTGATAAAAATTGCACCCTTCATTGCCGGCCAATTTTTCATCAGTAATCGCAAAATAAGGCTTAAAATTGACATTTTTAGCAGAAAGCGCCTGAATTTCATCTAAAAATAAAGCTCCTGCCACGCTTCTATTGCTGTAAATAAGCGCCATTTTATTGCTTAAATTTTTATCAGCGGCGTATTCAAAGGCGCTCATAAAGGGCGTGATTCCAATGCCGCCGGCAATAAAAACGATATTTTCCATTTTATTTTCATTAAAAACAAAATCCCCGCGCGGACCCTTCACATTTATTCTATCCCCTATTTTTATTTTAGAAATTTTTTGTGTAAAATCGCCTAAAATTCTTATGCCAAGTTTAAATGATTGTCTATTTAATGGCGAACTGGCAATGGAAAATCTGTATTTTTTGAAAAATTTTTTATCTTCCGGAATCGAAATTGAAACATATTGCCCTGACTTAAATTTAAAAATATCTCCTCCGTCGTTTCGTCCGATTTCTAAAATTATCGCGTCAGTTGTCGGTTTATAAATATTTTTCACAATATATTCATATTCTTTTTCGAATTTCCAATAAAATATTCTGTATAAAGTTAAAATTGAAGCGATAATTCCGGTTATCCAATAAATTTCGGAAATTAAATATTCATTGGTATCGGTGCCAATTAAAACGCCGTGAAGAAAAATAATAAAAAATGCCGGATAAGACAAATAATGCAAAAATCTCCATAATCTCGGCGCTTTAAATCTAAAAAACAAAGAACTTATAATTATAAATAAAAACAAATAAAATCCGATAATTCCAAGGGCGAAATTAATGCCGGCGGATTGGCTGGCAAACGGCACCAATAAATCAGCAATCCCCAATTTCAAAGTTTGATCAAAAAACAAAAATATTAAATGAACCAATATCATTGCCCATGCGGAAATGGAAATATGCTTGTGAATCGCCAAAACTTTTTCAGAGCGCAAAAATTTAGAACTCAAACCTGTATAAAGTCCGATGCCGGAGATAGTCGATAAAAACAAAAAAATATAGCCAGCCAAGCCGGAGGCTCTTATTGCATACCATATCCATGGGATTTTAGCGCTGATTAAATATTCCATTTTGCTGATTTATAAAAATTAAAACCTTTATCTATTATAAGACACTCCGCCTCATTTCGTCTGTTGATAAATTCAAGCCCCTTTTTTGTTTCCATAATCACGATTGATTTTGCGAAAATATCCGCGCTCGCGGCATTATTGCTGATAACCGTTGCTAATAATACGTCGCTTTCGGCCGGCAACCCGCTTTTTGAATCAATTATATGATGGAAATTAATGCCATTGATTGTCCAATTTCGTTTTGAAATTCCCGAAGTCGCGACAGCCGCTTTTTTATTTTTAATTTCTATTGATATGGCGTTTTTGGCTAAATCAAACGGATTTTGAATATCAATTTGCCAATTTTTCCCATTGTTTTTACCCGACAAAAACATATCGCCGCCGATTGAAATCCAAAAATCACTGAAATATTTTTTAAATTCATCGGCAATTAAATCAACAACATATCCTTTGCCGATTCCGCCAAAATCAATTTTCAAATTTTCCGGTTTTTTAATAATTAACTTTTTTTCGTCAATTATTAAATCGCTCAAATCAGATTTTTTTGAAAAATTTTCTTTGATTTTTTTAAGATTAAAATCCGGCAAATTTAAATTTCTATCCAATAAATCAAAACTTTTGTTGTAGCCGATATTTTCCAAAATTTCAGCGATTGTCGGATCAAAAATTCCATTCGTTATTTTATGAAACTCAAAACATTTTTTAAAAATATCAATCATTATCGGGCTGGCATAAAAATCGCCGCTTTTCAGATTATTAAATTCAGAAAGCTCGCTGTTTTTTTTAAATCTGCTGAACTTATTTTCAAAATCTTCAAGCGTTTTTTTCGCCCAATTTATTTTTTCTTCGGCAAAAATCTTATTCTTAAAAGCAATAAAAATCTCCGCATCTGTTCCAAGCGATTTTATTTTTTCAAAAACAAATTCCATTAAATTTACGACAATATTGTTCGCGGTTGAGGAATAATTCGCTGGGGAGCCGGCTGGGCAACTTGCTGTTTCAGTTGAGTCTGCGGTTGCGGCAAAATTTTCTGGCCCGATTGCGCGGCTTGTTTGAAAATCTCCTGTTGTTGCGCCAATTCCTGCTTTAGCCTATCAGCTTCCTCTTTTGAGCGATTTTGAAATAATTTTTTATTAATAGCTTTTTCCTGGTCAGCCTGATAAACATAAATTAAAAAAAACACAAAAATAAGCGTCGGCGCCATTATTAAAAATATAAAATTTAAAATTTTTCGCATTTTAAAATTATATTAAATAAATTTATTCACGGCAATATAAGAAGCCGCAATTGCCGCTGTTTCAGCTCGTAAAACAAGGCTGCCAAGGCTTTTTATTTTAAAATTTCCGCTTTTTTTAATCATTGCGAGTTCATTTTCGCTCCATCCGCCTTCCGGACCGATGAATATGCCGATTTTTTGATTTTCTTTCTGCTGATTTTCTTGATCAATTTTTTCTCCGTTAATGTTAAAAAATAAATTCAAATTATTTTTGCTGGCGTTTTTAACGGCGTCTTCAAAATTTATCGCTGATTGCAAAATCGGCAATTCTCCCCTGTCCGATTGTTCGGCCGCCTCCTTAATAATTTTTTCCATTCTGTCTGATTTAAAACTCAATTTTATTGTTCGCTCGGAAATAATCGGAACAATTTCTTTAATTCCAATTTCCGTGGCTTTTTGAACAATTAATTCAAAATTTTCTTTTTTTAAAATCGCGCAATAAAGAATAACGTAATTTTTTGGCTCATTTTCATTTTTATAAACTTTTTCTATTTTAATTTTAACTAAATTTTTTGATAAAAAATCGATGACTCCGAATGCCTCGTTTGAATTGCCGTCGCATAAAATAATTTTATCGCCGCTTTTTAACCTTAAAACATTTTTAAGTTGATTTAAAATATTTTTGTCAAAAATTTCAATCTGTGATAAATTTAAATCAAAATTTCCAAAAAATCTGTGTAATTTCATATCCAAATATAATATAACAAAATACAAAAAAATCTATCAGAAAATATTTTTTGCCTATATTTCTTATACTCAAATCTCAATAATTTATATCTTCGCTCCAACAGGCTGGCTATGGAAAAAATTTTATTGAAGATAAATATGAGTAAAAAAAATTTTCTGATATAATTAATCTATTATGAATCACATTGTTTGTCATTATTCGGAAATCGCTTTAAAAAAAGGCAATCGTCAATTTTTTGAAGAAAAACTGATTAAAAACATAAAAAATACCTTGCCGGGGGGTTCTTTTGAATCAATAAAAATGGTTTCCGGAAGAGTTGTTATAAAATTAACGCTAAACTCTGATAAGCAAAAAATCACGGAAAATCTTAAAAAAGTTTTCGGAATTTCCAATTTTTCTTTTGCTCAAATTGCCGAAAATGACATCAGAATAATCCAAAAAACCGCTTTAGAAATTTTAAAAAACAAGAAATTCAAAACTTTTAAAATTTCCGCTAAACGCGGCAATAAAAATTTTCCGCTTAATTCCCAGCAAATAAACGAAAAAGTCGGAGAATTTATTTTAAACAAAATAAAAAATATAAAAGTTAATCTTGATAATCCGGAAGCGATTTGTTTTGTTGAAATTGCCGGCAATCAATCTTATTTATATTGCGAAAAAATAAAAGGACCGGGCGGGTTGCCTTCCGGCACAAGCGGAAAAATTTGCGTTTTGCTTTCCGGTGGCATTGATTCCCCTGTTGCCGCTTACAGAATAATGCGCCGCGGAGCGCAAGCAATTTTCTGTCATTTTCACAGCTATCCGCAAACAAACGCCGCTTCAATCGAAAAAATAAAAACTATCGTAAAAATTCTTGAACAATATCAAGGTAAAAGCAAACTTTATCTAATTCCATTTTTAGACGTTCAAAAAGAAATTTTTAAAAAAGCGCCGGAAAAATTGCGGGTTGTGTTATATCGCCGGTTTATGTTAAAAATCGCTGGAAAAATCGCTCAAAAAGAAGGCGCCTTGGCGCTTGCAACCGGAGACAGCCTCGGGCAAGTGGCATCGCAAACTTTGGAAAATATCAGCGCTATAAACGAAGCCGCGAATATTCCGATTTTCCGGCCGCTTATCGGGATGGATAAAGAAGAAATAATAAAAGAAGCAAGAGTTATCGGAACTTACGAAATTTCAATCCAGCCGCATGAAGATTGCTGTTCATTATTTATTCCAAACCATCCAGAAACAAAAGCGTCTTTAAAAGATGTAAAAATCGCCGAAAAAAAATTAACCGCGTCAAAACTCATTAATGCCGCTGTTAAAAATTCTGTTTTAAATAATTAAAAAATTTGATAGAATATTTTTATGAAATATGGACAAAAAGAAATAAAAAGCTCCAAACTTGAAATTTGGGATAATCCGTTTCCTGACAGAAATTACACAATTGAAATAACTTATCCGGAATTCACCTGCCTTTGTCCGCGATCCGGCTATCCGGATTTCGCCTCAATAAACATAAATTACATCCCCAATAAAAAAATCATTGAATTAAAAAGCCTGAAACTTTATTTAAATAGCTTCCGCGATAAACATATTTCCCACGAATCTGTTGTTAATGAAATTTTTGACGCTTTAAAGAAAAATCTCAAACCGCGAAAATTAGATGTTATCGGAGACTTTAATGTCCGCGGCAATGTAAAAACTTTAATAAAAGTTTCGCTTTAAAATTCTAAAATCTCAAAATTATAAAAAGCTTTGTTCGGAGTTATTTTAATTATTTTATTTAATGGCATTTCAATGTGGGGAATGTCATTTTGCGCGGTTTCTATAAAATATGAAAAAAGGCAGCGATTAACGGCCCGATGAGCAATAATAACCACATTTTTATCCTGTCTTTCAACTTCAAAAATAACTTTTTTTATTCTTTGAATAAGCATTTTATAGGATTCCCCTTTTGGATAGCAAAAATTAAATTTATCATTCTTGCGATCTAAATAAATTTTCGGAAATTTCTCGGCAATTTCTTCATAACTTAAGCTGTCGCAAATTCCCGAATTTATCTCGCTTAATTCTTCAAGTTTTATTTTTTGATGTTTTAAAAACTCGGCAGTTTTAATTGTCCTTGTCTTTGGGCTTATGAAAACCGTCAGATCAAAATCATTGAAATAATCCGCCAGCTTTTTGGCATATTCAACGCCGCTATCAGTTAAAAGCGAATCACCGCCGATTTTATTTTCCAGATTAAAAAATGTTTCGCCGTGGCGCGTCAAATAAACATTTTTCTTGATAAATCTTAAATTCCCCAAAAATTCCGCGAGCTCATCAAAAAAGATATTCGTTCTTCCATCGAAATTCTTTTCAATCCGTTCGCCAAAATTAAAAATTTTTATATATGGTATCTCGCTCATCGACTCATACACTTTTTCATAATGCCTTAATCTTTCTTCAAAATCTTTTTTTGCCCATTTTTCGTCTTTGCCTTCATAATCAGCGCTATTTTTTATTTTTATTCCGATAATTTCATCAATAATTTTTTGGTTGTCGCAGATATTCTCAATAAAAATATAATCTAAGCCTGATTTTTGACATTCTTTTGCCAGATAATTTCGGCGTTTTGGCGTTACGTTGGTAGCATCATAAATCGCAATTTCGCCATTATTTTTAAGCCACTGGATTAAATTGCTGAAACATTTTTTAGCGACTTCTTCTCTTTGTTTTGAAAATTTTTCGCAATTCGGATTGAAAAAATCGCTTCCTGAAAATTTATCGCCCAAAATTTCCCTTCTATAATTTCCGGCATTAAAAATTTTTATTTTATATCCCTGCCATGCCAAATATCTCTGTAATTTTGCGGCCAAAAAACTCTTCCCCCGCGCCGGAAGCCCGACCATAATAACAACTAATTTAGTTTGTAAATCCATAAATAATTACTATAATAAAATATATGAATGACAAAATAAACCCGCCGTCTTTGGAAGAATTAAAAAAACTCCGCGAGCCTTTAAAAAACATAAATTTAGAACATAAAAAAACACTCAGTTTTTTGGAAAAATTCGCTGTTTGGATAACCAAACATATCGGCTCAATGGGATTTTTTATTATTATTCTTTTTTGGACAATAATCTGGACAAGCTGGAATATATTCGCGCCCGCATCTTTTCAATTTGATCCGTTCCCGGCTTTTGTTTTGTGGCTTTTTATTTCAAATATGGTTCAACTTTTTTTGCTTCCATTAATTATGATCGGGCAAAATCTCCAAGGGCGGCATGCCGAAACAAGAGCCGCGGCGGATTTTGAAATTAATGTAAAAGCGGAAAGAGAAATAGGGGCAATTTTATCTCACTTGGAATATCAAAAAGATTTGATTTTAAAAATATTAAAAAGATTGGAAGAAAAATAGAAAAACAATAATCGCTCAAAATTTTAATTTTGAGCGATTATTGTTTTATTGTTATTTTATGAAAGATGTTTTGAAACGAGTTTCGTCATTTCAAACATATTAACATTTCCTTTGCCGCCGAACACTTTTTTAAGATTTTCATCGGCGTTAATGTTGCGTTTGTCTTTAGAATCTTGAAGATTATTTTTTTTAATATATACCCAAAGTTCTTTAACAACTTCCGATCTTGGCATTGGTCCCTTGCCGACTACCACGGCTAATTCAGAACTAATATTCATCGGCTTCATAAAGGCGGAATTAGTTTTCGCCATATTTTTAAATTATTCGTTAATATTGCCCCGACCTTTTTAAGTATCTAATTATTATCATTTTATTGATGAAAAACGAATAAGTCAACAATAACCACGCGAATTCAAATCTGAACTGCACCACTTAGCAAAAAACGAAAATCCTGCGGAGAGGTATTCGTATGATACTCATACGACGAATATACTCTCCATATGTACACACAATTCACCAAAGAAACCCGCATTGAGCTTGCCGCG
>JACRPK010000012.1 GCA_016214005.1 Candidatus Wolfebacteria bacterium
GAATAAAATAAGGCCTCATGAGTCGCTGAATTATTTGACTCCCGAAGCCTATTATCGCAAATGGCAAACTGGTCGATTGCCGACAAAAGATGTTATTAGTCTACAAACCTAAGTGGTCAATATCTATATGGACCTGGACACCAATAATTTTATTTCTTTCGCCACTCTTCTATTTTTTTATGATGGCCGGACAAAAGAATTTTCGGAACTAAATATTTTTTACCACGCCATTTAAAAACTTCCGGACGAGTATAAGCCAGCATTCCCAGCTGGCGCTTTTCTTCCAAAGATTCTAATTTCCCTAAAACTCCGGGAATTTGACGGGAGACAGCGTCAATTAAAACCATTGCCGGAAGCTCGCCGCCGGTTAAAACATAAGGGCCAATAGATATTTCGTGAATCTTAAATCCTAAATCATAAATCACTTTTTTGACTCGCGCATCTATTCCTTCATACCTTCCGCAAATTAAAATTAAATGGTCATATTTTTTTGAAAAATCAATTGCCATTTTATTATTAAATTGTTTTCCAGCTGGCGTGAACAAGATCACTTTTATTTTTGATTTATTTTTTATTTTAATTGATTTAATAGCTCTTATAATCGGTTCAATTGCCATCACCATTCCCGGGCCGCCACCATATGGCCGATCATCAACCTTGCGATGCTTGTCTTTTGAGAAATCGCGCAAATTATGAATTTTAATTTCAATCAATTTATTTTTTTGAGCGCGCCCTAAAATAGACTCGCTTAAATATGATCCGCCTTTGGCGGAAAAAATTTTCGGGAAAATTGTAATAATATCAAAACGCATTAGAATATTCTAAACTAAAAACCCCGCCTTTGAAAGCGGGGTTTTTAGTTTAGAATATCGTTCTATTCTTTATTTTCAAACGATCTCTGCGGCCTCAACGATCCCTCCGGTTCAACAATTTTCAAATTAACGCGAGCGTTATTTTTCACTCCGACAATTTTCAAAAGTGAACGGATAGCTTGCGCGGTCATTCCTTTTTTTCCGATAACCTGCGCCATATCCGTCGGATGGACAGTGAGCATCAAAAGAACTCCCATTTCATCAACTTTGCGCTCCACCTTGACAGCGTCCGGATGGTCAACGATTGATTTAATAAGAAATTCAAGAAATTGCTGATCTTTGCCTTCCATAATATTTTTTGCCTTCATTCAACTTTACGACCTTTTATTTCATTTCAGCCTCGGCTGATTCCGTTTTCTTAACAATTTTATGAACTGGCCTTTTTTTGCCTTCAACTATTTTTGCCTTTACCAATAAATTATAAACGCTGTCTGTTGGCTGAGCGCCGGTTTTAATGCGATAAAGCGCCCTCTCTTTATCAACTTTAAATTCTTTTGAAGACGGATTATACCAGCCGATATCCTCAATAAAACGGCCGCTCATTTTAGAGCGTTTTTCATTAACAATAATCCGATAGCTCGGCTGATGTTTTTTCCCTATTCTTTTGAATTTAATGGCTAACATAATTAGTTTTTAGTTTATAGGTTTTAGGTTTTAATTGTCAAGCGCTTGTGCTGTAAATTTATTTATACTCTGGCTTCCTCCAATTTCAACGAAAGCAATTTCGAAGTGCCGTCTTCATCCATTGTAACGCCGTATAAAACATCTGCCGACTCCATCACTGAACGATTATGAGTAACAATTATAAATTGAGTCTGATGAGCGAATTCTTTCACCAAGTTGGCAAATCTTTGGGAATTTTTCTCGTCAAGCGGCGCGTCAATTTCATCTAAAACCAAAAACGGCGGCGGGCTAACGGAAATCAAAGCAAACAAAGCGGCAATCGAAACCAAGCTTTTTTCCCCGCCCGAGAGCATCTCCAAGCTCGTTATTTTTTTGCGCGGCAAATTCAAATCTATTTCCACGCCGATTTTTTCTTCTTTTTCCTCTTCGCTTTCTTCTATTTTTTGTTTAGAATTTTCTTCTCCGCCCTCTTCCAAATCATTTTTAACTTTCTGCTCATAATGTTTGATTTTTAATTTCGCGCTTCCGCCGCCAAACATCAATCCAAAATATTTATTAAAATGGTCATTGATTGAATTAAAAGCGCTTAAAAATTCATTGTGAATCTTGTCTTTTAAGTCTTTGATTAAAATTTTTAAATCCTGAGAAGCTTTTTCCAAATCGCTTATCTGCGCTGACAAAAAATTATAATGGCGCTCTGTTTCTTCAGCTTCTTTTATCAGAGCCGCATCAATTTCTCCAATACTCGCAAGTTCAGTCCTTAAGCGAAATATTTTGCGTTCAATTTCTCCAATATCAATATTCGCAGTATTTAATTCCAATAATTTAAATTCATTTGCCGATCTGCCGGCTTGATTTATCTGGCTTTCAACATCATTAAGTTTAATGCCAAGTTTTTCTTTTTCAAAAATAATTCTGGTCTTTTGGCCTTCCAAAACGCTTAATTCCCTTCTTTTTCCTTCCATCGCTTCAAAAGCTTTCTGAAATTGTTTGTTAAAATCCTGCAGCCCCAAAGTGATTTCCGATTCTATTTTTTCAATTTTTTTAATATCTTCCTCAATGAGGCCAATTTCTTTAAGCAAATCATTTTTTATTCGCGCCATACTTTCCAATTCGTTCTTTTTTTCATTTTCTTTGCCAGTTTCATTGCGGCTGATTTCTTTATCAGCTGACTTAAAAAAGATGTCGATTTTAAAAATAATCTCTTTAATTGATTCAGAAATTGCGCTTAAATCTTTATTCAGGGCGCTATTTAAAGAATTTTTTATTTCATTGATCAAATCAATCAATTCTAAATTGTTAAATGCCAATTCTTCTTTTTTGATTTCTTGCCTTTCTTCAATTTGACTTAAAATTTCAACGCGCGCTTCCAGACGGCTAAGCTCTTTTTGAATTTTCAAATGACGGCTTAAAAGTTCTGATTTTTGAGATTTTACAGAAGCGATATTGCCGCTGTCAGATTTTTCTTCAAGTTTTTTTACATCGCCTTCAAAAATTTTTAACTCTTCTTTTTTGGCAAAAATTTCTTCTTCAATCTTCTTTGAATCGGGTTCAAAACTATTTTTTTCTTTTTCAATTTCGCTCAATTTAAAAGAAAAATAATCATTTTCAAAATTTTTTAATTCCGCTTCAACTTGCGATCGCCTTTCCCATTTGGCAGTTTGGCGCTTTAACATTCTCAAGTGCGGTAAAACTTCGCCAATCGTGGCTTTTAATTTTTCCAAATTGATATTTGTATTATTAAGCTTTCTTTCGGCTTCGGATTTTTTAAGTTCATATTCTTTAAGCCCCAAAACTTCCTCAATCATCATTTTGCGTTCTTCCGGATTCACTCTCACGAATAAATCACTCGAACCTTGATTGATAATTGTAAGCCCCTTTGTGCCAAGTTTTAATTTGGCGAAAAAATCAACCGCATCTTTAAGGCGCACTTCGGATTTATTGATAAAATATTGAGAAATGCCGTCTCTGGCGACTTTTCTCAAAACCGACACTTCGGAAAAATCAATTCCCGCTGTGGCATTTTCGCTGTTTTCAAAATTAAGATTCACTTGAGCCATAGAAACCCGCGGCCTTTTCGGCGTGCCGGCAAAAATTAAATTTTCAATTTTATCACCGCGCAAATTTTTCGCTTCCCGTTCGCCCAAAATCCAGCGGATGGCGTCTATCACATTGCTTTTTCCACTGCCGTTTGGCCCGACAATTGCCGTAATTCCTTTGGGAAATTCCAAAACCGCCTTTGAAGCGAAAGATTTAAACCCGTTTAATTCAAGCGATTTTAAATACATAAAATTAATGTTGCAAACTATGCAGAGCGTTTTTTGCCGCTTCCACCTCGCCTTCTTGTTTTGACAAACCTTCTCCTTCGGCAATCAAATTTTGACTAAAATAAACTCCGATTTTAAAAATTTTGGCGTGATCCGGCCCTTTTTCTTCCAAAACCGAATAAGTCGGGGTGATTTTGAATTTTTCTTGAGCGATTTCTTGCAATAAACTTTTCGGATCTTTGTAAAGTTTTTTTTCAATTACTTCGTCAAGATGATTCATTACCGCACTTTCAATAAATCTTTTTGAAACTTCGTAACCGGCGTCAAGATAAATCGCGCCTAAAAACGCTTCAAAAGCGTTTGCCAAAATTACTTCCCGCGCTTTGCCGATATCTTTTGCCTCTCCGCGAGAAAGCAAAATAAATTCATCCAGGCCGATTTCTTTCGCAACTCCGGCAAGCATTTGATAATTAACCAAAGCCGCCCGGATACTCGTCAAATCGCCTTCTTTTGATTTCGGAAATTTATTAAAAAGAATTTCTGTTGAAATAAGTTCTAAAACCGCATCTCCCAAAAATTCCAACCGTTCATTATGCGGACTTAAAAATTCAACGCTCCATTTCGGATTTTCGTTTAAATAAGAACGATGAGTGAGAGCTTCTTTGAGAAGATTTTTATTATTAAAAACTATTCCAATTTTTTGTTCTAATTGAGATAAATCCACCTTTTGTTAGGTTTCAGATTTTAGGTTTTGGGTTTTAGAAAAAATACTAACACCCAACACCTAAAAACTAACCCCTATTTAATCATTTCTTTATAAACCGTTCCCAAAACGCCGTTAACGAATTTTGACGAATTCGGACCGCTGTAATTTTTTGCCAATTCAATAGATTCATTTATCGCCACTTTTTCCGGAACCTCTTTTTTATCGGCGTATAAAAGTTCATAAAGCCCGATACGTAAAATATTCCTGTCAATCGCTGAAATTTTTTCCAGCGGCCAATCCGGAGCGGCTTTTTTTATAATTTTATCAATATCGCCTAAATGTTCAATAACACCCTTAACTATCCGCCAGACAAAGTCCGGCTCATCAATCCCCGAAGCGAATTCTTCCATATTTCTCTCAATGATTTTCGTCAAATCTTCTTTTTTATTATAAAAATCCCACTCGTAAAGAGATTGAAGCACGATAGATCGAGCAAGATGACGAGTAGCCATTATTTTACTTCTTAACTTTCAATTTCGGAGCTTTTATAACTTTTCCTTTGTAACTTCCGCAGCTAACGCAAATTTTATGAGGCATTGCCGGCGCTTGGCAATTTTGGCAAGCGTGAATCTGGCTCGGCTTTAAAGCTAAATGAGACCTTCTTCGGCCAACTTTTGATTTTGTATGATGTTTTAGAGGAACTCCACCCATAATATTTTATAATTTTATTTATTTTTTAATTCTAATTTTAAAATCTAAAAAAGTCAACAAAAAAAATTATATCCCTGTGCTACCGAAACCATTTTCTCCCCTTTGACTTTCATTTAACTCCGAAACAATTTCAATTTGCGGACGTTCTATTTTTTGAATTAACATCTGGGCGATTTTTGAATTTTTCTTGATAATAAAATCTTCTTTGCTTGAATTTATTAAAACCACCCTGATTTCTCCGCGATAACCGGCGTCAACCACTCCGGCCATTGTTTTTATGCCGCTTTTCAAAGCCAAACCGCTTTTGTCCCAAACCAATCCGACATAGCCCTGCGGAATTTCCATTTTTATACCGGTTGGAACCGCAGTTCTTTCACTTGGTCTAATTATTAAATCTTCGCATGAATATAAATCAAGCCCCGCATCGCCTTCACCGGCATAATGCGGAATCGTTGTTTCGCTGATTTTCACAACCTTGATTTTCACAAAATTAATTTAACATTATTTTAAAAAAGAAAAAAGGGATTATCCAAAATTTTCGGATAATCCCCTTAAACTAAATTAATCATTTAAAATTATACCTGCTCCTTTTGCCAATGTTTTTTGCCATATAGGCGGCGATTCCCATTATTTGCCCCTTAGACATTTTTACATACTTAATCGGAATCCCAGCTTCCAAAAGTTTTTGTTCGCTTGCCCTCTTCTCGTCTATCGTAAAAATAGGATTTTGCAAATATTGTTTCCAAACCATCACCCTTGAAACACCTTTTGTGATAATCCCATCTTGAACACATTTCGGACAGGGATAATTAGTAACATAAAGAATACTGCCGATTGCTTCGTCTCGAGAGCATTGAGATAAGACATTTATTTCAGCATGAACTGCTAAACAATATATTTTAAATTTTTCCTTTAAATCATCCGGACTGCCACCATTAATTTTGTATTCATTAAATGCCAATTGTTCATAATGGCAACATCCTTTATTGCGGCAATTTTCAATTCCACTGGCGGCGCCATTATAACCAGCCCCGATTATTCTGTTATTTTTTACCAAAACTGCGCCAACGCCGCGCTTTAAACAGCTATGCCGAGTAGCGTAAGAAATCGCCTGAAACATAAAAAATTCATCCCAAGAAGGCCTTGTAAATTTTTTCATTACGCGTTTCCTTTCTGTTCGTCCAATATTTTATTGTCAAAATCTCTTTTTGAAATATAATACATCTCAATTTAATAATC
>JACRPK010000021.1 GCA_016214005.1 Candidatus Wolfebacteria bacterium
GCCGCGACTTTTGACTCAAACCTTTTGCCCGGAGTAGACAATCAATATGAAATAGGCTATTCAACCAATCAAAGATGGAAAAACATCTCTATTTCTAATCTTCTTAATCTCGGCCAGCTTTCCGTTGATCCAGTTGGCGCGCAAAACGGATCTATCTATTACAATACAACCTTAAATTCGTTTAAAGGCTACGCTTCCAGCACTTGGTCAACCATAAGCAGCCTTTGGAATTCTTCAAGCACGAGTATTTATTATAACACCGGCAACGTCGGCATTGGGACGGCGGCGCCCATCGCCGGAAAATTAGTAGTCAACGGAACTATTGATGTTTCTAATAATAAAATTACTTCGGTCGCCACGCCCATCGCTTCTACCGACGCGGCGACGAAGGGATATGTGGACGCGGCTGGAGTAAGCGATACTATTTATAGCCTTACTGCCAATAACGGTATGTATAACAATAGAATAGCCGATATGACGCCGCCGGCCGCTTACACCGAAGTTTGTTTCAAATCCGGCTCAACGCAATACGATTATCATTCAACTTCGGCTTCCACCAGCGGCGGTAACTGTGTTCCCGGCGATGTCGGCTACATTATTGAAGCCGATGAACGTTCCGTGAATTATTGGGAAATGGCAAAACAGACTTGTTTGAATTATGGCATGCGCCTACCAGAACCGTTTGAATGGAAATTGGCGTGTAAAAATGCCGCAACATGGTCGCTTATCAATATGACCGGAAATTGGGAATGGGCGAGTAATTTTTCCCTTCCTATGTTCCTTGGCAACGATTCCGGCGTTGAGTCGGCCATATTCGGCGGTTCGGGCTGCAATTATGCTGGCTGGAATTGGGTTGGCTACGGTACCGGCTATGAGCATAGCAACGCATTCCGCTGTGTTCGCTAGGATTGATAATTTGATTATTTAAATTATTTGATGATTTTAAATTTAAAATGGCTAAATATGATCATCTGCCAATATTTAAGAAAGCGTATGATTTATGTTTTGAAATTGAACAGCAGATAAATAATTTTTCTAGAGATTACAAATATACAATCGGAACGGAGATACGTCAGATTAGCCATGAAATTCCGGCATTAATAATGGTTGCCAATAACCATTACGATAAAAAGAAATACCTGGAAGAATTATGGATAAAATTGGAAAAATTAAAATTATTAATTCGTCTTGCTTTTGATTTAAAATGTCTGAAAAGTTTGAAACATTACGAATTATTGAGCGGAATTTTAACGGAAATAAGCAGACAAAACGAAGGATGGCTAAAAAGCGCAAGCCGGCAAAATTAATAAAATTCAATCTTTGTGATTCACTTTTTACGTTTCAAAATCTTTATAAAGCTTATTTGGATTGTCGTAAAAGAAAAAGAAACACAATTAATGCTTTACGATTTGAGAGCAATTTGGAAAATAATCTATGGAAATTGCTTGAAGATTTGCGTGGATGTGTCTATAAACCTGGCGTGTCCGTTTGTTTTGCGGTGAAAGAGCCGGTCATACGGGAAATCTTTGCCGCTAATTTTCGTGACCGCGTCGTTCACCATCTTTTTGTCCGCGCCATTGAACCTCATTTTGAAAAATATTTTATTTATGACAGCTATGCTTGTCGAAAAGGAAAGGGAACGCTTTTGGCGATGAGGCGGCTTCAAAAATTTATCAGGCGTGCGCAAAATATAGAGCCGAGAAATTATAATAATTGGCATTATTTGAAAGCCGATATTTTAGGATTTTTTATGCATATCAATAAAAAAATTTTAAATGATTTGATTCTACAAAAAATATTAACATCGCCGTTTTCTGAAAAAATCAAAGAAGAATTAAAATGGCTGGCTGGACTAATAATTTTTCATAATCCAACGGAAAATTATTTTTTAAAAGGAGATAAAAATTTATTAAAAACCGTGCCGCGGCAAAAATCTCTTTTTGGAGTTCCCGACGGCATTGGTTTGCCGATAGGCAATTTAACTTCCCAATTTTTTGCCAATGTCTATCTAAATGAATTGGACCAATTTATAAAAAGAAAATTAAAATGTGAATTTTATGGCAGATATGTTGATGATTTTTACATTATTCAAAAGGATAAAGAAAAATTAAAAGAATTTCACGGAATTATAAATAGATTTTTAAAGGACAGCTTATTTTTAGAGCTTAATTTGAAAAAATGCTACATCCAACCGCTTGTGTATGGCGTAGATTTTGTCGGTTATTTTGTAAAATTTTGGCGGATTTATCCGCGCAAAAGAATCGTGAAAAAATTTAAAAATAAATTATGGATTTTTAAGAAATACAGAAATTCAATAAAGACATCAGATATTCAAAATTCTATTGTTTCATATTTCGGACATTTTATTCATGCCAATTCTTATAATTTTATTTTAAAAATAAAACAAAAACACCCATGGATTGGAAATGTTATCCTTGGGCGTTTTTGATGTTCCCCTGGCGAACACAGCGGAATGCGTTGCTATTCTCATTGCCGGTATTGTTGCCAATCCAATTCCAGTTAGCATAATTGCAGCCCGAATTGCCGAATATGGCCGATTCAACGCCGTTATTGTTGCCATTGTACATAGGAAGGGAATATTTCGGCTCTTATAAGCGAATTGTTTCTAATTTTTATTAAAAGAGAAACATTGCTAAATTTATTCTGATTTAATTTTAAAATCAGGGGCCGAAACCTAGGAAAACCAAGGCGCGCCCGCGATGGCGATTTAGCCAAAGCGATTCAGGCAATTTATATTATAATATAAATTGTATAAAATTTATTTATGAAAAATAAAAACTTTGCCTCAATTTTAATTTTCATTATTTTTTTATTCGCGTCTTTTGCGACTTTTTATTTTTTTGTCAAAAAATATCAGCCGTTGGAATTAAAAAATAATAACGATATTGCCGATGATTTTTCTTTCGTCGAAAAAAATGATTGCGTCAGTAAAATTGAAGAGCGCGTTGTCCGTGGCAATTCTTTAAGCGGGCTAATTGAGCCGAGCACTTCGGTTAAAATTCTTTTCGGATTTTATGATTGCAATAAAATTAGAAGAGGAGATATAGTGGCTTATAATTATGCTGGCAATCCCGAACCGATTATAAAAATTGTTAAAGGAGTAGAAGGCGATAAGTTTCAGCTTAAAAAAACCAGCAGCAGTTGGAATATTTCTATAAATGATAAAATAGTTGAAAACTCCGAAGGCGAACCGTATGTTTTAAACGAAAGAGGATACAAAATGCTTTCTTTGTACGAAAGAGATTATGGGGGTGTTATTCCCCTAAATGCTTATTTGATTTTAGGAAATGCGGCAAACGGAACGTTAGATTCTTCTGTTTTTGGATTGATTGATAAAAGCGATATATTGGGGAAGGTAAAATTATAATGTTGTAAATTACTCATATCTTAACGCTTCCGCCGGCTCCATCATCGCGGCTTGGCGGGCTGGCAAAACTCCGGCAATAATGCCCGTGATAAAGGTGATTGTTAAAATCACAAAAAGTCCGAAAAAATCTATTGAAGCGAAAGAAAATAATCCTCCTACTCCCAAATAAGCGGCAAGCAAGCTTATGAAATAAGCAAAAACAATTCCCAGAATAATTCCCAGAATACCGCCGATCAGGCCGATCATTCCGGATTCGATTAAAAATAGAGATAAAATTGAATCATTGGAAGCTCCGATGGCCTTCATCACTCCGATTTGCTTGGTGCGCTCTAAAACCGAAGTGTACATTGTGTTGGTGATGCCCACGGCTCCGACTGCAAGAGATACCAGGGCGATGATTGTTAAAACCAATTCAATGATTGAGATGACATTGCTGATTATCATACCGGCTTTTTCTGGCGTGAGCACGGAAAATTCCCTTACTGCCTCTTGTTTTGCCAGCTGATATTTTATGGCCTGGCTTATCAGTTCAATATTAATATCTGGTTTTATTTTTATAAGCGCGGCCATGGCAAATCCGCGATTGCCTGTCAGATCTCTAAAAACATCCATAGAAACATAAATAACATTGTCGGACATTTGCTCTCCGATTGGCGTTAAATAACCGGCAATTTTAAATCTTTGGGTTTTGACGATAATTTCGTCTCCCACTCTTACTTTTTCTTTAAAAAGCGTTTGAGCGGCTTTGTTGCCCAAAATAATTTCTTTGGCATTTTCGCTTTTCGGCCATTGTCCTTCAACCAGTCTGAATCCTTGAGAGGCTTCTAAAACTTTTATGTAATTTTGCCAGTTTTGAGCGTGGAAAAGCGCGGATTTTTTCTCTCCCTTGTATTCAATATTGAGAGTTGCCACTTCCATTGGAATAACAAACTCAATGCCTTCTATTTTTTTTAAATCAGCTAAATCTCTTTCTTTGAATTTTTGGCCGCCGATAAGTTCGGCGAAAGGATTAGATTCTTTTCCCGGACGAACGATAATTAAATCGGAGCCGAACATCTGAAGCGTTTTAGTGATAGCATTTTTAACGCCGTCGCTTAAAGACATAATCATTACTACCAGCATAATGCCGATAATAATGCCTAAAATCGTGAGCCAGCTTCTTATCGGTCGGTAGCGGATTCCTTTTAATATTAAAATTAAAAAATTTTTAAACATTTTATTCCGTATAAATTTTTTTATGAGTCTGGTGGTTTTTTACGAGTTGGCCGTCTTTGATGGCGATAATTTGATCGGCTTTTTCGGCAATATCGGCGTCATGGGTTACAATAATCAAAGTTTTTTTATCAATTTTATTCAAATTAATCAGCATTTCTAAAATTTTATTTCCGGTTGCTGAATCCAAATTTCCAGTTGGTTCGTCGCCGATAATTATTTCCGGATTATTTGACAGAGCTCGCAAAAGCGCCACTCTTTGCTGTTCTCCTCCGGAAAGCTCGGCTGGACGGTGCTCCATTCTTTTTTCTATGCCGACCTCTTCGAATTTTTTTTCGATTTCTTCTTTTTTTTGAGTTATATTTTTATTGGCAAAAATTAAAGGCAGAGCTGCATTTTCAAAAGCCGTGAGCCATGGAATTAAATTATATTGCTGGAAAATAAATCCGAAAAATTCCGAGCGAAGCCGCGCTCTTTCTTCGTCTCCCAAAAGCGAAACATTTTTGCCGTTTAAAAAAATCTCTCCGGAGGTCGGCTTGTCCAGAAGTCCGATCATATTGAGCGCCGTGCTTTTACCCGAACCCGAAGCGCCGATAATCGCCACAAAATCGCCTTCCCAGATGTTCAAGTTCAGTCCGCGAAGCGCCTGGGTTTGGGAATCTCCCATCTGAAAAGCCTTAACAATATTTTTTAAAGAAATAATAGGTTCTCCGGAAAATTTTTCCGGATTTTTTTTGAATCTTTCTTTACAAAATTCTCCGCAAAAATAAAAGTTTTCGCTTTTGTGGGGCATGTGGCTGGCGTCTTTGATCTCTGATAAATCCATTCCGCAAACAGGGTCGATTTTTATATTTTTATCAGCCATGTTAATTTTATTCCGCCGATACTACAATTATTTGTCCCTCGCTTAGCCCTTCTGTTATTTCAATCGCTTCTCCGTCAGAAATTCCGGTTTTCACTTCAATTTCTTTTTGAATTTTTCCGTCAAGAATTTTTACGAATTTTTTGTCGTTTTTCTGGTAAACCGCAAATTGGGGAATTTTTAAAATATTTTTTTTGAATGCCGATGAAATTATGATGTCGGCGCTCATCCCCTGGCGGATATTTTCTGGTTGATCTTTGAAATTTATGTTAACGCGATAATAAATATCTCCATCTTTGTTTATTTCTTGCGGATCAACGGATAAAATTTCACCCTCAAATTTTTCATTTGGAAAAGCGTCTAATTGAATTATTGCCTTGTTCCCGTTTTGGCTTTTAATTTTTCCAATATCAAGTTCTGAAATATCGGATTGGATTTTATATCCTGAACTTGAAAGAGAAATTGCAGTTTTGCCGACGCTGAATAATTCGCCTTTTTCCAGCCAAATTTTGGTAATTTTTGCGCTAATTGGCGCGTAAAGCGTTGATTTCCTGATTTTTTCTTTTGTAATTTCTATCTGACTTTCAATTTCTTTTATTTGGGCTTGAGCAATTTCAATGTCTTCGCTTCTGGTCGGAGCTTTTTTCGCCGCAAGTTCGCTTTCGGAAATTTCTAAATTCGATTGGGCTGTTTTTAATTTTTCTTCAGCAGCCGTTAAATTGGAAATCGCGGTATTGATATTGGTTCTGGCGGTGGCGATGTCTGTTCGCCAAGTTGTCAAAGTCGCAGATGAAACGCTTGAGGTTATTGTGGAATTTATTGCCAAAGCAGCTTTGTCCAAAAAAGAAGAAATTTTATTCAAATTTGTTTTAGCTTCAGC
Source organism: Candidatus Wolfebacteria bacterium (assembly GCA_016214005.1). Classification (GTDB taxonomy): domain Bacteria; phylum Patescibacteriota; class Minisyncoccia; order UBA6257; family UBA9933; genus JACRPK01. Next base: position 6,343 of record JACRPK010000021.1, read on the forward strand.
AGAGAATGAATTTAGGTCTCCGCCTGCGGAAATCGCATCAAGGGAGGATTTCCATGAGTTAAGAGTGTTTTCTGAAATTGTTCTTTCCCATTCGACATTGGTTTCCAATTGGAAATCGTTGATGCTAAAAATTAATTGCGGGCTTGATGTCCTCGGATTTGTAAAAATTTGATCAACTTTATTTCTGATGGCGTCGTCGGATTTGGCGTAAGCGTCCTGAATTTTATCAACAATATTTTTTTTCGCATCTTCAAGATTAGCCTGCGCGCTTAAAACTTTATTTTCATAAACGGAAATATCTTCTTTGGTGGCGCCGGCAAGAAGTTTGTTTAAATTGGCTTTATTTTGGGAAAGCGTGGCTTCTAATTTTTTTATTTCCAGTTCAAAATTAATTGTTTCGAGTTTTATAATCGGCGCTCCTTTGAAAATTTGCCCTCCTTCTTCGGAGAATATTTTTTCAGCTGTGCCGGAAAAAGGAAATTCCAGATTAATATCTTTGATGGCTGCCACTTCGCCGCGAGCTTTGACAATTTCTTGAATATCGCCGCGCTCAACTTTAAAAGTTAAAAAATTATCTCCTTCGTTTTTGAAATATTTTTGATAAACCCAAAAAGAAGAAATTAAAATTCCGATACCCACAACCCCAATGACATAATAAGATGTTTTTTTCATAGTTTTTGTGCCCCCACTAGGAATCGAACCTAGATTGACTGCTTAAGAGGCAGCTACTTTGCCACTAAGTTATGGGGGCTTTTAAATTTATTGGTTTCCTGCGCAACACAAAATAAATATTCTTAATATATAATTATAATATAAAAAATTTGAGGAAAAATCAAAAAACTGAGAACAAACTGAGAACATTGGCAGATTTTTGATTAAAATAGGCTTGAAAATAAAAACCCTGCCAAATGTTTGAAATGTGGCAGGGGGGGTGCTCAATAATAGCCGAATCCAAATCCATTGAATTTGAGTTCATAAATTTCATCTTTATTATTTGGCCAGACAAAAGACTTTTGAGTTTTTTCTATTTGCTTTTTAAACTTTTCCAGCATGACAAAAATAAAATTTTCTTCCAGTGCTATTTCTGGAAGCAAAAAATATATTTCTCCGTTATTAAGTTCGTGCTGCGATTTTGGATAGATTTTAATGCGGAGTATTTTTTTATTTGCTCTTAGGTGTTGGTTTGTGTCGTGAATAATTTTGCCAGCGGATTGTTCGAAAAAAGTCTTATCAAATGCTTTTATAAATTCTTCACGCAATGTTTCAATAATATGATCGCGGATTTCATTTCCAAGCATCGGTTCAATTTCTTGATGAGACATATTGTCCAGCTGGTGGATGTCACAAAGCGTATCAAATTTTAGAAAAATTAATGTTCCGGGGCGCTGCTTTCGTTTTTCAACTTCTAAGATCACTTGTTTTTTTCTTTCAATTTGGGCAAGCTGTATTTCAAAGTAAGGATTTTTAGTTAGACATCCCATAATAAACATTAAAGGCTTGCGCGGATTTTTTTCTTTTGGAGTTGTGTAACAGTTTTCATCAATATGGTCTCTGATAAAATCTTCCGAAATTTTTATAGCTATAGCATCTCCAATTATTTCTCCTAATTTTGTGGGATCTATATTCATTTTCTCTCTCCCATTTTTTAATTTTAAAAGTACGAATTTATATTTTAATATAGAATAAATTTAGAAAAAATCAAGCAGCTATATTTTTTCTATGGATTTGATCTAACATTTTTATTGATTTTTCTTAATGATAATGGAAGCAATATAAATTTTTTATAAAAACAAAATTGCTATCACCAGTGATAGCAGAAAATATATGATGGAAAAATATTTTAGCGGCAAATTATTAGTTTTGGTGCAGTATTCTTAAAATAATCCGAACGCATTTCGCCGCCGCAGGCGGGGCGAGGCATTGACTTTTCCAACGTGGTGCGCCCGGCAGGAGTTGAACCCACAACCTCTTGGTTCGAAGCCAAGCGCTCTGTCCAGTTGAGCTACGGGCGCGGTTTAGCTAGCCATTTCTTACTTATTAAATTTTAGTTTATACTTAAAAATTATGAAATTCAACATGCCAAAAGAGATTTTGGAAATCTCCGAAAAATTTGGAAAACACGGCTTTCAAAGCTATCTTGTCGGCGGGTGCGTCAGGGATTTGTTGATGGCTAAAGAGCCAAAAGATTGGGATATTGCCACCAGCGCCAAGCCGCAGGAAATCCAGAAAATTTTTCCGGATAGCGTTTATGAAAATAATTTCGGCACGGTTGCCGTAAAAACCGGTTCGGAAAATCAGCGGCTTAAAATTGTGGAAATCACGACTTTTCGGTTGGAAGGAAAATATACTGACAAGCGCCATCCGGATGAAATAAAATTCGCTAAAACTATTGAAGAAGATTTAAGCCGCCGAGATTTTACCGCGAATGCGATGGCGATAGAAATTTCAGATTCCGACAATCAATTTAAAATTATTGATCCTTATGGCGGGCAAGCAGACATTGAAAATAAAATCATTCGCGCGGTTGGCGAGCCAGAAGAGCGTTTTAGCGAAGACGCGCTTCGTTTGATGCGGGCGATAAGATTTTCCGTTCAGCTTGATTTTGGGATCCAAGAAAAAACTTTTCAAGCCGTAAAAAAGCAGTCCGGGATTATTGAATTTATCGCCAAAGAAAGAATTCGCGATGAATTTGAAAAAATAATTATGACCCCCGATGCTAAAAAAGGAATTGAATTTTTAGAAGATACAGGACTTTTAAAATATATTATGCCGGAAATCCGCGAAGGCATAAATGTCGGGCAGAATAAACATCATATTTACAGCGTTTGGGAACATAATTTGCGCGCCTTGGATTATGCCACTAAGAATAATTATTCCCTGGAAATTAGGTTGGCAAGTTTGCTTCATGATGTCGGTAAGCCGAAAACAAAAGCAGGTGATGGTCCGAATTGCACTTTTTACAACCATGAAATCGTTGGCGCGAAAATGGCAGTGAAGATTTTAGACAGAATGCGTTTCGCAAAAGATTTTTCCGAAAAAGTCGTGCATTTAGTGCGATATCATCTTTTTTATTACAATGTCGGTGAAGTAACGGAGTCTGGGGTGCGAAGGTTTTTGCGCCGTGTTGGTCCGGAAAATGTTGATGATTTAATAAAAGTGCGCGAGGCTGACAGAATCGGTTCCGGCGTGCCAAAGGCAATGCCTTATAAATTGCGTCATCTTTTGTTTATGATTGAAAAAGTAAAAAGAGATCCAATTTCGCCGAAAATGCTGAAAACCAACGGCGAAGATGTGATGAAAATTTTGAAAATTGAACCAAGTGTGAAAATCGGCCAGATTTTGGCGATTTTGCTTGATGAGGTGATTGAAAATCCGAATAAAAATATAAAAGAAAATTTAGAATCGAGAATTAAAAAATTGGGGGAATTACCAGATGCTGAACTTGAAAAATTATCAAAAAGCGCGAAAGAAAAAAAAGATGAATTTGAAGGCGGAGTTGAAGAAGAAATAAAAAAAAGATATTATGTGAAGTGATTTTATGGATTGTAGCATGGGGGCAGGATAACGTTCGCTTCGCAATTTTGTAATAAATTTTATCGGGCTGTAGTATAGTGGTAGTATATCCCTCACCCTTTTTTAACGGGATATAGTATAGTGGTAGTATACACGCTTCGGGAGTGTGAGGCTTGGGTTCGATTCCCAATATCCCGAATGTAAAATAAAGGGTGAGGGACTTCGGGAGTGTGAGGCCCGGGTTCCCTGCCTGCCGGCAGGCAGGGATTCCCGGCAGCCCGACAATATGAAAAATATTTTTATTCTTTTTGGAGTTATTGCAGTTTTAGTAGTGGGTTTTTTGTTATATAAAAATTATTTTAAAAAAATAAGCGGTCCTCATCTTGTTATTTCTCCAAAAGAATATGATTTTGGAAAAGTTTTACAAAGTCAGCCAATTGTTTCGGCTTATTTTGATGTTTCAAATGACGGCTCGCAAGATGCGATAATTTCTAGCGCGCCGACTTCTTGTGGCTGTACTTTAGCGGAAGTTGATAAAAAAATAATCAGGCCCGGCGAAGCCACAAAATTAAAAGTGAGTTTTGACCCAAATTTTCACGAAGAGCCGGAGGGAAAATTTTTCAGGACAGCGACCATAAAATATAACTCGCAAGATGCTCCGGAAGTAAAAGTTTGGATGGAAGTTGTTTATGATCTCGGCAAAGATAAATTAAAATTCGGCAAAGATTTGGATTGATAATATAAATTTCGTGATTTTTATGGATAAAGTGAAAGCCGAGGGTAAAACCTCGGCTTGATTTTCTCATATGTCAATAAATATCTACTTTATTTTTGTACTGTGGAAGATCTTGTTGAAGATTTCTTCGAATCTTTTATCATTTTTTGCCTGCTCTTCTTTCTTTGAAACAAACTTCACTGCATTGATATCCAGTGTGCCGTCAGTCTCTTCTTTAAAAAACCTCTGGCATTTTTTCTTTCGCTTCATTAAGCGATAAAAAAAGATGATTGTATTTTATGTGGTAATGAGATGTTTCAAAGTGATAAATTAAACTGTTATAATCGCTAAGAAAAACAGATTTAATGACTACTTCCGAAATAAAATAAAGATGGGGTCGATAATGCGGAGATATGCCATTATGTGTATTTGGTGTTATGATCCCAAATAATGCTCTTTGCCCTGGCATAAAATATTTATCAGATGGCGAAGATGGCAATTTTTGGTTTTTTTTCTCATCGTCACACAACAAATCAAATATATTTTCGCATTTAATTTTATATGCGGGTATTATCTCAAGCGGCGTGTTGTTTTTTCCCGCTGCTTTCTTCGCGTCATCTAAGTTAAGATAAAATTTTCCGTGAATATTTTTATAGACGCCGTAATTATATTCTCCATTTTCTTTTTCAGATATGGAATTAATCACCGTGTGAATAATCCCATCTTCTCTTACAAAATAAACACTTATTCCCAATTTTAACGCGTTATTATCTTTTTCCATTGCTCCTCCTTTTTTATTTTTCAATGTATTCTATAAAATATAATATTTAATTTAAATAATTTGTAAAGACCTTGATTAAAATTTGGAAGAACGTCTGCTCTTTGAACTCTTCTACTTTTGGACCGCTAAGAAACACCTTGATATCAATACCATCACTCTTTGCGCGGGTTCGCGGTATTTAAGTGGACAGGTGTCGAGCGTGGACTGGCGCTGTAGCATGATGAAGGTGGGCTTCGACATAGTCGAAGCCCATATTTTATTTTGTGTAAAAAGTGTTTTACAGATGATTTTAAAAGTGTAAAACACTGTGAAACATTGTTTAGTGTGAAACATTGTTTACACACGCAAAACGGCCATAAGTGTAAAACATGCGTAAAACGCGGGTTTTTTGAATTTTGACATTTTTAATGTTTCACGTGAAACATTTTATAACGTTTTTAAGCGTTATTTTTTTGTAAAAAATGTTTCACGTTTTACAAAAAACACTAAAATTCGCGTAAAACATCAAATGTTTAACATTTTTTCGTTTTTTGTGTGTAAAAATTACACAACAGAATCTTTTCTTGCCAGCTAAAATATAAATATCTAAAACTTTTATTCCTGTCGGCATCTGCTGTCGGCTTGCTCCAGCGGCAAAGCGAGAACTTATTTGTTTTGGCTGATTTAGCTGGTAAAAAAAGATTTTATTAATTAAAATATAATATGACTTATAGATCAGAATTTGGACAGTTGGGAGAAAATATCGCTTGTAGATATCTTGTGGAAAAGAATTATAAAATCATAGAGCGCAATCATCGGCAAAAATGGGGCGAGATAGACATAATTGCCAAGGCGCCGGATAAAACACTGGTTTTTGTAGAGGTAAAAACCGTTAAAAATGTTTCACGTGAAACAAATAATCAAATTTCAGCCGAAGACCAGCTCACAGCGGCTAAATTGGAGAAAATCAAAAGAACCGCTTCTTTATATGCTGGCCATAATCAGGATATGGTTGACGAGGACAAGGGTTGGCGAATCGATCTGCTCGCCTTGACAATAAGTGGAAATCATTTTGAAATAAAACATTATGAAAATATTTAATAAATTAACCTCGTGCATTCAAGTTTGAACTGCACCAGATATCATCCCAAGAACGAATACCTCGTGCGGAGTAAGGTAGCCGAGGCGTTTGCGCGGTCGATGATTGAGATTTCTCTCCACGCGCGACACCTCTTTGTGAGTAATCATAGCGA
>JACRPK010000013.1 GCA_016214005.1 Candidatus Wolfebacteria bacterium
ATCTCTCTATATGAATATCTTTTATCGAGCAAAATGGCTATCTCTAACCTTTCCGCTTTCGCGATATGGCTGTATTTTTTATTGTTCATATGACGATATTTTATATCGCCAAGTGTTCGGCTTCAAAGTTCAATTTCGGTTTTTCCAAGAGAAGATATTAGAAAAAACTTAAAGAAGCGATTGTCATTAAGGCAATCAGTATTATAAGTATTTTTGCGACTAATTTTTTTATTTTCATAATTTAATTATATTTTTAATTTCTTTTGGTTGCAAACTGGCGCTACCGATTAAAAATCCGTCTATTTCATTGCATTGCATGCATTGCAAAAAATTTTTAATGTTTTTTGAATCAACGGAACCGCCATATAATACGCGAGGATTTAGAATATAAAATATAGAATTTAGGGTTTTCTTTATGAGTTTTATTATTTCAATGGCATCTTTGGGGGAATCTGAATTGCCAGTGCCGATTGCCCAGATTGGCTCGTAGGCGATAATGAGACGAGAATTTAGAATATAGGATAAACCCTTGCGGGAAGTTGTCTTTGACAACAGAGAATTTAGGGGTAAATTTTTTAAATCTTTTTGCAATTGCGATTTTATAAAGTTTTCAACGGCTTTTTTGCCTTGTTTGCGAGTTTTTAAATTTTCGCCAACGCATAAAATTATTTTTAATCCAGTTTTAAGCGCCGCCAGAATTTTTTTATTTATCATTTCGTCAGTTTCATTTAAATTTTGCCGGCGTTCGGAATGCCCGATAATCACATATTCAGCCCCTAAATTTTTAAGCATTTTCGGCGAAATTTCTCCGGTAAAAGCGCCTGAATTTTCCCAAAAAACATCTTGGCTTCCCAATTTTAAATTTTTAGTTTTTAAGTCTTTCAGCTCATATAGATAAATAAACGGCGGACAGACAATAATTTCTTTTTTAGAAGATGAATACAAAAGTAAATAAGAGTTAAAAAGTTTTTTAGCTTCGCCAAGCGATTGCGGATTCATTTTCCAATTAAAAGCGATGATTTTTTTCATAATTTATATTATTATAGCAATTATGTTAAATGGCAACAATATCAGAAATTTTGTAATCATCAGCCACATCGATCATGGCAAATCCACTTTGGCGGACAGGTTTTTGGAAATCACAAAAACAATCGAGTCGCGGCAAATGCAGCCGCAGTTTTTGGATTCTTTGGAATCGGAAAGAGAAAGGGGGATTACCATAAAAATGGCTCCTGTTCGCATGTCCTATATTCTAAATTCTAAATCTTATATTCTAAACATGATTGACACGCCCGGTCATAGCGATTTTTCTTATGAGGTTTCTCGGGCTTTGGCAGCTGTTGAAGGCGCGATTTTATTGGTTGATATTACCCAGGGGATTCAGGCGCAAACTTTGGCGAAATTTTATGCGGCTAGAAAATCCGGATTAAAAATTATCGGCGCGGTTAATAAAGTCGATTTAATAAGCAATGAAGAACAATTAGCCAAAAGAATAAAAGAGCTTTCCGATTTAATCGGCTGTGAGCCGCAGGAAATCCATAGAATTTCCGGTAAAACAGGACAAGGAGTAGAGGAACTTTTAGAAGCAATTATAAATAAAATTCCAACACCAAACGAAGATATATTTTCTTTTTCTCTGAAACCTGCGCAGGCGAGCGGGCATGGTTTTTTGCGCGAAGCGCAAAAAGAGCGAGCCGAGGAACAAGCGAGCTCGCCACGCTGGGGCGAGCGAAGCGGGTTGAAGGAAAAAGAAAATATATCAAGAGCCCTTATATTTGATTCATTTTACGACGACCACAAAGGCATTATTGCTTCGGTTCGCGTTTTTGGCGGCGAGTTTAACAGCGCCGAAGACGCGCGCTTAATCGCGGCTGGTGAAAAATTTAAAATAAAAGAGATAGGCCATTTTTCTCCGAAATTAAAGCCGGTTCAAAAATTATCAACCGGCGAAATCGGTTATATTGCCACAGGATTAAAAGATCCGGAAAAAATTAAAATCGGAGACACCATTATTAATTTTAAATTTCCAATTTCCAATTTCCAAAATTTAGCGCTTGCGGGCTACGATGAGCCGAAGCCTGTGGTGTTTGTTTCTTTTTATTCGGAAGAAAGCAATCAATATGACGATTTAAAAAAAGCCTTCGGAAGATTAAAGCTTAATGATTCGGCCTTAAAATTTGAAGCTGATTTTAACGAAGTTTTAGGAAGGGGATTTAAAGTTGGATTTCTGGGAAAACTTCATTTTGAAATCACGGCTGAACGCTTGGAAAAAGAATTTAATATAAAAACAATCAATAGTTTTCCTTCGGTGGCGTATAAAATTAACGAAAAAGGAAAAGATAAAATTATCGAAACTCCGTCAGATTTACAAGATGACATAAAAGATATTTGGGAGCCGATGATAAAATTAGAAATTATCGCGCCTAATCAATATCTTGGCGTTATTTTGCAGCTTAAAGAAACTTTCAGGATGGAAAATATTGAGACAAACAGCCTTGGTTCCGAAGGAAGAATTTTAATAACCGCAAAAATGCCGTTGGCTGAACTTGTTTCTGATTTTGACGATCGTTTGAAATCTGTTTCTGAAGGATTTGCTTCGTTTAATTATGAGCTTTCTGATTATCAAAAAGCGGAATTGGAAAAAATGCAGATTTTGGTGGCCAATTCTCCTGTTGCCGGGCTTGTGCGCGTTGTGCCGAGAAAAAAAATTGAACACGAATCAAGGAAAATGGTTGAAAAATTAAAAGATATTTTGCCGCGCCAGCAATTTGTTCAGGCGATTCAAGCGATGGCAGGCGGCAGGATTGTGGCGCGGGAAACTATTCCGGCGATGAAAAAAGATGTGACTGGTTATTTATATGGCGGGGACAGGACGCGCAAAATGAAACTTTGGAAAAAACAGAAAGAAGGCAAGAAAAAATTGCTTGCGATGGCAAGCGTGCGCATCCCGGCCGAAGTTTTTAAAAAAATAATCCAATAGCGTATAATGAGAATATCGCGGGATTAGTATAGTGGCAGTACGCGACCTTCCCAAGGTTGAGGCGCCAGTTCGATTCTGGTATCCCGCTTAGAATTTATAAAAAGGTCGGCAAATTTAAAAAATAAATATTATGACAAACAATAATTATGATTTGGTGAAAATGCTTTTTGCTGTTTTAGATGACGCCTATAGAATTGACAAGTATTATTTAAAAGACGCTGAAATTTGTCCGCATTGCAAAGAAATTTTTGAAAAAATGAAAAAAGACATAGAGAGCCATTCTCAAATGCTCCAATTGGAAATTTCCAGGCACGTTAAAGAAAATAATTTTAATTAGGATTTGACTTTATTGACTCCTTTTCGTTTTAAGGCGGGGCATGAGCCCCGCTTTTATTTTTTGTATTTTTTATTATGATTAAATAATGAAATTTTTAAGAAATTTACCAAAAGAAAAAATTTTCGGAAAAACTTGCCTTTTGCGGGTGGATTTAAATATAGCTGAAAAAGAAGCAAAAAATTCCCCGCGAATTTTGGGAATTTTGCCGACAATTAAATTTTTAATTAAAAATGGAGCGAAGGTTATTCTTTTGGGCCATCGCGGCCGGCCGAACGGATTTGATAAAAAACAAAGTTTGAAGCCATTCGTTAAAATTTTATCTAATTTATTAAATAAAAAAATTTATTTTATTGATTTTGATAAAAATTTAAATTTTACCAATGGCAAAGACAAAGATAGAAAAAAAAATGTTGCTACCGCAAGTAGTAGCATTTTTTTGTTAGAAAATTTGCGGTTTTTAAGGGGCGAATTGAAAAATGATTTAAAATTGGCAAAACAATTATCATCGTTCGGGGATTTTTATGTAAATGACGCTTTTTCCGGAAGTCATCGGGCAAATGTTTCTGTTTCGGCAATCACGAAATTTTTGCCGAGCTATGCGGGATTTTTAATGGAAAAAGAAATAAAAAATCTTTCAATAATTATGAAAAACCCCAAAAAACCGCTTACTATTATTTTGGGCGGAGCGAAAATCTCTAGTAAATTGGGATTGATAAATAATTTTATGAGCAAGGCAGATTATTTTTTAATTGGCGGCGGTATTGCCAATACTTTTTTCGCGGCTCAAAATTTGCCGATAGGAGATTCTATAAATGAAAAATCAATGGAAAAAGAAGCAGGGAAGCTGTTTAAAAATAACCTGCCTATCGGGCAGGCAGGTCTGTCTGCCGGCAGGGCAGGAAATATAATTTTGCCGATAGATGTCGTTATCTCAAAAAGAAAAATTTTAGATATCGGGCAAAATACGATAAATTTATATTCGCAAATAATTAAAAAATCCAAAACTATAATTTGGAACGGACCGATGGGATATTTTGAAGATAAAAAATTCGCTAAAGGTTCGCAAGGAATTGCGCGGGCGATTTTAAAAAGCAGAGCGTTTGCAGTTGTCGGCGGCGGAGAAACAGCTTCTTTATTCAAATTACAAACTGCTGATTATAAACTGCGGACTAATATATTTATTTCCACTGGTGGTGGCGCTATGTTAGAATATTTGGCAGGGAAAAAACTGCCCGGTATTGAAGTCTTACAATAAAAAAGAGATGAAAAAAATTTTAGTTTTATATCATAAAAATTGTCCGGATGGGTTCGGCGGAGCTTATGCGGCTTGGAAAAAATTCGGCAACAAAGCCGATTATATCGGCATTGAGCGCTATATGCCGTTGGAAAATTTAATTGGCAGAAAGGAAATTTATATGATTGATTTTTGCTATTCTCTTAATGAAACAAAAAAGATTATTGAAAACGGGAAAAATATTACGATTATTGATCATCATGTTTCTGCTGAAAAAGCCGTAAAAATTTGCCCAAAACATTCTTATAGCGTTAACCATTCTGGCGCAGTTTTAGCCTGGAAATATTTTTATCCGGACAAACCAATGCCGCGTCTTTTAAAACACATTGAAGATATTGATATTTGGAAATTCAGAACGCCCCATACTAAAGAAATTTCTCCGGTTTTGGAACTTATTGAATTTGATTTTAAAAAATGGGATAAATTTGCCAAGGAGCTGGAAAATCCGGCAAAAAGAAAAAAACATATTGAATCCGGAAAAACGATTTTAAAATACAGGGAGATGCTTATTAAAAGAATAGTTAAAAATATTGAAGAAGTCAGATTTGAAAAACATAAAGCGTTTGCCATAAATTCGCCGATATTTCAATCTGAAATAGGAAATTTCATCATTAAAAATAAAAAAGCGATTGGGATAATTTGGTCTCGTAAAAAGGGGAAAATTAATGTTTCGCTTCGCGCTGATAAAAAAATAAATGTCGCGAAAATCGCAGAAAAATATGGCGGCGGCGGCCATAAAGCTGCGGCCGGGCTTGCCTTTAAAACAAAAATTAAATTTCTATGGAAGGAAATAACGGAAAGAAAAAAATAAATTTATGAACAAAATAATAATTTATTGCGACGGCGGAAGCAGGGGGAATCCCGGGCCGGCGGCTATTGGAATTTATATTGAAACTTTAAACAAAGAATATTCAAAATTTTTAGGCAAAGCCACAAACAATGAAGCTGAATATTCAGCGCCTATTTTTGCGCTTAAAAAATTAAAAAGCTTGATTGGCGGCGAAAAATCGGAAAAAGCGGAAATTGAAATAAAAATGGACAGTGAACTGGTTGTCAAACAATTAAACGCGGAATATAAGATCAAAGAAGAATCACTTGTCCCATTTTTTATTGAAATTTGGAATTTAAAGCAGGATTTTAAAAAAGTAATTTTTAGCCATATTCCGCGCGAACAAAATAAAAAAGCCGATTGGCTTGTTAATAAAGAGTTTGATAGTCAAAAAGGGTTATTTTAAGCCCTTGCCAAAACCAGGGCGATTATTTTTTTGGCGTTATTTTGTTTTAAAATTTTTGCGGCTTCGTTCATTGTGGCGCCAGTGGTAAAAACATCGTCAATCAAAATAATATTTTTACCGTTTACATTATATCCATCTTTAATTTTAAAACAATTTTCCATATTTTTTATCCTTTGCTCGCTGTTTTTCAATTTTGCCTGGGGCTCGTTATTTTTAATTCTTTTTAAGGCGTCTAAAAATTCAAGATTTAATTTTTTAGAGACATATTCTCCCAGGAGATTTGCCTGATTGAATCCTCTTCGCCTTTCGCGATATTTGTGAAGGGGAATGGAAATAATAATAAATCTCGAAAAATTAAAATTTAAAATATTTAGATAATTTAAAATTAAGTCTCCTAAAAATGGAGTTAAATTTTCAAAGCTTTGATATTTAAAATAATGGATCAGATTTTTAAAAATTTCATCGTCGTAATTTCCGGCAGCTGCCAATAAATATTGAGAATTCGGGTGGTTGCAGATTTTTTTATTGTGAGCCAAGCGAAGCCGGCAAGCCGGACAAAATAAAGAAGAATTCAATTTTATTTTATCGCGGCAATCGGCGCATAAAAAAATTTCTTTATCATTATTTTTATCGGTGATTAATTTTTGACAATTTAAACAAATCGGCGGAAATAAAATGTCAAAAATAATATTTTTTACTTTTATTAAAAATAAAATCATGGTATTATTTTAACATATGTTTGAATCAATAAAGTCTTTTTTAGGCGCTGGACCTGTTTTGGGGGTTGATATCGGCACAACAGCCATAAAAATTGTTGAAATCGTTCCAGGGTCTTCAGAAAAAAAACCGGAATTAAAAAATTATGGCGTTTTAACGACTTACGGCCATTTGGATCGGCCAAACAGCGCCATTCAGGCAAATGCTTTAAAAATCGCCGAAAAAGAAACAGCAGATTTATTAAAAAAAATAATTAATGAAGCGAAATTTTCCGCCAAAAACGCCATAGCTTCGATTTCTCCTTTTTCTGTTTTTATTACTTTGCTTGAAATGCCGGTGATGCCGGAAGCGGATTTGAAAAAAACAATGTCTTTTCAGATCCGCCAGCATATTCCTTTGCCGCTTTCAGAAGTCGCGGTTGAATGGACAAAAGTGGGGGAACGCGAAAGCGATGAAGGCGTTAAACAGCAAATTCTTTTGATTTCCATTCCCAATGAAATCATTCGGCGCTATCAAAATATTTTTAAGCTGGCGGGATTGAATTTAAAATTTTTAGAAGTTGAAAGTTTAAGTTTGGCAAGAGCGTTAGTGGGCAATGATCAGGCCGCGACTTTAATCGCTGATATCGGTGGTCGTTCAACGAATATAATTATCATTGATCGGGGATTTTTAAAAGCAAATACTACAACCGATTTTGCCGGAGCGTCTTTAACATCGGCTATTGCCAACGGGCTTGGCATAAATGTTCGCCGCGCCGAAGAACTTAAAAAATCAAAGGGTCTTAAGGCCGGAGCCGGTCAGGAAGAGTTATCCACATTGCCTCTGCCATATCTTGATGCTATAATAGGAGAAATTCAGCGGGTTAAAAATAATTTTGAAAGAACGCAGGGCGCGAAAATAGAAAAAATAATTCTTTGCGGCGGCGGCGCGAATTTAATAGGAATATCAGAATACGTTGAAAAGCAGATCGGAATTGCCGCAGATTCGGGAAATGCTTTTGCCAATTTGAATTATCCGCCGACAGTTGAAATTTTAGCAAAAGAATTAGGCTCGGAACTTGCTGTGGCAATCGGATTAGCAATAAAATAAAATGGCAACACAAACACAGGGAACAATGTCTTCAAAAAATTTGGGAATTTCAGCGGAATTCCCATGGAGGCTTTTAAGCTTTTCAGCGATTATTTTCGGCTTCGCTCTTTTCATATATTTAGGAATGGTTTTTGGCTATGAGCCGTATTTGAATTCGCAGGCAGGCAATTTAAACCAAAAAATTTCCGCTCTTAACCAATCAATTGACGAAAATCAGCAAAAGCAAATAATCGGTTTTTATTCGCAGCTCGTCAATATTCAAGATCTTTTAAAAACTCACAAGCCGATTTCTTCAATTTTTGATTTAATTGAAAAAAATACTTATCAAAGCGTGAGCTATTCTAATTTAAGGATGAGTGTGGCTGATAAAGAAATTCGGATTGACGGCTCGGCTCCAGATTACGAAACTTTGATAAAAGAAGTGGCTCTTTGGAATAAAACTCCGGAAATCAATCGCGTGGTTTTGGAAAATATAATTTCTCAGGAATCGCCGCTGATTAAAAATAAGGTTGAAGTAAAATTCAGCGCAAGATTAATTTTAAATTAATATGACAGCTTCATCAAAAAGAACATTAAGTATTTTATTGGCATTATCACTTTTTACTGCCGCGATTTTTATTTATGTTTTTTTGATCAAGCCGGTTTATTCAGATGTTGTTAATTTAAGGACAAAAGTTTCCAATTTAAGCCAGACGCTCAATAATTACACTTTATTAAACAATGATTTTCAGACATTATTTTCCGAATATCAAAATTTAGGTGATTTGGAAAATCAGCTTTCAATGGTTTTGCCTAAAAAATTGAGCGCTGATTATGCGATTGCTCAAATAACCGGATTGGCGAAATCAAGCGGTTTGGATGTTAAAACATTGTCTCTTAAAGAAATGACAATTAAGCCGTCTTCGGTCGGTCTTGCAAAAGGAGTCGGAACATTACGGATAGACAGCCGCATGGCAGGAAGTTACGACGCTTTTAAGTCGTTTATTAAAAAACTTGAGTCTAATATTATGATTTCCGATATTTCAAATTTTGGAATTATTTTAGGGGCGGGCGAATTAACTTTTAATTTGTCAATTGACACATATTATCAAACAGAATAATCAAACAAAAATATGGCTATTTTAATAGAACAAGAAAAACAAAAAACAAATTGGTTCAGCATCATTGTCGCCGGATCGATTATTTTAATATTGGTGATTACCGCTTATTATTTATTTTTTGTTAATCCGGCTTCAATTGAAATAGTTGTGCCATCGCGCTTAAAACTTTTAAAAGAAACCGGTCAAATTAAACTTATCAATCCGACTGAAATTATTGATAGCGCTGATTTTAAGAGTCTTAAGGTTCAGGTGGCGCCGATAACGCCGGATTCCGCTTTTAATCCAAATCCGTTCAGATAAATAAAATTATGGAAAATAAAATTTTACTTCAAGAACTTGTCAAACAAGGATTAATTAACGATGACCAATCGAGGAAACTTTTAAACGATGCCGCTATTTCAAAAAAAGGAGTTGATGAAATAATTTACGATCGTCGCATCATCGATGAAGAAAAATTATCTTTGGCAAAAAGTTTAATTTTAGGAGTGCCTTATAAAAAAATAAAACCCGAAGAAATTACTGATGAAACTTTAAAATTTATTTCCGAAGAAGCGGTTAGAAATTATAAAGTTGTGCCGATCGGAAAAACAGGAGATATGTTGGTTGTTGGAATGGTTAACCCGGATAATAATACTGCTCAAGAAGCTTTAAAATTTATTGCCAAGCAGCTTCGTTTAAATTTGGGAGTTTATTTAATTTCGCCGTCTGTTTGGGAAATTATTTTAAGAAGATATTCTCCGTATCGCAGCGAAATTGATTCTGCTGTTAAGGCTTTAAAGATTGATACCCTTAAAAAAACATCTGCTCTGGCTCAGCTTGAAGAAGGTGGAGTTGCCGAAGAAGCGCCGATTATTAAAATTGTGGCAACAACTTTAAAGGAAGCGGTTTGGCAAAAAGCCTCTGATATTCATATTGAGCCGCAAAGGGATAAAATGCGCATCAGGTTTAGAATTAATGGCGAACTTCAGGAAATTTCTTCAATGCCAATTGAGCTTCACCAGCCGATAGTATCGCGAATAAAAGTGCTTTCTAATTTAAAAATTGATGAAACTCGCGTACCTCAAGACGGGCGTTTTCGCACTTTGCTTTTTGGCCGCGATATTGATTATCGCGTTGCCACTTTCCCGACTCCGGCTGGAGAAAAAGTGGCTATCAGAGTTTTAGATCCGCAAGTCGGGCTTAAAGGATTAGAACAGCTTGGGCTTGTTGGAAAAAATTTTGAACTTATTAAAGAAGCAACTCAAAAACCTTACGGCATGATTTTGATTACCGGTCCGACTGGATCCGGAAAAAGCACGACCCTTTATGCTATTATGCAGGCGATCAACAGCGAAGATATAAATATTGTGAGTTTAGAAGATCCGGTTGAATATTTCATTGATGGGTTAAATCAATCTCAAGTTAAACCGGAAATTGGTTATGATTTTGCTTCCGGACTTCGCCAAATTCTTCGTCAGGATCCGGATGTTATTATGGTCGGTGAAATTAGAGACGTTGAAACTGCTGCTTTGGCAGTTCATGCCGCTTTAACCGGCCATATTGTTTTGTCTACTCTTCACACAAATAACGCCATTGGCGTTGTTCCGCGTTTGGTTGATATGAAAATAGAGCCGTTTTTAATTCCAGCATCGCTTAATTTAATGGTAGCCCAAAGATTGGTTCCAAAACTTTGCCAATCTTGCAAACAGGCCGAAGATGCTTTACCAGAAATTCAAACGATAGTTAAAAAAGAAATTTCAAAATTTCCTAAAGAAATCAGCGATAAATTTTCTGTTCCTTATAAAATTTATCATTCAAAAGGTTGCAATGTCTGCAAAAATAAAGGCGTGAGCGGGCGCGTGGCTTTGTTTGAAATTCTGGAAATGACGCAGGAGCTTAAAGAAATTGTTTCTAAAACTCCTGACGAATTAAAAATTTTAGAAGAAGCCCGCCGCCAAAAAATGATAAGTCTTCGTCAGGATGGAGTTTTAAAGGCTTTGGAAGGACTTATTTCAATTGAAGAAGTATTGAGAGAAACAACAGAAATGTGATATAATTTTAAAATATGGACTACACACAAAAACTTAATGAATTGCTATTGATCGCCGCGCAGCAAAACGCTTCAGATTTGCATTTAGCGGTCGGCAGAAAGCCCACCCTTAGAATTGACGGCAATTTATTGCCGCTTGCTAAAGAATCTATTTTAATTTCGGAAACTGCTCATGGTTTGATTTTTGCGCTGATGACTTCAGAACAACAGGAAAAATTCATAAAAGAAAAAGAAATTGATTTTGCTTACGCTTTTGAAGATAAGGCGAGATTCAGAATCAATGTTTTTAATCAAAGAGGATATCCGGCAGCCGCGTTGCGTTTGATTCCTGCGCAAATTAAAACAATAGAAGAATTAAAATTACCGCCGATTCTTCATGATTTTACAAAAATTTCCCAAGGGTTTATTTTGGCGGTCGGACCGGCCGGACATGGTAAATCAACAACCTTAGCCGCTATAATTGATGAAATTAATCATAATTATACTGATCATATCATCACTATTGAAGATCCGATTGAATATACTTTTGCTCAGGATAAAAGCATAGTTTCCCAAAGAGAAGTTGGTATTGATTCTTTGGATTTTCTTACGGCTTTAAAATCTGTTTTGCGTCAGGATCCTGATGTTATTATGGTTGGTGAGATGAGGGATGCGGAATCTATCGCTACGGCTTTAAAAGCCGCCGAAACAGGACACTTGGTTTTTTCAACTTTGCACACCAACTCCGCTTCACAAACAATTGATAGAATTATTGATAGTTTTCCGGCTGAACAGCAAAATCAAATCGCTTCTCAATTGGCAAGCGTACTCGTTGGCATAGTTTCCGAGCGCTTGGTTCCGAGAATTGAAGGCGGTCGCGTCCCGGCTTGCGAGATTCTAATGAGTACTCCTGCTGTGAGAAATCTTATTCGCGAAAGAAAAGCATATCAAATTGACTTAGTAATTGAAACAAGTTCGCAGGAAGGCATGATAACTTTAAATCATTCATTGGTAAATTTGGTAAGAACAGGAGAAATTTCGCTTGACCAGGCGGAAATGTATTCATTAAATCCGTCAGAATTAAGAATATTATTGGAAAGAAGTTAAATGAAATACCAATACACAGCCAGAACTAAAGAAGGAGAATTACAGGTTGGTTCGGTTGAAGCGCCTGATAAAGACGCGGCTATTAATATTTTAACCAGTCATGAACTTTTTGTTTTAAGTATTGAAGGTGAAGAAGAAAAATCTTGGCTTGAACAAATTGGCCAGATTTTTAAACGAGTTAAAACTTCGGACATAATGTTTTTCACCAGGCAGTTTTCCACTCTTTTGGAATCAAAAGTTTCAATCGGCGACAGCTTGCGCGGTCTTTATAAACAAACAAAAAATCCGGTTTTAAAAGAAATAATTTTTGAAGTTTCCGCCGATATTGACGCTGGCTTGTCTCTGTCGCAGGCGTTGGAGCGGCAAAAACAATATTTTTCCGATTTTTACGTTAATATGATAAAGTCGGCGGAAATTACCGGTCGGCTTGAAGAGTCTATGATTTTTTTGGCGGATTATCTTGAAAAAGAAGGAATGTGGAAATCAAAAATCAGGAACGCTATGACTTATCCGATTTTCGTCATTGTTTTGTTTTTGGCGGTTGGAGTTATTTTAATGACAGTTGTTTTTCCGAAATTAATTCCGATTTTTACAGAAAGCGGAGTGGAACTTCCTGTTTACACGAAAATAATTTTCGGCATCGGAACTTTTTTGGCAAATTGGTGGTGGTTTGTTATTATTGTGACAATCGGCTTGATAATATTTTTGATCAATTATTTTAAAACCGCCGAGGGACAGGCGGTTGCCAGTGAATTATTTATGCGGACGCCGATTTTGGGGAATTTGTTCAGAAGAATTTATGTGGCGCGATTTTCTGAATCATTGGGAGTTCTTTTGAAAGGCGGCATTCCATTGGCTCAAGCGATTGAAATTACCAGTCAAAATATCGGCAATGTGGTTTATCGCGATGCTTTGGGAATGGCTGCTGAAAGAGTGAGGGCAGGAGAATCTTTTTCTGCTATTTTATCTCAAAGCGAATATTATTTTCCGGCTTTAGTCGGACAAATGGTGGCGATTGGCGAATCAACCGGCCGTTTGGATGAAATTCTCGGGCGAATTGCCGTATTTTATACTCGAGAAGTTGATAATGTGTTGAATAATTTGGTAGAATTAATTCAGCCGATGCTAATGGTCGTTATCGGCATATTCGTCGGACTGCTATTTGCGGCTGTTCTAGTTCCGATATATAATTTAGCGCAAGGATTTAAAAAAATATAAAAATATGAAAAAGGGTTTTACTTTGATTGAAATGCTTATTGTTGTGGCAATTATCGCGATTTTGTCGTCTGTTTTTTTAGTCGGTTTAAGAGGTTTTAGAAGCAGCGCCTATGATGCAAGGCGTCTGGCTGATTTGCAAAAAATTCAAAGTTATTTAGAGATTTATTATACAAAATACAGGTGTTATCCATCTTCGCAAACTCCGGGGTGTTCGACCGGAGCTGACACAAGCGTTTCTTGGGCAGATTTGGGAACCGCTCTTAATGCTGCTGGCGTTGTCAATAATCTTCCAAACGATCCGATTCCGGGCGGGACTTATTCTTATGGAATTTCAGCTGATAGACAAAGTTATGTATTGGGCGCGCCTCTTACTGCCGGACATTCCGCTTATAATGAGCCAACTACAATTGCGGCTACCACTTATGGAGTGAGTTGCGCAAAAGATTCTATTTTCTGCATTAAATTTTAAATTATGTATTTTTTCCTTTTTGTTTTTGGCTTGGCAATAGGCAGTTTTTTAAATGTCGTTTCAATGCGTTTTAAGCCAAAGCAGGAGATTTTTGATTTTAAATCTTTGAATCTTCTTTGTGGCGGCAGATCGCGCTGTCCGCATTGTCATAAAATTCTTAAATGGTATGAACTGGCGCCGATATTCAGTTTTTTATTTCAAAAAGGGAAATGTTTGTCTTGCGGGCACAAGTTGTCTTTTCAATATTTGATTGTTGAAATTTTAACAGGTTTAATTTTTGTTTTTGTTCCTTTATCTCTTGTTAAATTCTTTCCCTATATTCTATATTCTAAATTCTATATTCTAATAGCAATTTTATGGCTTTTAATTTTTACTTTATTTCTTCTTCTTTCAATTATTGATTTTCGTCATTATATTATTCCTGATTTGATTAATTTATCATTGGCAATTTTGGGAATTATTTTAATATTTTTTGAATCTCAAGATTATTCAATTTTTAATTCATTTATCGGTCATTATGCTTTGCTTTTCGGCTCATTTGGAAATATTTGGGTTGATCATTTTTTTGCCGCTTTTATTAGTATGGCTTTATATGGGATTATTATAATTTTAAGCCGCGGCAAGGGAATGGGTTGGGGAGATTTTAAACTTATCGCCGCTATCGGACTTATTTTTGGCTGGCCGGATACTTTAATAATAGCGCTTTTAGCTTTTATAATCGGATCATTATTTGTTATCCCGCTTCTTATAAGGGGAAAGAAAAAAATGAAAGATGCGGTGCCATTCGGACCGTTTATAATAATTGCGGCAGCTGTTGTGTTTTTCTTTGGTTTTCAAATGACTGACGCATATTTCAAATTTTTTAATTTATTTGTAAAATAAAATTATGAAAGGCTTCACCGTTATTGAGCTTATTATTACAATCGCCATATCGTCAGTTTTAATGTCTTTGATGCTCGTTTCAAATTATTCTATTCGCGAACAATATTCGCTGTTTCAAGACCAATACCGCTTATATAGTTTATTCAATGAAGTAAAAAATTTTTCTTTAGCGGCATATGCAAGAGATCCGAATACTGTTTGTGGCTATGGCATAAGTTTTCAGGCGCCGCGGGATATTATTATTTATAGAGATTTCAAAGATAATCAAGCGGATTTGTGTTCTTTTTTTCCTCATAATTTTCAATATTCAGAGCTTAGTTCAATGAAAAATGATGAAATTTTAGATGAAAAAAACAGCCAAATTATTGATAAAACAAAACAATCTTACAGCTTTAAATTAAGCGAAACTGCAAATTTTGATTTTGGCGGAAGTGTAAGCAGGATTGATGTTTTATTTGTCGCTCCAAACCCTTCTATTTTTATTGTAAAAAACGGGAATAACAGCAATATGGTAAATAATATTGCTGTCAGAATAAAAACTACAAGAGGCAACAATAGCATGGGCATAAGCATTAATAATTTCGGGCAAATTTCAATGATTCAATAATAGTTTCAGCGACAAACCGCAACGAAAGTATATTCTATTATGATATAATTTTAAAATGACTCACGAAGAATCTAAAAATAGAGAAGAAACTAAAAAACGCATAGAAAAATTAAAAGAAGAAATCAATCGCTATCGTTATGCTTATCATGTTTTAAATAAATCGTTAATTTCCGATAGCGCCTTGGATTCTTTAAAAAAAGAGCTTTTTGATTTAGAGACAAAATTTTCAGACTTAATAACTCCTGATTCGCCGACCCAAAGAGTGGCGGGAGAAGTTTTGGAGAGCTTTAAAAAAGCCCAGCATGAAACGCCTATGCTTTCTTTTAATGACGCATTTTCGGAGGATGATATGAAAGATTGGCTAAAACGGGTTGAAAATTATCTTGGAAAAAAAATAATAAGCGAGATAAATTCGAGCGAACCGTTTTATTGCGAATTAAAAATCGACGGGCTTGCGATAGAACTTGTTTATGAAAACGGAGTTTTCGTCCAAGGTTCAACTCGCGGTGACGGAAAAATCGGGGAAGATATTACCCGAAATTTAAAAACCATAGAAGCCATACCTTTAAAAATTTCAGAGCCAAATGAAATAGAAAAAAACTTAAAAGAGCTCGGCTTAGATCATAAAAAATATAATTTAAATCCTAATCGTTTGATAATTCGCGGCGAAGTTTTTATCAATAAAAAAGAATTTGAAAAAATAAACAAAGACGCCATAAAGTCAGGCGAAAAAATTTTTGCCAATCCAAGAAACATGGCAGCCGGTTCAATTCGCCAGCTTGATTCAAAAATAACCGCTAAGCGCCGCCTTGATTCTTTCCAATATGATATTGTGAGCAATTTGGGGCAAAAAAATCACGAAGAAGAACACAAGCTTTTAAAAGCTTTCGGGTTTAAAACGAATTTTCATAATCAGTCGGCGAAATCGCTTGGGGAAGTTTTTAAATTTAGAAATCATTGGGGTGAGGAAAAAAATCGCGAAAAATTGCCTTATGAAATTGACGGCGTAGTGGTAATTATCAATGACAATAAAATTTTTGAAACAGCCGGCGTTGTCGGGAAAACTCCGCGCGCGGCCATTGCTTATAAATTTTCGCCAAAAGAAGCGACGACGATGGTTGAAGATATTAAAGTTCAGGTCGGCCGTACTGGCGCCTTGACTCCGGTTGCTATTTTAAAACAGGTTGAATTAAGCGGTATAAAAATTACTCATGCCACCCTTCATAATTTTGATCAAATAAAAAGATTGGGATTGAAAATCGGCGATACGGTGATAGTAAGCCGCGCCGGCGATGTGATTCCGCAAATAAATCAAGTTTTGAAAGAATTGCGGACCGGAGAAGAAAAAGATTTTAAAATTCCGACGAATTGTCCGGTTGATGGCGCGAAGATCGTAAGCGAGGGAGCGATTTACAGATGTTCAAATCCGAAATGCGGAGCTAAAAATAAAAGATCATTGCAGCATTTTGTTTCGCGAATGGCTTTTGATATTCGCGGTTTGGGCAAAAAAATCATCAATAGGTTTTTAGATGAAGGTTTGATTTCCGACGCTGCGGATATTTTTGAGCTTACGGAAGGCGATATTGAGGTTTTGGAGCGATTTGGAAAAAAATCAGCTCAAAATATTATTAGAGAAATTCAAGCGCATAAAATAATTTTTTTGCAGCGTTTTATTTATAGCTTGGGAATTTTGCACATTGGAGAAGAAACAGCTTCAGTTTTATCAAAACAATTTCCAGTTTCATCAATAAAAGAATTTATTAAAAAATATGAAGCTTTATCCTTGGAAGATTTGCAAAAAATTCGCGATATCGGGCCAAAAGTGGCTCAAAGCGTTTATGATTGGTTTCTCAGCCAAAGAAATATAAAATTTTTAGAAAAATTAGATAGAGCAGGGATAAAAATCCAATATCAAATTCAAAAATCGCAAAAGTTAAAAAATAAAACTTTTGTTTTAACGGGATCTTTAGAAACAATAAGCCGAGATGAGGCTAAAGAAAAAATTCGCGAATTCGGCGGTGATGTTTCGGAATCCATTAGCAAAAAAACAGATTATGTTATTGTCGGCAGCGAGCCAGGATCAAAATACGAAAAAGCCAAAGAATTAGGCGTGAAAATTTTAAACGAGAAAGAATTTTTAATAATGATAAAATAAAAATATGAAAAAAGTTTTTATTATTTTCACTAAAAATGGGTTTAAAACAACAAGAAAAGATAAAAATAAATTTAAAGTACTTTTTGATATTGGAGGAGAAATAAATAATTTTTAAAAACCTTAAAACATTTTTTTTGAAGATTTAAAGAGGATTACATAATGACATTTTATGCGACCGCGCAACTTGTCATTAATAAATATTTTTTATATCATTATTTTATGAGCTTATCTAATATTTTATTAGCGCTTTTAACCAATTATTCCGGTGGCTATAAGACGATGGGTCAAAGATTAAGGACGGTAACATCCACTTATCCTTTTCCATTGAATTATAAAAAATATATTTTAACCCAAGATAAAGTAATTGATAAAATTAAAGAAATTAAAGAGCAAACATTGAGAAGAACATTATCGCGCTTGAAGAAGAGGGGATTGATTGAGAATAAAAATAACATTTGGAAAATTACTCAAGAAGGAAGAAATTATTTAAAAGAAAAATCTTTTTTAATTGCCCCTCATTTTGGATATTTAAAAATAAAAAATACAAAAAAAGATATGATAGTTATTTTTGATATTCCAGAAATTAGAAAAAAACAAAGAAATTGGCTAAGAAAAAACTTAACAGCATTAGGTTTTATAATGTTGCAGGAAAGTGTTTGGTTTGGTCCATCTCCGTTGCCAAAAGAATTCATTGAATATTTGAATGAAACAAATCTTTTGCAATATTTAAAATTTTTTAAAGTTGCCGAGGATGATATTATTTAATTTTGAATTTTAATTTATTAATTTAGTTATTAATTAAGAGTTTTAAAAGATTTTTATATAATAGTTTTAATAATGATGACAAGTTATGTGGTCGCATAAAATGTCATCATTTAAAATTGGAACATAGTTTGTTATTATTTTTATATAAATTATGAATTATGAAAGATATAAAAAATAAAATTATTTTTTCCGCGGCGCAGCCGAGCGGGAATCTTCATTTGGGCAATTATTTGGGAGCCATAAAGCAGTGGATTGATTTGCAGAATAATTATAAAAGTATTTTTTCTATTGTTGATTATCACGCTATAACCATTTATCAAGAGCCGCAAAAACTTCGCGAAAAAATTTTAGAAACAGCGATGATTTATTTGGCGGCCGGTATTGATCCGAAAAAATCAATAATTTTTGTCCAGTCTGATGTTCGCGAGCATACTGAATTGGCCTGGATTTTAAATACGATTTCAAAAATTTCAGAGCTTGAATTGATGACTCAATATAAAGATAAGGTGAAAAAACTCCGCAGCAATGTGAGTGTCGGCCTTTTTGATTATCCGGTTTTAATGGCAGCCGATATTTTGCTTTACAAAACCGATTTTGTGCCGGTTGGCGAAGATCAAAAACAGCATATTGAATTTGCAAGAATGCTTGCTCGAAGATTTAATAATTTATACGGCGAAATTTTTATTGAGCCGAAAGAAATAATTATAAAAGAAGGCGCGCGCATTATGGGACTTGATGATCCGGAAAAGAAAATGTCAAAATCAGCCGAAAATCAAAATAATTATATTGCGCTTATTGACGAGCCAAGTTTAATAAAAGAAAAAATAAAAAAAGCAGTGACTGATTCCGGAAAAGAAATTGTTTATGATCTTGAAAAGAAAAAAGGCATTGCCAATCTTTTGACGATTTATTCATTGGTAAGCAGCAAAACAATTAAACAGCTTGAAAAAGAATACAAGGGGAAAAATTACGGCGAATTTAAAAAAGATTTGGGCGAAGCGATTGTTTATTTTTTAGATCCGCTTCAGAAAAATTTGAAAAAGCTCAAAGAAAATCCGGCTAATGTAAAAAAAATTTTAAAAAACGGAGCGGAACAAGCAAAAATAATCGCTTCAAAAAATCTGGAAGAAGCTAAAAATAAAATAGGAATTAATTATTAAATAATATTATATGAAAAATATCATTAAATTTTTTGACAAATTAGAAGATAAAATCAGAGCAAGACTAAGCCGCAAACCGATAATTTACGCAATAATTGGCGGAGTGGGAATCGTGCTTTTTTGGCGCGGCGTTTGGCATTTAGCCGATGAAATCGGTTTAAGCGCGCTTTTTTCAATTATAATAAGTATGATTATGCTTTTGTCGACCGGACTTTTTGTTTCTTTTTTTATCGGCCATCATATAATTCTTTCCGGTATCAAAAGAGAGAAAAAAATAGAAGAAAGGGAAGAGTCGGAAATCAAAACTGAAATGGACATTTTACAAGTTGAGGCGGGTATTTTAGAAGAATTAAAAAATAAATTGATAAAAATAGAAAAAGATATTGAAGAGATAAAATTAAAAAAATAATGAGAGAGATAATCAATAAAAAAAATTTAGAAAAATTGGCGCATCTTTCGCGGATAGAAATTGACAAGGGAAAGGAGGAAAAACTTTTGAAAGATCTTGGCGAAATTATCAATTATTTTGAAGAATTAAAAGGGGTTGATACTTCAAAAACAGAACCGATGAACGGCGGAGTTTTGTTTTCAAATGCTATTCGCTATGATGAGAGCGAGACAAAATGCGAGTCTCAAAATGCTGATTTAATTTCCGCATTTTCAGATAAAAAAGACAATTATTTGAAAGTGCCGGGAGTATTTGGAGAATAATCGCTAATAATGCGAATTAATTATGAATATAAAAGATTTAACAATAAAAAAAATTAATGAGGGGCTTAAAAATAAAAAATTTTCCGCTTCTGAAATTACGAAGGCGTTTTTTGAAAATATAAAAAAAAATGATGAGATAATCGGCGCTTATTTGAATTTAACCGAAAATCTGGCATATTCTCAGGCTGATCAAATTGATATTATGATTGCGGAGGGAAAAGACATAGGCGCTTTTTCCGGCGCGCCTTTGGCAATTAAAGATAATATTTTAATAAACGGCGAGATGGCGACAGCGGCTTCTAAAATTTTGGAAAATTATAAAGCGAGTTATGATGCAACGGTTATCCAAAAATTAAAAAAAGCCGGAGCGATTTTTCTTGGCAAGACCAATATGGATGAATTTGCCATGGGGGCGTCAGGAGAAAATTCCGCTTTTAAGGCGACAAAAAATCCGCGCGATATAGCTAGGGTTTCGGGCGGATCTTCAAGCGGTTCCGCTGCTGCTGTTGCTGCCGATATGGCTGTTGCGGCATTGGGGTCTGACACCGGAGGATCAATTCGCATGCCGGCTAATTTTTGCGGAGTTGTCGGGCTGAAGCCGACCTACGGCGCTGTGTCGCGCTTTGGATTGATAGCAATGGCATCAAGTTTGGACCAAATCGGGCCGATTGCCAAAAACGTTGAAGATGCGGCAATTTTATTTAAAGAAATTTGCGGCAAAGATAATTTTGATTTAACCAGCATTAATCCGTTAATTGGCGAATATGGAGATGAAATTATAAATCCGGATTTTAATAAAATTAAAAAATTGAAGATTGGTTTGCCGAAAGAATATTTTATTTCAGGACTTTCAAAAGAAACAGAAGGCGCAATTAACGATGTAATTGAAAAATTCAAGAATTTAAAAATTGAATTTTGCGAAGTAAGCTTGCCTCATACAAAATATGCCGTTCCCGCTTATTATATAATTGTTCCCGCTGAAGTAAGCGCTAACCTGGCGCGTTTTGACGGAATCAGATACGCGCAGAATAATAATCAGCAATCTAATTTATTACACACATATTTAAAAAATCGCGGAGAAAAATTTGGCGACGAAGTTAAGAGAAGAATAATTTTGGGGACTTTTGTTTTGTCTTCCGGATATTACGATGCTTATTATGCCAAAGCGCAGAAAGTGAGAAGATTAATAAAGGAAGATTTTGATAAAGTTTTTGATCCGTCAGCTGACGGAGTTGACGTGATTTTAACTCCGGTTTCTCCGAAGCCGGCTTTTAAAATAGGCGAAAAAGCGAGCGATCCGCTGCAAATGTATCTTGAAGATATTTTTACTTCACCGGTAAATTTAGCAGGATTGCCGGCAATTTCAATCCCCGCAAAAACCGATAGTTTGCCGATTGGTTTTCAGCTTATCGGCAAACATTTTCGCGAGGCTGATATTTTGGGCATGGGAAGATTATACGAAAATAATTTGTAGTTTTTTAATATGTATAAATTTTATACGACCTCGGAAAGCGCATGGGCAGCAATGTTAAAAGATATCAAGGCGGCAAAAAAATCTATTTATTTGGAGATGTATATTTTCGTTGATAATACTTCTGGTTATAATTTTTTTGAAATTTTAAAACAAAAAGCAGATGAAGGGGTAAAAGTTAAAATAATTATTGATTCATTTGGCAGTTCAGAATTAAGCCAAAAAATGATAGACGAATTGAGGAAAGTCGGAGCAGAGGTTCTATTTTTTAGTTATTGGTTTGAAAGAATTCATAAAAAAATTTTAATTATTGATGAAAATATAGTTTTTTTGGGTGGCGTAAATATCCATAAATTTTTCAGAAAATGGAATGATTTGCAGATTCGTCTTGAAGGGAGTATCGCTAAATACAGCCTTCGGTCATTTGCCAGAATTTATAATCTTTGAGGAGGGAAAGACCAGGCAATTAGCGTTTATAAAAAATCAACAATTTTGGGAAAAACTAAATTATTTTTTTTAGAACATCAGCCAAGACGAGGCAGAATGTTTTTTAAAAATCTTTATAAAAAGAAAATCGGAGACGCTCAAAAAAGCGTTGAGATAGTGACAACTTATCTTTTCCCAAGTAGGTGGTTTATCGCGGCTCTCCACCAGGCGATTTTGCGCGGCATTGAAATAAAAATAATTATGCCTAAAAAAACCGATCGCTGGATTTCCGATCGCGCCAATTATTTTTATATTGATAAATTAAACCGTATGGGAATAAAATTTTATCTGCAAAAAGAAATGAATCACGCCAAGGTGATGGTGATAGACGGCAGAGAAGGTTTGATCGGTTCTCAAAATATAGATTTGTTATCTTTGCAATATAATGTTGAGGCTGGAGTTTTTTTTAGCAATAAAAAAATGGTTGATGATTTGAAAAAAATAATTGATAAGTGGCTGACTGATTGTGAAATTTTTGATCCGCAAACATATAAAAAAAGGTGGTTTGATTATATTTTTGCCGTTGCGCTTAAATTTTTGAAAATAATTACATTCCCTTGGAACATTTTATAAATTTTGCAAATTGATTATAATTAAATTATGAAATTTTTTGCGGATTTTCATATTCATTCAAAATATAGCCGCGCTACGAGCAAGATTATGATTCTAGAAGAATTTGACCGCGTTGCGGATGATAAGGGGATTTTATTGATGGGGACAGGCGATTTTACTCATCCAGAGTGGTTTAAGGAGATTAAAAATAAATTAGAGCCGGTTGAACCCGGACTTTTTAAATTAAAAGAAGAATTCAAACGAAAAACTTTAAAAGGGACTATGGCTGAAACGCGTTTTATGCTTACGGCTGAAATTTCAGGCATTTATTCAAAAAACGGCAAAGTCAGGCGCGTTCATAATATTATTTTTTCGCCGGATATTGAAACTGCTGAAAAAATTAACGAAAAACTTTCTTTAATCGGCAATTTAAGTTCCGATGGCCGACCGATATTAGGCCTTGATAGTGAAAAACTTGCGGAAATTGTTTTTAATATCAATCAAGAAGCAGTAATAGTTCCGGCTCATATCTGGACACCATGGTTTTCAATGTTTGGTTCGATGAGCGGTTTTGACTCAATTGAAGAATGTTTTGGTAAATATGCGAAAAATATTTTTGCCATTGAAACCGGCCTTTCAAGCGATCCGCAAATGAACAGGCGGCTTTCAAAATTTGACAATATCGCCTTAATTTCCAATTCTGATTCCCATAGTTTGGCAAAAATCGGCAGAGAGGCGAATATTTTTGATGTTGAACTTTCTTATGCCAATATTATCGGAGCCATAAAATTTCAAAATAGGAAAAAATTTTTGGGAACTATAGAATTTTTTCCGGAGGAGGGGAAATATCATTTTGACGGTCATCGCGATTGCGGAGTTTGGTTCTCTCCGGAAGAAACAAAACAACGTAAAAATATTTGTCCGAAATGCGGCAGGCATTTGACAATCGGAGTGATGAGCAGGGTTAACGATTTATCCGACAGAAAAGTTGAATTTAAAATTAGCGGCAGCAAAAAAGAAATCAATGGCGAATCATATTTTAATTTGATTCCGCTTTCGGAAATTATTGCAGAAGCTTTTGAGGTTGGCGAAAATACAAAGCGAGTCAAAAAAGAATATGAAAATTTGATAAAAAATTTCGGCAATGAATTGAAAATTTTATTGGAAATAAGCGAGAGCGAATTGAAATCCATTGCTGATAATCGCGTTGCCGAAGGAATTAAAAGGGTTCGCGAAGGCAAAGTGAAAATTCGGCCTGGCTATGACGGCGAATACGGGGAAATCAGTATTTTTAACGATAAAGAGCGAAAATAATTATAGGGTTGATTTTTTAAAATTTGCACACTATAATATAAAAATAAATTAAATCCGCATAAGGCGGATTTTGTTAAATCATGATATAATAAAATAAAAAATATGGATTTAAAAACATTAAATAGAGCAATTGAGCAATTATCAGAAGAAAAGGGCATTTCAAAAGATGCCGTGATTTTAGCGATTGAATCTTCGATTGCCGCTGCTTATAAAAAAGAATATTGCAAAAAAGGAGAAATGGTAAAAGCTGTTTTTGATCCCAAAAGCGGAGATTTAAAATTTTCAAAAGTTAAATTAGTTGTTGATGAATCAACGGTGACAATAAAAAAAGAAAGTGAAGAAGGTGAAGAAATTAAAAAAGAAGTTTCTCAAATTCAGCCAGAAGAAGAGCAACTTCCGGTTTATAATCCTGATCGCCATATTTTAATTGAAGAAGCAAAAGATGTGAAATCAGATGTTCAGCTTGGCGAGGAATTGGAATTTCCGCTTGAACTTCACGAAGATTTTGGCCGTATTGCCGCCCAGGCCGCCAAACAGGTGATTTTGTCAAAAATCAGGGAAGCGGAAAGAGAATCTGTTTTAAAAGAATATCGCGGCAAAGAAGGGGAATTAGTGAGTGGAATGATTCAGCGAATTGAACGCGGTAATGTTTTTGTTGATCTCGGCCGCGCGGTCGGCGTTATGTTTTTTAATGAAACAATTCCCAGCGAATATTATAAAATCGGCGAAAGATTGAAATTTTATCTCTTGGCGGTTCAAGACGAGGCGAAACTTCCGGGAATTATTCTTTCAAGATCTCATCCGAAATTTGTGAGCAAATTATTTGAAATGGAAGTGCCGGAAATCAATGATAAAGTAGTTGAAATAAAAGCTATTGCTCGCGAAGCCGGCAATCGCACTAAAATTGCCGTGGCTTCAAGCGTTGATGGAATTGATCCGATTGGCGCTTGCGTTGGCCAGCGCGGCACAAGGGTAATGGCGGTAACCAATGAATTGGGCAATGAAAGAATTGATATTATTGAATGGCATGACGATCCGGCGAAATTTATTTCAGCGTCTTTGTCTCCGGCGAAAGCGAAAGCTGTTGAAATTTTGCCGAAGCGCGAAGCCAAGGTTTTTGTGCCGGAAGATCAGGTGAGCTTGGCAATAGGCAAAGCCGGACAAAATGTGAGGCTTGCCGCTCGGCTTACTGGCTGGAAAATAGACGTCAGATCATTGTCTAATCCGGATGAAGTTTTAAATGCTGGTATTGCCGAAGCAATTCCGGAAATTGCGCCAGAGACAGAAGTTAATAAATTAGAAACGAGTAATTAGGAAATAAAATTCAAAAAAATAATATATTTCTATTTACTATTTTTTAATTTCTATTTATTATTTTAATATGGATTTATCAAAAATCACAATTGGCAAAAAAGCTCCGGAGACGGTCAATGTTATTATTGAAATTCCGAAAGACAGCCAGAACAAATATGAAATAGACAAAGAATCTGGCGCTATTATTCTGGATAGAGTTTTATATTCGCCGATGCATTATCCGGCTGATTACGGATTCATTCCTCAGACTCATTGTGATGACGGCGATCCACTGGATGCAATAGTTTTGGGGAACGATCCGCTTTTTCCGGGATGTCTTGTTGAAGTTCGCCCTATCGGACTTCTTAAAATGATTGACGGCGGAGAAAATGATTATAAAATTTTAGCTGTTCAGGTTAAAAATCCTCGTTTTGAAAATATCAAAGATATTAACGATATTAAAATCACTCATGAACACTCTTTAAAAGAAATCGCTCATTTCTTTTCGGCTTATAAAGAACTCGAGGGGAAAAAAGTTGAAATTCTCGGCTGGGAAGGGGTTGAAAAAGCAAAAGAAGAAATCATTGAAACGCAAAAAGCGTATAAGAATTTATAATATTATGAATTTAGTTCCAACAGTTATAGAAAAATCACAATATGGAGAGCGCGCTTATGATATTTATTCACGTCTTTTGAAAGACAGAATTATCTTTTTGGGTGGTCCGGTAAATGATCAAATCGCCAATAGCATCATCGCGCAAATGCTTTTTTTGGAACATGAAGATCCAAGCAAGGATATCAAATTTTATATTAACAGCCCTGGCGGAGTTGTTTCAGCCGGACTTGCTATTTATGATACGATGCAGCATATCAAGCCCGATGTTTCAACGATTTGCGTCGGTTTAGCCGCTTCAATGGGCGCAGTACTTTTGGCTGCCGGAAAAAAGGGAAAAAGATTCGCTTTGCCGAATTCTGAAATTTTGCTTCATCAAGTTATGGGCGGAGTTGAGGGACAGGCGGTTGAAGTTGAAATTGCCGCTCGCCAAATTCTTAAAATAAAAGAGAGACTTAACCAAATTTTAGTGAAACATACCGGCCAGCCAATGACAAAAATTGATAAAGATACTGACAGAGATTTTTATCTTACAGCAGCGGAAGCGAAAGATTATGGAGTAATTGATGAAATTATAAAAGGTAAAAATAATAAATAATGCCCAAAAGAACAATTGTTATAATTATTAGCGTAATTGTTATATTGGCCATTGCGATTGGCATAGGTATTTATTTTGCCGTCAAAACTACTCAGCAAGTTCCCGGAGTTTTGTCGCCTTCAACTGGCCTTGGCGGATTAGTTCGGCCGCCGGTAAAGCTTACTATAAAACCAAAACTTGAAATTTTAAGCGATCAGCCTGCTTTATTTTATTGGACAGCCGGAGATGCGATTTATTCGGTAGATTCTTCAACCGGCAATCAAAAAACTTCCACTTCAACAGCTCAATCAGCGACTTCTACCCAGGCGATCTCAGAAAAACAAATTCTTTATTTTAACGAAAAAGGACAAATTTTACGCGTTAAAGACAAAGAAGATGAAATTGTGAGCGGCCGACAAATCAGCGATATTCAAAATATTAAATTTTCAAAAGATGGCAGTATGGCGATTGTTAAATATGGAATCGCAGACTCTTTTAAATTTGAAATTTTTAATGTTGCCACAAAAGTTTGGCAGGCTTTGGATAATATAACAGCAGTTGATTTTTCTCCTAATAATTTGCAAATCGCATATTTTGAAAATGCTAAAAATTCAACTGCGAACAATTTAGTAATTAAAGATTTAACCGGCAAACAAAAAGCGACAATAATTTTAACTTTTAATCAAAAAGATTTTGATCTGAAATGGGTTGATACCGATAAAATTCTTTTGGTTTCCAAACCTTCGGCAAATTATCAAAACGAAATTTGGGCGGCAAGCGTTAAAAATAAAACTCTTACTTTATTTTCTCGCGACACCGGTTTAATAATCAATTGGGCGAAAGATTTGAGCTATGGATTAAAATTTACTTCTAACGAAATGGGTGTCGGGGAATTGAATTTATTAGATAAAAACGGAACAATAAAAGCAAATTTAAATTTTAAAACAATGCCGGAAAAATGCGCCGTGACAATAAGTAAAATTTATTGCGCTGTGCCTTATGATAAAACAAGCGTCAAAGAGCCGTTTTTGCCCGATGATTATTTAAAAAGGGCGGTTTATTTCAGCGATTTTATTTATGAAATAGATATCAACAGCAATACTTTAAAAACTTTATTAGACCAAACAGAGCCGGCCTTGGATGCCTTTAATCTTTCTTTGTTTGGCAATCAAATTTTGTTTATTAACCGATATGACAATAAAATTTACGGCTTAAATTTATAAGATATGGAATTTAAAGAAGAAAAAACTTTGGTTTTAATAAAGCCTGACGGAATAAAAAGGGGATTGATTGGTGAAATTATCGGGCGTATTGAGCAACGCGGGCTTAAAGTTATTGCCTTAAAAATGTTTCAGGCGACAGCCGAGCAAATTGACAACCATTATCCAAAAAATTCTGAGTGGATAAAACGCATCGGCCAAAAATCTCTCGGCAATTATGAAAAATACGGAATTGATCCGATTAAAGCGTTGGGGACAAGTGATTCGGAAGAAATCGGCAAAATGGTTCGTCTATGGCTTATTGATTTTATGATTTCCGGACCGATGGTCAAAATGGTTGTTCAGGGAGTTCATAGCGTTGATATGACAAGAAAGCTTTGCGGCAACACTTTGCCAAATTTGGCGGAATTAGGTTCCATCCGCGGAGATTATTCTGTTGACAGCGCGGCATTGGCAAATTCCCAAAAACGGGCTATACATAATATCATTCACGCTTCAGAAACTCCGGAAGAAGCAAAACATGAATTAAATTATTGGTTTTCTTCGGAAGAAATCCATGAATATAAAAGAGCCGAAGAGGACACAATGTTTTAATTAAATTTATGAACAAAAAAACTATTTATACAATTTTTAGCGCTGGCGCAGCAATTATTTTTTTAGCGATTCTTATTTTTATTGCCGGTCCCAAAAATGGAAATGCAAATAAAATAGCCGATAAAATCAGCGCTATTTCAACCCAAGAAAAACTTTTTGATTTTGGTTCAATTTCAATGGCAGCCGGAAAAGTTTCTCATATTTTTAAAATAAAAAATTCCATCAGCCAATCAATGAATATTAAAAAAATCTCAACTTCCTGTATGTGCACTTCAGCAACGCTTATAATTAACGGAGAAAAAACCGGTCCGTTTGGAATGCCCATGCACGGAATTACCCCCGAAGTAAATAAAAGTTTGGCAGCCGGCGAAGAAGCGGAAATTGAAGTAATTTTTGATCCGGCTGCTCATGGCCCGTCAGGAATTGGAGAAATTAAAAGAAGCGTTTTTGTAGAAGATTCTTTTGGCGGTAATTTAGAACTTCAATTTTACGCCAATGTTAAACCATAAAATAGTTTATATTATATGAGCAAGAAGTTTTTAATTTTAATAACAATCTTCGTTGCGATATTTGCCGGTGTTTTATTGTTAAAAACCGGCAGCTTTGGCACTCAAGCGGTTTGGCAAATCAGCAACGGCGGGAAATGGCTTTTGCCGCTTGTTTCCGTTGCCGCGATTATAGACAGCATTAACCCCTGCGCTTTTTCAATTTTGATTTTGACAATTGCTTTTCTTTTTACTCTCGGCCGAAGCCATTCCAATATTTTAAAAGTCGGCGCTTTTTATATTTTGGGAATTTTTTTGGTTTATGTTTTAATCGGTTTGGGAATTTTACAGACTCTTCAATTTTTTAATGTTCCTCATTTTATGGCAAGATTGGGGGCGACTTTATTGATTTTATGGGGATTAGTTGAATTATTAAACGAATTTTTTCCGAATTTTCCGATAAAATTAAAAATACCGCAAGCCAGCCATAGAACAATGGCGCAACTGATGGAAAAGGGCTCAATCCCAACAGCTTTTGGTCTTGGCGCCCTTGTCGGACTTTGCGAATTTCCTTGCACCGGCGGGCCGTATTTGATGGTTTTAGGTCTTTTACACGATCAAGCAACGTATGCAAGAGGGCTGGCTTATTTGTTTTATTATAATTTAATTTTTATTTTGCCGCTTATAATTATTCTTTTAATCGCTAGCGATGAAAAGTTCTTGCGAAGAGTTCAGCAATGGAAAACAGAAAAATCAAGGGAAATGAGATTCATCAGTAGCTTGGCAATGATACTTTTGGGTATGTTAATTTTTATTTTATAATTTAAATAAATTTATGGATGAACAGAAATTCAAGCAACTTATAGAAAAAGTTCAAAATCTTAAAAAGGCCAATAAATTTGATTTATCTACTGACGAAGATTTAAGCATTGCCGTAATGAATTTAATCAGCCTTGAAGAACATTTCTTTTTTACGGCTGAAAAAACTCAAAAAGAAGAATATTTTGATTTTATCAAAGAAATCCGCGAAATGCGCAAGACTTTGATGAAAAAAATGATTGAAGAATATGAAGGCGAAGTTTGGTGCATTGCCAAACATTTGCTTGCGGCTTCAATGAGATTGATGGAAGTAGCGACAAAATTACAAACCGATAAAAAAGATGAAGAAGCCAAAGATATGTTCAAAAAATCTTATCATCTTTACGCTATGTTTTGGGCTGTCAGGCTAAAAATGGTTGATTTATCAAATGTTAAAAAAATAAACGATGATCAATTAAATGTCCATGATAGCGGCGACATGAAAAAGCCGTGGAGCGTTGAAGATATTGTCAATAAATTGGTAAATTGCTGCGATGAATAAAGAAACAAAAATTTTAATTGCAATTTCAGTTTTAATTTTAGCCGGAATTATTTCTTTGGCTATTTTTGCAAACAAAAATGAAAAGCCTAATTTGGGCCCCGGTCAGTTTGATTCTTTTGCCAAATGTTTGGCGCAAAAACAAATTACGATGTATGGCGCTTATTGGTGCGCCCATTGCCAAAATGAGAAAAAGGCTTTTGGGAATTCTTTTCAATATGTGCCTTATGTGGAATGCACCAAAGAAACAAAACTTTGCTTGGAAAAGGGCGTTGAGGGTTATCCGACTTGGATTTTTCCGGATGGCAGAAAGTTAGTCGGCGAGCAGGGGATAGAAAAATTGTCAAAAGAAAGCGGCTGCGCGTTGCCATAACTATTGACAAATATTTTCAGTTTGCTAATATAAAATAAATATCCGCAGACAGCAGGCATTTGCTAACTAATAAAATAAGCCCTGCCGAGGAATACTAATTTTTCTGCGGCATATAAGGCCGTTTTATTTTTAAATAATAAAATTATGTTAACTAAAGCTCAAAAATCGCAACATATAGAAGAAAGCAAAAAACTTATTAAAGACAGCAAATTTTTAACTTTTATTGATTTTTCCGGAACCGCGGTAGAAGACATTAAGAAATTACGTTTGGCTTTGCGCGAAGTTGGCGCAAAAATGAAAGTTTTTAAGAAAAAACTTTTGCGCGTGGCCTTGAAAGATATTGGCATAGATTTTAATCCTGAACAATTTGATTTACAGCTTGGAACGATTTTTTCTGATAAAGATATTTCAGAAATTGCCGGACCGGTTTATAAATTCTCAAAAGGATTAAAAGATGCTCAATTTAAAATTTTGGGAAGCTATGATCTTTCGGCAAAAAATTTTCTTGATGCCGAAGCTGTTAAAAAAATCGGTCAGTTACCCTCAAGAGAAGTTTTACTTGGGCAATTGGTTGGAATGCTTGCGTCGCCGATTAGAATGTTTTTGTATGTGTTAGATCAAAAATCGAAACAAACGGTCGAAAATAAATAAAAATAAAACATAAAAATATGGAAAAATTTAAAGATATCATAGAAAAAGTTGAGAAATTAACAGTTGTTGAACTCGCCGAATTGATTAAAGCTTTGGAAGAAAAATTCGGAGTTTCAGCGGCAGCAATGGCTGTCGGCGGAGGCGCCGGAGCGGGAGCCGGAGAAGCGGCTGTGGAAAAAACTTCATTTGATGTAGTTTTAAAATCAGCCGGAGACCAGAAAATCAATGCCATTAAAGTTGTTAAAGAAGCAACTGGCCTTGGTTTGAAAGAAGCCAAGGATTTAGTTGAAGCGGCTCCGAAACCGGTAAAAACCGGACTTAAGAAAGAAGAAGCCGAAGAACTTGTTAAAAAACTCACAGAAGCTGGCGCAGTGGCCGAACGCCAATAATATTTTGTTTATGTTTAAAAAACGCCTTGAAATAGGCGTTTTTTGTTTTATAATTAATATTTACGTGTTTCCGTTCATCCCCCACTCTTTACTGCGCGTTCTTAGCTCAATGGTAGAGCGCTTCGTTCACATCGAAGAGGTTGCTGGTTCGATTCCAGCAGGACGCATTAAAAAAAGAGTGAGGGAGAAAGGTCGCAGGTCCGATCCCTGCAAAGCGCACATTTATGATTAAAAAATTTATTATTGGTATTGATGAGGTGGGCAGGGGATCATTGGCCGGACCGGTGGTTGTGGCAGCGCTGGCGTTGCCTGAAAAATTTAAAATCAAAAAATCTGATTTAAAAAAGTTTAAATTAACAAAACTCCGCGATTCTAAAAAACTTTCTCTGTCTCAAAGAGAAGCTTGGTTTAATTATATTAAAAAACAGATGCTATCTCATGGGATAGCATCTGTTTCTCCGAAAATTATTGATAAAATCAATATTTCTCAAGCCGCGAATCTAGCTGCCACCAAAGCGTTTAAAAAATTAATTAAAAATTATAAATTCCTGCCTGCCGGTAGGCATGGAAAAATTAAAAATTGTTTGATTTTTTTAGACGGCGGATTATATTTGAATATCGAAAATCAATCCGCCGGCTGGCGGACTAAAACGATAATTAAGGGCGATGAAAAAATTCCGGCGATTTCGTTGGCTTCAATTGTTGCCAAAGTTTATCGCGATAAATTGATGAAAAAACTTCATAAAAAATATTCGCAGTATGATTTTATAAACAATGTCGGTTATGGAACAAAAAAACATATTAAAGCGATAAAAAAAATCGGCTATTCGTCGATTCACAGAAAAAGTTTTAAAATTAAATAAGCAGTTTAAGCAAACTTTCTCCGGTCATTTCTTTTGATTTTGGGAGATTCATAATTTCTAAAATTGTCGGCGCCACATCAGCCAATATCCCTATCGTTGATTTTTCGGCCTCTTTTATTTCTATCGGGTTTTTTTTCTTCTCAAATTCTTTGGCCACTAAGTGTATCGGAACCGGGCTTGGATCGTGTTTTGTTTCCGGCTCGCCAGTGATAGGGTTGAAAAGCCTTTCAATGTTTCCGTGGTCAGAAGTGATTATCAGATACGCATTTTTATCCAATATGGTTTTAGTGATTTTATCTATTTGTTGATCAATAACTTCAACGGCTTTAAGCGAAGCGTCGTAATTTCCGGTATGGGCAATAATATCCGGGTTAGCGTAATTAGCGACAATGAAGTCATAAGTGCCTTCATTTATTGCCTCAACAACGCGGCTGGTTATTTCATTGGCCATCATTTCGGGATGGCTGGCATGGCTTAATTCTTTTCTTGATGGGATTAAAACGCGATATTCATTTTTAAAAGGCGCTTCATTTTCGCCGTTGAAAAAGTAAGTGATATGAGCGTATTTTTCTGTTTCCGCGATTTTAAATTGGGTTTTATCGGAATCCGCCAAAATTTTGCTCAGCGGATTGGCAATAATTTCTTTTGAATATGCTACTGGCACATTGAACTCGTCGCTGTAGCTTATCATTGTTGATATAAAAAGATTATTAAATTTTTTAATCGGGAATTGGTTGAAATTTTTATCAACGAAAACTTTTGTAAGTTGCCGCATTCTGTCTTCGCGGAAATTAAAAAATATCACAGCATCATTTTCTTTGATTATTTTTTGAGAATTAATAATCGCCGGAGGAATATATTCGTCATTGTATCCTTGACTATGTGTATTTTTTATATAGTTTTCAAAATCTTTTGTTTCGGTTCCTTCGTTTGTAATAACATCGTAATATTTTTGCGTTCTTTCCCAATGATTGTCGCGATCCATGGCAAAATAACGGCCAGAAATGCTGGCGATATTTTCTTTTGTTTTTTGGGGAAAACGGCTTAAAAGATTAATCGAAGAAGTCGGCGGGCTATCGCGGCCGTCGGTTATCAAATGAATATTTAATTTTTCCACTTTTTCCATTTCAGCAAATT
This sequence comes from Candidatus Wolfebacteria bacterium, assembly GCA_016214005.1. Classification (GTDB taxonomy): domain Bacteria; phylum Patescibacteriota; class Minisyncoccia; order UBA6257; family UBA9933; genus JACRPK01. Next base: position 33,210 of record JACRPK010000013.1, read on the forward strand.
CTATCAAAGCCTCCAGATGCTCAAAAGCCGCATGAACAACGCCATCGGAAATAAGCCCGATTAAATTAACCGCGGAATTATTTTTTTTGGCGTGATCAAAAGCCTTTAAAATTGTTTCATTTTTAAAAAAACTTTTATCTCTGATGGCTAAGCTGATGCGCGGATAATTTTGATAAACAACTTTGCCCGAGCCGATATTTAAATGGCCGACTTCGCTGTTTCCTTCTTCGCCCCATGGAAGTCCGACGGCAATGCCAGAAGCTTGCAAGCTGGCAAAGGGAAAATTTTCTTTTAGATAATTGATTGACGGAGGATTAATAACATGGATAGGATTTGATTGATCGTTTCGGCCAATGCCCCAGCCATCTAAAATAATTAAAACAAGAGTTCGTTTCATAATTTTTATTTTAGCTCATAAAATCTTTTCCTGCCAGCTATTTCAAAACATAACAAAACAAATCATCTTTTAGAAACAGAATAATTTTGCTCCAGCGGCAAAATTTCCTGCCTACCGGCAGGCAGGTCTTCCCCCTCGGGTTGGCAATTCCGCTTCGCGGGAACCAAGCTTGCCAGCCCTGCGGGATGTTCTTCAAGATAATTTGTTTTGTTTTTAAAAATTAAGTAAAAATCTTTTTCATAGCGAATATCGCCGGAAAATGCCATAAAATTCATCAGTTTATAGCGTAAAATGAGCCAGGCCCCCGAGCAAAGGCGAATTGGGTGGCGAATAGCGTAATAAACTGATAGAATTTTAGCATTTGAAGGCGCATGAGCGAGAAAAAGATTTTGTGATAATAATTTGCAATTTTATAAGCGGTTTGGCATTATATTTCTCATGACTTTATACACTCAAAAAGATTCAAATATTAGAAAAACTTGGCTGCTTTTTACGATTTTTTTGGTAATTATTATCGGCATTGGCTGGTTTTTCGGTCAAGTTTATAATAATCCGTCAATTTTATATTTTGCGGTGATTTTCAGCGTTTTGATGAATATCGTCGCTTATTGGTATAGCGATAAAATTGTTTTGAAAATGGCAAACGCGCAGGCTATTGAAAAAAAAGATTTTCCAGAACTTTATAATATTGTTGAAAATCTAGCCATCACCGCAGGTTTGCCGTTGCCTAAAATTTATATTGTCAATGAATCTCAGCCTAACGCTTTTGCCACCGGCAGAAATCCCGAACATGCGGTTGTAGCAGTAACATCCGGCCTTCTTAAAAAATTAAACAAGGCCGAACTTGAAGGAGTGATTGCTCACGAGCTTTCTCACATCGGCAACCGCGATATGCTTTTATCAACGGTTATAGTAGTTTTGGTCGGGTTTATTTCCATAATTTCAGATATGTTTTTAAGATCAAGTTTTTGGGGCGGTTTTGGCGGTAGGAGAGATAAAGAAGGAAGCGGACAAATTCAGGCCATTATGGCTGTTTTAGGCATAATTATGGCAATTTTAGCGCCTATTGCCGCGACTTTAATGCAATTGGCGATTTCCCGCAAAAGAGAATTTTTGGCCGATGCTTCGGGCGCGCTTCTTACTCGTTATCCCGAGGGTTTGGCAATGGCGCTTGAAAAAATATCTTCTGATAATTCAACAATGCGAGTTGCCAATAATACTACGGCCCACCTCTGGCTTGATGATCCGTTCAAAAATAATAAAAAAGTTTCATGGTTTCATAAAATATTTATGACCCATCCGCCAATAGAAGAAAGGTTGGCGGCATTAAGAGGATTGAAAGTATAAGATTAAATTTTCTTCCAATAAAATCTTTTTCCGCAAGATATTTCAAAGCCCAGCAAAACAATAAAGAAAATCTTTTCATAGAGACTTTGGCTGGCGAGAAAAGATTTTATTTGATAAAATATCATAGATATGAAACAAAAATTAAAAAGAAATTTGTCGAGAATTAAAATTGAAGGCTTAAAAGAAAAAATCAAACCTAGCGCCAGTTTCGGCGTAATCACTACGGAAATCAAAAAATTGCTTCGAATAAGCCTTCATGATTTAATAGAGCTTGCCGATAAAACGATGTATTTTGCGAAAAAGAAAGAGGGGAAGGGGTTTATTGCCGTTTACGATGAAAAGTTGGCTGATAAAAAACAGAAATAATTTTAATGGAAGGGTGCAGGAGCGGTTTAACTGGCAGTCCTGGAAAGACTGTGTACCGAAAGGTACCGCGAGTTCGAATCTCGCCCCTTCCGCCAAAATTGAAAATCGGAATTGGAAAAAATAGCCCAAGCGTTGGGAATATCAAGCGACGAGTTTTTGAAATAATTATGGCAACGATTACAAGCATTGGAGAAAATACACTTTCGGCAAAGCTAAAAACAATATTGCCAAACTGCGATCGGATAGACGCGCTCGTTGGCTATTTTTATTTCTCGGGTTTTCGCGATTTGCATAATGAATTGAAAGATAAGACCATCCGTATTCTTGTCGGAATGGACATAGACAAGAAGATTATTGAAAAAATATCGTCGTTCGATGACCTTAATCTCGACGACCACGCGGTCTGTCAAGCACAAGAGTTACCACGAACACCACCGAAGCCACAGAGTGAACACAAAGCAACACCGAACTGCGGATTTTGTCCGAAATACATTCAAACTTCGTCCAATACACACCGCCAGTTAGGAAATTTAATAAAATAATTTAATGCAATCAAAAAAAAATATACCATTTATTATAGGAGTAGCAACATTTATTGCATTTTTTATTTATTCAAAGCATAGTTTGTCACTGCCAGCCACCAACACATTGCGGCAAAAATTGCTTGCTATTGAAAATACTATTCCAACTGAAGCGGGGAAAAAGAATTTTCTTGCGCAAAGCAATAATCTTACTCAAAAAGTTGACGCTGAGCTGATTGATCTTGATAGCCAAATTATATCGTGCGATATGGATATAGATGGCATTATTTCTGGTGCAGGGACTATGAAAGGCAGTTGCATAGATTCAAGTTTAATATCAGCGCAAAGCGTGAAGGGAAAATTTATGGGCGGGCAATGTTGCAGCGCGTTGATGAATACGAAAGAGTATCACGAGAATTTGAAAAAATTGCAGGCGTATAAAAATATGCCCGATATTCCGCTTGACCCAATGCATACGTCGATAAAGATAGTGAAAAATTGGATTGATTACGACAAAAACACAACCCTTACGCTTGCGGAACAAAAAATTTATGACGATGCTTACGCAATCTCAAAAGAGAAGCCTTGTTGTTGCAAATGCTGGCACTACTACACCAACGAGGGTATCGCCAAAAAAATGACAAAAGACGATATATTCAACGCTCAGCAAATTGCAAACTATTGGGATGCATCTGATATTTGTGGGGCATAAATTATTTTCTGAGGAAGTAGAGTTTTTGGCGTGCATTCAAGTTTGAACTGCACCAGATATCATCCCAAGAACGAATACCTCGTGCGGAGTAAGGTAGCCGAGGCGTTTGCGCGGTCGATGATTGAGATTTCTCTCCACGCGCGACACCTCTTTGTGAGTAATCATAGCGA
>JACRPK010000014.1 GCA_016214005.1 Candidatus Wolfebacteria bacterium
ATCTCTCTATATGAATATCTTTTATCGAGCAAAATGGCTATCTCTAACCTTTCCGCTTTCGCGATATGGCTGTATTTTTTATTGTTCATATGACGATATTTTATATCGCCAAGTGTTCGGCTTCAAAGTTCAATTTCGGTTGAAAACAATCAGAGAAAAATCTCTGTTTAATATATGATAAAAATATTTAAATAAAAATCTAGTCAATTTTTATTTTGACTAATTAACAAAGACTGGAAAGGAGAAGGTGAAATATGTCGCGATTTGGGTTTGGTCCGGAAGACGAAGATGATGAGAAGGAACTTGATGGCCATGATAATGGCGATCACGGCGGTGATTCTACTGCGTGCGAGCAGGGAAACTGTGGCACGGATCACGGCGACTCATCGAACGACTGCGATCCATTGGGGTAGTCGTTGCGGGGTTCGGCAATTACTTGCCGAACCCATTTTTTTTATTTATCGTTTATTTATGATTCCTTCATTAGAATTTTTTATTGACAAAGAAGCAAATTTTATATATTGGGCTCAATTATTGATTGGTCCATGGAGTTGGTATTTTGAGAAAGAGAATTCTATTTTATTTAGTAATGAAATTGGGCAGATATCTAATTTTGAACAAAAGGCTCTTGATGAATTAAAAAATATTCTTCAAAATAAAAATAATCAGTACAAGTGGCTTTGGGAAAGATACAATAATTTTCCATTGGTTAATATCCAAAAACAAAAAGAATATTCATTTGTCAAGGAAACATTAACTAAAAAATTTAATATTTTTTGGGATAAGGAAATAATTCTTTTAGATAATTGGAAAAATGAACTTGATCAATACGATTTTAACAAATTTAATGATTTATTTAAAAAATTATCCATATTTTTAGGCATCAAAGATAATAAAGATGTTGTTTCTAAAATAAGAGTTAAATTGTTTATTTCGAGCAATTTTCCCAGTGGCGCAACGCGGCCAGATTTTAATGATTTAATGATTCTTAATGTTTCTCGCGTGCCAATTATGAAAATTAATCGTGTTGTCGGAGTAATTAGCCACGAATTTGCCCATTTTATAAATAATAAAAGCGGACTTATTAAATTATTATTAAAATCATCAGCATTCCCATCGGAAAAATTAGATGAGGGATATAAATGGGAATATCTTATTGCGGAAACTATTTTAAAAAGTATTTCCAGCAGCCGCGCAAATACATATTCGGGTTTATTTTTAAGTTTCAGTGAGCAGGAGAAACGTCAAGATGAAAATTTGAGTCATCAAAATCCCTTAAAATCATATAGTTATGAATTTCTTATTCGTATTGCGGCAAATCATATTTTACAAAATACAATTGATTATCTTGATAATAATAAAATGATTGATAAAAATTTTATTGAATTAACAATTAAAACTTTATTAAATCTTATTAAAGAGCGCGAAAATGGAAAATAAAATATTAATTTTGGGATATTTTCCCGTATAAAACCTCACTAATTCCCCCCCCATTGACTTTTTCATTTTCCCGAGTATAATATAGGGTAGAAACTTTGAAAAATAACGCATCCCTGCCTGCCGGCAGGCAGGTTTGTGGATGTGTTAATAAGAAAACCGGTACTACTATTGATAGTAGTGCCAAAGATATTTCAGACAAAGAAAGAAAAGAAAGAAAGAGAGGATAAGGAAATGAAAAAGGAAATGCAGTTGAAATTGCCTTGGTTCCCGATTTTGGATATCTTGCTGGTTATTTTGTTGGGTGTGGTTTTGTTTGGTTGCGGAAGCAAAAAGGACAACAACAACAATAATAATAACGTCGTTGTCCAAGAGCCCACAGTCATTTTAACCGCCTCCGAGACAAGCATCTGGAGAGGAAAGAAAATAACTCTTAGCTGGGAAGCTAAGAACGCCAATAGCTGCAAAGCTGATTGGACAGCAAACACCGCTGTTTCCGGAAGCGCTGATGTTAATCCCACCGATACCACCACCTACAGCATCACTTGCTATGGGGAGGATGGCAATTCAGCAGACGATGCCAAAAGCATCAGTGTTGACCTCTGGAAACTGCCGGTTGGGTGGCTGGATACCTATGGCGCCGCCAAAACTAGCGATGGTATTTGGTTTGACGACTGGGATACTCCCAATGTCGTCAAATTCAACCTTGACGGCAAAGTTCAATGTTCCATAGCCAAAAGTTATTATGTAGAAACTATCGCTTCCTATAGCGACAAGATCTACGCTCTTTGGCATGATGGTAACAGCGCTAGCAGTCCAGGCCATATTTCAATTTTTGACAACAACTGCAAAGAGTTGCAAGTCATTGAACCGCCGACGGGATATGTCTTTGGCAGGCTTCTGGGCGGGGAAACAATGGTTGTTGATCAAAACGGCATTGTTGTCCTTGGTTCAGACTTGTTTCACCTTGATTTAAATGGAAATTTCATTGGACAGCCCTTTGCGATTACAGGCAATACAGCTGTAATGACATTTGGTGTGACTGTTGGTAATGGAATTTCTTATACAATCGGGTTGGATACCGTAAATGGCCGCACTACAGCAGTTATTGTCAGCCATACCCTTGACAGCGCTGGCAATAATTGGGTGAATAATTCCTGGCACTCTACTGCTTTGGCAGGAGAAGCGAATACCAGAGATTTTTTCTATGCTGTCGCAGTTGGTCAAGACGGAGTATACGTAGGCGGAGCAGTGGCTGTTACTTATCCCAATGGCGGCGGGGGTTGGACTTATCTTCTCGTCAAATACGATTTCTTCGGAAATCGGCTTTGGCTCGTAGAAGACCGCAACAGGGGAGAGATCAACGGCCTTGCTGTTGACAGCAATGGCTATCTTTACACCAATGTTGGTGAAAAGATAAACCCTGCCGATGGTTCCGTTGTCTGGAGCATTGGAAAAACCTGCGGAGAGTCTGTTATCGTAGACAATGGAATTTTCTA
>JACRPK010000009.1 GCA_016214005.1 Candidatus Wolfebacteria bacterium
AATCTCTCTATATGAATATCTTTTATCGAGCAAAATGGCTATCTCTAACCTTTCCGCTTTCGCGATATGGCTGTATTTTTTATTGTTCATATGACGATATTTTATATCGCCAAGTGTTCGGCTTCAAAGTTCAATTTCGGTAACATTTTAATAGGAGGAGCTATGTCGGAAGAAAGAGTGTTTCCGTTGGTTATTTATCAGAACACGGAAGAGTATAAAAAACTCTTTGAAGAAGCCAATTCAAAATTCCGTAATATTTTATTTAAAGTAAAAGCTGAAGGCTTTAAGTGCACTTTTATCGGCGATTTGAGGCTTAATAAAAATGGGCAGTTTGAGTTTTGGTTAAATAGCAATATGCCTTATATTCGGCGCTGTAGCATTGATGAAGCCATTAAATATGCTAAAAAACATGGTTATTTCGGATGGTGGTCAAATTATCATTTTGAATTATTTTCGTTGGGCTATGGTCCGATTGTTGCGTATGCGATGGAAAGGTTGGGTTTTAGGAAACATAAAAAAGATTCTTCCCGATGGGCGCGCGCAAGAAAAGAAGAAAAAAATCAGGCGGCTTGTTTAAAAGATGAAGCGATTTATTTATCGTTATCTGAAAAAGAAGCCGAAAGATTAAAAAACTTGATAATCTTTCCCAATAATAATGTTGGGCTAGATAAGACTTTTTCTTTAATAGTCGGCGAAGGAGGAATGATTTATATCGCGCTTGATGTAAATCCATTCGGAGGATTAAGCGCAGAAACGATGGGATCATGGGGTTCTTTATTCACACGAAGAGGCCATCTCGCCAAACAGCAAGACGGATTTTCAATAGAAGCTTTTAATATAAAGCTTGATGAAGAAAAAATGATTTACATTAGGTGTGTAAGGCTTGATGGATCAATTTTCGAGTGCGTTTGGCCGACAAAAATTCCTTGGCAGGGGAATAATGGTTTGTATGATTTGGTGAGCGATTTAGCGCAAAAAGCCAGTAGCAATGGATTGGTTTCTGCATAAAATATAGTTATATAGAGGCGGTAATTTATTTTGCCGCTTTTTTCTTTTTTACGCTCAATGATTTATAATCCAAAAATGGATATTGAAGTCATTTACGAAACTCCGGATTTTCTGGCGGTTAATAAGCCGGCTGGTCTTTTGACGCATTCGATATCTAATGAAAAAAAACACGAAGCTTCGCTTTCGGAATTAGTTTCTCAAAAATATCCGGAAATAAAAAATGTTGGAGATGATCCGCATCTGCGGCCGGGAATCGTCCATCGCCTTGATAAAGACACTTCGGGCGTGATTTTAATTTGCAGAAATCAGAAATTTTTTGAATACGCCAAAAAATTATTCCAAGAACATAAAGTTCAAAAAAATTATCTGGCTTTGGCAAATGGCGAAGTAAGGCCAAAAAATGGAATTATAGAGAAACCAATTTCAATAAAATCCGGCAGTGTCAAAAGGACGATTCATAAGGGCAAGGATGAAAAATCGGCAATTACCGAATACAAGATTTTAAATTATTTTGAGCGCAACGGCGAAAAATTTTCTTATTTGAAGGTGATGCCCAAAACCGGTCGGACTCATCAGATAAGAATTCATTTGGCTTCAATCGGTCATCCGATTGTTGGCGATCAGCTTTACGGAAAAAAAGAAAATCAATTTGGCTTGAAGCGCCAGTTTCTTCATGCGGAATCTTTGGAATTTAGTTTGGCGGACGGAAAGGCGATGAGAATCGGGGCGGATTTGCCGGAAGATTTGCAAAGTATTTTAAAAATATGCAAAAAAGTTGACGAATAAATAATCAATTGCTATTATAAAATCCATGTTAGACAAAGAAATTTTAAGCAAAATTAAATCCGGCGCCGTGGTAAGGGTATCTGAAAAAATAAAAGAAGGCGACAAAGAAAGAACCAGCAATTTTAAGGGCGTGGTGATTTGCCGAAAACACGGCTCGCAGTCAGGCGCGACTTTCACCGTGCGTTCAATGTTCGGAGATATCAGCGTTGAAAAAATTTATCCGATAAATTCCCCGATAATTTCAAAAGTGGAAATTATCAGCTCGCCGAAGAAAGTTCATAAATCAAAATTGTATTTTTTGAGAAATATCTCCAAAAAAGTTTCTCGCCAGAAAATCGGCGTTACGGCGTAAAAATTAAAAGGAACTAAATTCTTTTAATTTTATTTATAATTGGTATACGCTATAAACTTGAGATATAATATAATCACGAAAATGGGGGAAAGGGGGCAGAAACCAAAAAATAAAGTTTTAATTAAATGGTCGCCGAATTTTGCTTATGCGATTGGACTCTTGGCAACAGATGGAAGTTTATCAAAAGATGGCAGACATATTGATTTGACTTCAAAAGATAGGGAGCAGCTAGAAAATTTTATAAAATGTTTGGATATTAAAAATAAAATTGGAAGAAAAAAATCTGGGACAGGAAATTATGGATTAAGAGTTCAATTTGGAGATGTTAATTTTTATAATTTTTTGTTTACTATAGGTTTAATGCCCAATAAGACAAAAATTATTTTTAAAATAAAAATTCCCAATAAATATTTTTTTGATTTTTTACGTGGACATTTTGATGGCGATGGGACATTTTATTCTTATTGGGATAAGCGCTGGAAATCAAGCTTTATGTTTTATATAGTTTTTATTTCAGCAAGTTTTAATCATATAAATTGGATTCGTCAGGAAATTTTCAATAAATTAAAAATAAGGGGACATATCACAAATGATTCTAAAAAATCAACATATCAATTAAAATATGCGAAAGGCGAATCCTTGAAATTATTTCCTAAAATATATTATGATAAAAATGTTGTTTGTTTATCTAGAAAAAGAATAAAAATAGAAAAAGCTTTTAAAATTAATAATAAACAATAAATACGCGCGGGTGCTGTAATGGTAGCCAGGCAGGATTGAGGTTCCTGTGTTCGCAAGGACGTGGAGGTTCGAATCCTCTCCCGCGCACCAAATAATAAAACAGCCCTATGCAGGGCTGTTTTATTATTTATTGATTTTGTCTAAAATCATATCAAGATTGCCGTCTAAAACTTTCTCAATATTGTGGACTTTGACGTTAAAGCGATGGTCAGTAATTCTGTCATCCGGAAAATTATAAGTTCTTATTTTTTCCGATCGGTCGGCGGTGCCGACTTGTTCTTTGCGGTTGGCGCCCAAACTAGATGCCTCTTTTTCTCTTTGAATTTCAAAAAGTTTGGCGCGCAAAATCGACATTGCGGCTTCGCGGTTGGCATATTGCGAACGTTCAGCGCGCGAGGATATCACAATGCCGCTTGGTTTGTGGGCGATGCGGACAGCAGTTTCAACTTTATTGACATTTTGTCCGCCCGGACCGCCGGCGCGCGAAAATGTAATTTCCAGATCATTGGGATTGATATTCACTTCTTTCGGTTCAACTTCCGGCAAAATCGCTATTGTGGCGGTTGAAGTGTGAACCCGGCCGGATTTTTCGGTTTTCGGCACTCTTTGGATGCGGTGAACGCCAGATTCTTGTTTTAATAATTCATAAACATTTTCGCCTTCAAGTTTAGCCACGAAAGTTTTATAGCCGTTTAAAGAAGTTTCGTTATAATCAACCACTGAAAATTTCCAGCCTTTTTTAGCGGCGAATTTTTGGTACATCCGCGCCAAATCTCCGGCGAAAATAGCCGCTTCGTCTCCTCCGGCTCCGGCTCGTATTTCTAAAATAATTTTATTCATCTTTATTCACTTAATTTTTATTTTAATATATGATAATATAAATAATTATTAAATCAATTATGTTTGCCAAATCTCAAAAAGGTTTTACTTTGATTGAACTTTTAATTTACACCGGAATTTTTTCCGTTGTCGCCGGCTTAATGACCGGAATTTTAACAACCACCATTAAAATTAATCAAAGAGAAGCTTCTTCCAACGAAGTCACCTCCCAGCTTAACTTCGTAATGCAGACCATCCAAAGATTAACCAAAGAGTCTTCAATTATTATAGTCAATTCAACTTCAACGGATTATAACAATGACGCTACAATTGGCAGCCCGCAATCAAGGCTGGTGTTGAGAATGAAAGATTCCGGTGGCGCTCCGACAACTGACCGCGATCCGATTACAATTTATACTTCCAGCAGCACTATCAAAATGTCGCAGGGATCGGGCGCTAATCAAATAATTTCCGATTTAACCAGCAATCGGGTTGTTGTTGATCAGCTTCAATTTACC
>JACRPK010000022.1 GCA_016214005.1 Candidatus Wolfebacteria bacterium
GCCGCGACTTTTGACTCAAACCTTTTGCCCGGAGTAGACAATCAATATGAAATAGGCTATTCAACCAATCAAAGATGGAAAAACATCTCTATTTCTAATCTTCTTAATCTCGGCCAGCTTTCCGTTGATCCAGTTGGCGCGACAAACGGATCAATATATTACAATACAACCTCAAATTCGTTTAAAGGCTACGCTTCCAGCACTTGGTCAACCATAAGCAGCCTTTGGAATTCTTCAAGTACAAGTATTTATTATAATGGGGGGAATGTGGGGATTGGGATGACGAATCCTACATCTAAATTTGTTATCGCCGATCAAGATTCACAAATGGTCTTCTCTCAAACAAGTACATATACGCTTATTGGCTCAGCAGGTATTAGTAATTATCCAACAGGTCGTGATATCAGACTTGCTCCCGGTGATGGATTTAGCACTACAATGACGATCGCAACAACCGGCAACATCGGCATCGGGACGACGGCGCCGGAGACAAAGTTAGATGTTGCGGGCTCAATTCGAACTAATGCCGTTTCAGCTACAATGGATAATGCTACATGGACAAGTCTGGGCTACAGTTTTCCAGCGAACATGGGCCACATTCAGGTCATATGTTCAAATAACGTTAATAATTCTGGCATGTACATTGTCGCACATGACAACGGAGGCGTAAGTGCAGGTCTCGGAACGGTATATATTGGCGGCGTGGGAAACTACTGGAGTTTCCGCAATAGCGCCGGGGTACTTGAAGTAAAAGGCTGGGACAGCTCACAGGGAGTTACGATTTCAGGCAGGTGCTCAATTCACGCTAGCCGTTAATGGAACAGCTTGGGTAACATCAGGCGCCTGGTCAGGTTCAGATATCAGATGGAAAAAGAATATTAAGCCATTGGAAAATTCATTAAGCAAAATATTATCTCTTCAGGGAGTCAATTATGATTGGAAAAAAGAAGAATATCCTGATTTAAAATTTAATGATGGCCAACAAATCGGATTTATTGCCCAGGATGTGGAAAAAGTTTTTCCAGAAGTCGTATCTACCGATAACAACGGCTATAAGGGAATTTCTTATGATAAGCTTGTGCCGGCTTTAACGGAAGCCATCAAAGAACAGCAAAAACAAATTGAAGAATTGAAAGCGGAAGTGAAGGAATTGAAAGCGGGGAGATAAATTTGACTTTGGGATTTTGGAGGTTAAAATAAATAATATGAATACGATTACTATTCCGAAAAATTTAATAAAAAATGATTTAATTGTGATGGATAAAGAAAGTTTTGAAAGAATATCTAAGGAAAATAAAGAATTACATTTAGCAATAAAAGCAATTTTAGAGGGGGAACGGGCTTTGTTTTTGGGGAAAACTCAAAATTTTAAAGAATTTTTAAAAATTAGATTTCCCAAATATGCCAAAAATCGTTGATTCGCATACTACTCCTAATTTTGGAAAGCAATTTGATAAATTGCCTAAAAATTTTCAGAAAATCGTGATTAGAAAAATACTGCTTTTTGAAAATAACCCTTTTCATCCGGGACTCAATACTCATAAATTGAAAGGTGGACTTTCCGCATTTTGGTCTTTTTATATCAATGATAATTTTCGAGTTCTATGTCGTTTTTTAAAAAATAATGAAGTTATCTATTATGATATAAACAGTCATGATATTTATAAATAACTAAGGCTATTAAAACCCGGCAAAAACAAATTGCAGAATCAAAAGCGGAAATTGACCACAATTTTTAGCTGTGATAATGTTTAAAAATGAATACGATTACTATCCCCAAAAATTTAATAAAGAACGATGATTTGGTGATTATACCGCGTCAGAAATATGAAGAGTTTTTAAATTTGGAAAAAATAATCGAAAAAAAAATGGCCGAGGAGGCAGATATTGATTTAGCTGTTCAGATTTATAAAAAAGAAAAACGACAGGGGAAATTAAAAGTAATTGAATCTTTAATTGATTTAGATTAAATATGATTATCCGTATTTCTTCTAAATTCAAGAAATCTTATAAAAAATTACCGAAAGATGTAATTGGTCTTTTACTGTCGTCGGTCAATATAGAATAATGTTTTCTTTTGCAGATAAAAATAAAATAGATTTTATTAATATTGGCACCCATGATATTTATAAATAACTATGCATCCGCTTCACGATAAAAAAATAAAATTTTTGGAAGAGACGGCGAATCTTATCCGTCAGGATATTATTAAAATGCTCGTTGAAGCCGGCAGCGGGCACAGCGCCGGGCCTTTGGGGATGACAGATATTTTTACGGCTTTATATTTTCATATTTTAAACCATAATCCAAAAGATCCGAATTGGGCTGACAGGGACAGACTGGTTTTATCAAACGGCCATATTTGTCCGGTTCAATACGCGGCTTTGGCTTGGGCAGGATATTTTCCAATGGAAGAAATGATGACTTTAAGAAAATTAGGCAGCCGCTTGCAAGGACATCCGCATCGCGGAGCATTGCCGGGTGTTGAAACAACTTCCGGTCCGCTTGGCTCTGGTCTTTCGCAGTCAGCGGGCATTGCCTTGGCAGCTAAAATGGATAATAAAAAATATCATATTTATTGCCTGATGTCTGACGGCGAGCATGATGCCGGCAATACCTGGGAGGCCGCGATGTTTATCGGAAAAAATAAATTAAACAATTTGATAGCGATTATCGACAGAAATAATATTCAGATAGACGGCTTTACCGAAGACATAATGCCTTTAGAATCTTTACGAAATAAATATGAATCTTTTGATTGGCATGTTTTGGAAATTAACGGTCATGATATGCGCGATATTATCGCGGCAGTCAATGAAGCCAAAGCGGTTTTTGAAAAGCCGACGGTCATTATCGCCCATACGATTCCGGGCAAGGATGTGAGTTTTATGGAAAGCGATTTTGCTTGGCATGGCATTCCGCCGAACAAAGACCAGGCAAAAGCGGCCTTGGCGGAACTTCGGACTTTGGGCGGAAAAATAAAAAGCGAACATCAATAAAAATTATGGAAATTACAAAATTATTCAGCATTAAAAAATTCGGAATGGGTTTGGCGATTATCATTGTTTTTAATTTATTTATCAATTACGGAATCAATACTTTTTATAAATCGCCGGAGTATAATAATTTTTGCAATCCCGAAAGATTGAAACAGGCGCTAAATATGCGCGAAAGTTGCGAAGCAGTCGGCGGATTGTGGACGGAAAATGTCGGCTATGAAAGCAAAAGGCTTTACGCGCCTGTTAACGGAACAGAAAAGCCGATGCCCTTGGTGGAAATTCAAAGCCAGGAGCCGAAAGGCTGGTGCGATCAGGATTATACCTGCCGTAAAAATTATGAGGGGGAAAATAATATTTATCGCCGTAATGTTTTTATAGTCTGGATTATCGCCGGCGCTTTGGCGATTATTGGAAGTTTTTTTGTAGTCGCGGTTTCAATGCTTTCAACGAGCTTTATGTTTGCCGGACTTTTGGCGCTTTTAATCGGTACGCTTGAGTATTGGTCAGCGATGCAGGATTATTTGAGGTTCATAATTTTAGGAATTGTTTTGGCATTTTTGGTTTTTACGGCGTATAAAAAATTAAAAAATGATTAACAAAATTGCAAAATTAAACAAAAAAATTTTTAAAGCCGATATAGAGCAGGCGCCGACGCGCGATGGCTATGGCAAGGGGCTAGTTGAGGCCGGAGAAAAAGATAAAAATGTTGTTGTTTTGTGCGCGGATTTGACAGAGTCAACTAGAAGTCATTGGTTTAAAGAAAAATTTCCTCAAAGGTTTATTGAAATGGGCGTGGCGGAGCAGAATATGGCAACCGTGGCGGCCGGACTGGGAATTTCCGGAAAAATTCCGTTTATTTCTTCTTACGCGGTTTTTTCTCCGGGAAGAAATTGGGAACAAATTAGAACGACTATTGCCTATAATGATTCCAATGTGAAAATTTGCGGCGCGCATGCCGGAGTTTCGGTTGGTCCTGATGGCGCCACACATCAGGCGATTGAAGATATTGCTACTATGCGGGCAATGCCGAATATGAAAGTAATCGTGCCGTGTGATGCCATTGAAGCGCAAAAAGCGACGATTGCGGCAGCGCAAATTTATGGACCGGTTTATTTCAGGTTTGCTCGGGAGAAAACTCCGATTTTTACCACTGAAAATTCTTCTTTTGAAATAGGAAAGGCTTATGAAATTTGGGCTGGCAAAAATCCGCAGATTGCGATTATCGGAGCCGGACCGGTTTTATATAATGCGTTGCTTGCTGCCCAAGAATTGGAAAAAGAAAAAATCAGCGTTATTGTTTTAAATTGTCATACCATTAAACCGCTTGACGAGAAAAAAATTATTGAAGTTGCGAAAAAATGCGGGGCCGTGGTAACGGTTGAAGAACATAATGTTATCGGCGGGCTGGGAAGCGCAGTAGCGGAAGTTTTGGCGAAGAATTGCCCGATGCCGATGGAATTTATCGGTATGCAGGACACTTTTGGCGAAAGTGGCGAGCCCGATGATCTTATTGAAAAATATGGAATGGGAGCGAAAGATATTATTAAAGCGGTTAAAAAAGTTATTAAAAAAAAATAAAATGTACGACATCATTACAATCGGCACGGCAACCAGAGATATTTTTTTGAAAAGTCCGTTTTTTAGAATAGTAAAAGACGGAAATTATTTTAAAAAAATCGGGTTTCCGACAGGCGAAGCTCAATGTTTCGCTTTGGGAGGAAAAATTGACATTGAAAAACCGGTGTTTACGACCGGCGGCGGTGCCACTAACGCGGCCGTTAGCTTTGCAAGACAAGGATTTAAAACAGCGGCGGTTGTAAAGGTTGGCAATGATTTTTCAGGAAAAGAAATTTTGAATGAATTAAAATCTGAAAAGGTTTTTGCCTTTAATTTGAAGTCCGGCGAGGACACTGATTATTCGACTATTCTTTTATCGCCGACCGGCGAGCGGACGATTTTGGTTTATCGCGGCGCTTCAAAAAGTTTGGCGCTTAAAGAAATTCCTTTCAAAAAAATGAAGGCAAAGTGGGTTTATATAACGCCCGGAAAAATTTCTTTTTCAGTGATGGGGGAAATTTTTGATTATTTTTATAAAAGGGGAATTTTAATCGCTTTTAACCCTTCAAAGCGTTTTATTGAATTGGGAATTTCAAAAATGAGACCGTTTTTAAACAAAAGTAAGGTGATTCTTTTAAACCGCGAAGAAGCATCATATTTGACTGGGATTGATTTTCAAAAAGAAAAAGAAATTTTTAAAGTTTTAGACAAAGAAGTCCCGGGAATAGTTGTGATGACCGATGGAGAAAACGGCGCTGTTGTTTCCGACGGCCGAAAAATTTATAAATCAGAGATTTTTAAAGAAAAAAAAGTTGTTGACAGAACCGGCGCCGGCGATGCTTTTGGCAGCGGGTTTGTTGCCGGACTTTTGCAAAAAGGCGAGAAATGCGAGAAGGGATTGTGTAATATTGATAATATTGAATACGCTATCCGCTTGGCTTCGGCTAACGCCACTTCGGTGGTTGAGCATATCGGCGCCAAGGCCGGAATTTTGACTAAAAAAGATTTTGAAAAAAATAAAAGATGGAAGAATTTAAAAATAAATGTTAAAATATAAATATTGAATTATGGATAGCCACAAATTAACCCATAAAGATAAAAAAATTCTTGTCGTTGAAGACGAAAAGCCGATGAGAAGAGTTTTGGCTGATTCTTTGATTGCCGAAGGATTTTCGGTTTTAGAAGCGGAAAACGGAATTATCGGGCTTGATGTCGCGATGAGAGAGCATCCCGATCTTATTTTGCTTGATTTATTGATGCCGCAAATGGACGGCATTGAAATGCTTAAAAAATTGAGAGAAGACGCATGGGGAAAAAATGCCATAGTGATTGTTTTGACTAATTTGGGTGATACGGAAAAAATCGTTGAAGCCACCAAGTGCGGCGCTTATGGCTATTTATTAAAAACAAATTGGCGCATGGATGAAGTGATAAGAAAAATAGAAGGCTGTTTGTGCCAAAAATAGCATATGAATTCTTCAATTACGGCATTGGCGAAAATTTTGAAAATTGAAGCGCCGATGCTTTTAAGTTTAGATCAAAAAATGTCTCAGGCGGCCGGAAAAACCGGAACGCTCGATTTTATTTTTAACGAAAATCAAAAATTAACAGATGAAACTGTTGCGAAAATCAACGGCGATAAAAATAGCGACGCTTATTATATTTTGGGATCTCTTAGAAAAACGATTTTTAACCACGAGGTAAAATTGAAAAATTTTTTGGAAAATATTCAGGGCGAAAATATTTTTGAAAAATCGGTGGCCTTGGCGAAACAAATGGTAAAATTTGAAAAAGGACATTTTTTGAAAAAAGAAAATATTAAAAAAATATTGTTGTCGCGACCACCGCAGCATTTAATGGAATATTTGGGATATAAAGATATAAATTTGCTTGTTGAAAAAGAAGATTTGACGGAATGTTTCAGCGCTTTGCGATTTACCGAATCTAATGACTGGATGCACGAGACATTCAAAGAAGTTTATAGCCATTTTGCGCCGAGCGATTTTGAAGAGCGGGAAATTGAGGTAAAAGTTTTAGGAGAAAAATGGCATGAAATCGCCGAAAGATTTGTTGCCAAAAAACACCATAATGTGAGCCATTTAAAAGAATTCGGCGTGATATTTTTGAATCCGATTGCGGAAAATATTCCGGGGAAATTGTTGCGCGATTTTTTGCTTTTTCTCCATTATTTTCATGAAGTTGATTTTTATTCAAAACTTTTTAAAAATTGCTTTAATTGTCCGGATTTTTCCGGAAGGTTTCAGTCTCTTTTGCGCGGTGATGTAAAAGAAATTTTTGAGGCGAAAGATGGCCAGTGGCTGATTGTTCAAAGGTATCTGAGCAAAGAAAATCCAGATGATCCAAGATTATTTATGCCGCGCGTTAATCCTGAATCAATCCATTGGTTAAGGGGCGAGCGGGATTTCGCAGAGTATTTTAAAAAAATTGGAGATAATGATTTGGCGATGTGGAGTGATTTGGGTTGGGTGGGCGCTTTTTTCAAGCGCGGCAATTTTGAAGAGCTTTTGAGCTTTGACATTGAAGACAACGCGATGTCAGTCGTTTCTTTTATGGAGGGCCGCGGGTTGGAACAATTTTTTACTTATCATCAAACCGAGGCGATGTGGACAAGAATTTTTCAGGAGTATGTTGGCGGCGAAGAAAATATGGAGCGTTTTTTAATTGATAATTTCGACAAGGGAGTGATTAAATTTTAAGTATATTTTATTGGTAGAGATACTGGCAAGAAAAGATTTTATGAGTTAGAATTTTTATAAAACTATGGAATCTTTAAAACAAATAATTCAAGAAGCAAAAGATAAAAAAGTCGCTGTCGGACATTTTAATATTTCCGAATGCGTCGCTTTGAAAGGAATTTTTCAGGCAGCCAAGGAATTGAATTTGCCGGTGATTATCGGCGTTTCCGAAGGAGAGCGGGAATTTATCGGAACAAAACGCGTTGCTTTGATGATAAAAAGCCTTCGCGAAGAATTTAATTGGCCGATTTTTTTAAACGCCGACCATACTCATTCGCTTGAAAAAATAAAAGAAGCGGTTCTTGCGGGTTTTGACGCTGTTTTGTTTGATGGAGGCAAATTAGCGATTGAAGAAAATATCAAGAAGACCAAAGAGGTGGTTGAATATGTTAGAAGTATAAATCCGAATATTTTAGTTGAAGGTGAACTTGGCTATATCGGTTCAAGCTCCACGATTTTAAAAGATATTCCCGAAGGCGCGGCCATTAAAAGCGAAGATTTGACGAAACCGGAAGAGGCTGCTTATTTTGTTAAAGAAACCGGAGTTGATTTGCTGGCGCCGGCAGTCGGTAATATTCACGGAATGTTTAAAAATTCTCCTAATCCGAATTTAGATATTAAAAGAATAAAAAATTTAAGCCAATCTGTTGATAAATTTGGGGCGCGGCTTGTGCTCCATGGCGGTTCCGGCATTAGCGACGATGATTTTATAAAAGCCATTGATGCCGGCATCTCAATAATTCACATTAATACTGAAATTCGTCTGGCCTGGAGACAAGGCGTGGAAAAAGCTCTTGCTCAAAATCCGGAAGAAATTACGCCTTATAAAATTTTGCCAACAGCCATTGAAGAAATAAAAAAAGCGGTTGAATTACGGTTGAGATTGTTCAATAGAATTTAGATGGCAAGATTTTTCTTGGAAAAAATTTTCCCCGATGGTGTTGTTCCGCGAGACGTAAAATTTCTTACATGGGCAACGACTGTGAGATTTATGGGTTGGAGTTTTGTAGAATCGCTGATCCCGGTTTTTCTTTTTTCTTTTGCCCGCAATTATGCCGAGACTGGTTTATTGCGTTCAATTTTTGACATTGTTTATATTTTAGCTGTTCCTTTTGTCGGAATTTTGGCCGATAAAATTTCTACCCGAACAATTTTGATTATCGGCATATTGTTTTATCCGTTTGTCGGATTTTTTTATTTTTGGGCGGGAGTAACAGGAGTGGCGTTATTTATCGTCGCGGCGAGATTTTTTAATGGAATAGGATTCGCTTTTGATAGTATCGGTCGTAGTACTTATTTCAGAAAGCATGTTAATAAGCCGGTAATTTCAACCGCTTTTGGATATTTCGATTCCGTTACCAATTTTTTTTGGGTTTTGGGAGTGCTTTTCAGTTTGATTTTGATAAAAATTTTCCCCGTTCATGCGCTTTTTTTGGCGATTATTCCGACATCATTAATTGCCCTAGTGATGTTTTTTTATTTGAAAAAAGATGGCGGCAAAAATATTAAAGATGGGGTTGCAGGCATTTTTAAAGATGGAATTTTTTATAGCATGTGGAATGAAATGCGGGGCTGGAATAAAAATTTGCGACTTATCAGTTTTGTGACTTTTTATTTGGGATTTATCGGAGTGGTTAATAATTTTATAATCCCAATCGATGTTTATAAAAATGGAGGAAATTATCAGCAAATTATATTGATAGGAGCGGTTTTGGCTCTGCCTTATATTTTTGGTTTTTATCTTGGAGAAATAGCCGATGAAAAACGCAAAATTTCCGTATTAACCGGAATTGCTTTTATATCTTTATTTTTTTTATTATTGGCGTTTACGGAAAATTATGCGTTGAAACTTATTTTTGTTTTCGGATTAAGCCTGGCGTTTGATTTGATTATTTTGGCTTTTGCCGGAATCACGACCCAGAGCGTCAGCGAAGAACATTACGGAAGATTGAGCAGTATTTTAGCCGACAGTGGTTCTTTGGGGGCGCTTTTTGGCCCGATTGTTTTGGGAATTTTGGCTGATATTTTGGGATTGCGTTCAACTTTTATAATTTTTTCTTTAATCAACATTGTCATTTTTATTCTTTTATTGGTTCAGTTAAAAAATTTTAGTCAGAAATAATCATTAAATTCGGTTTTTCTTATTGACATTAATTCAGGCCGAGATTATTATAAAATTATGTTAGAAATCAAAAGAAAAGAAGGTGAATCGGTCAACGCTTTTTTATTTCGTTTTTCCAAAAGAATGAAACAAAGCGGAATTTTGCTTGAAAAGAAAAATCGCCGTTATAAAAAAAGAACAGTTAGCAAAGCAAAAAGAAAAGCTTCCGCAATCTACCGCGACAAAAAGAAAAAAGAATATGCGGAAATGAGGAAAAAAGGATTGTTATAATTTATAAGGTCTATCAATGCTTCAACAAGCAATTAACAGCGATATAAAAGAATTTTTAAAAGCCGGCAAAAGTTTTGAAGCCGGTATTTTGCGCTTAATGATTTCGGCTTTTAAAAATAAGGAGATAGAAAAAAGGGGGAAGGGAGAAGAAGGAGCTTTGACTGACGAAGAAATAATTGAAATTTTAAGCAAGGAATCAAAAAAAAGAAAAGAAACTTCGGAAGTATACTTGCAAAATAATCGCCCTGAATTGGCTGAGCAGGAGTTGAAAGAATTAGAGATGATTAAAAAATATTTGCCAGCGCAATTAAGCCGTGAAGAGGTGGGAAAGATCGTTGATAAAGCGATTAAAGATTCAGGAGCAATGGGCGTCAAAGATATGGGCAAGACGATCAAGGCGGCAATGATTGAATTAAAAGGCAGGGCTGACGCGTCAATGGTGAGCGAATTGATCAAGCAAAAACTGGTTTAAAATGGGGAATATTATTGTTGCGTCAAGTTTAGAAAGGAAGTTTGAAAAATTGAATTCGGTTGCCAGGCGGGAATCTTTAAAAATTTTAAAAATTTTAAAAAAGGATAGAGTTTCCATTGAAATTTATTTGGTTGGCGACAGGAAGATGAGGGAATTAAATAAAAAATTTCGAGGCAAAGACAACCCGACCAATGTTCTAAGTTTTCAAAGCCCGAAAGGATTTATTTTCCCCCAGGAATTTGGTGGATTTAAGACAAAAAATAAATTTTTAGGGGAAATTTATCTTGATATTTCGCAGATTAAAAAAGAAGCGAAAATTTTGTGGAAAATAAGCCTTGAAGATTTTTTTTTAAAATTGTTGATTCACGCTATTCTTCATTTATCGGGTTATGATCATAAGAAAAAAAGTGATAGAATAAAAATGGAAAAAAAAGAAAATTATGTATTTCACCGCCTTAGACATAGGATCATCTCAAATTAGAGTTTTGGTTTCCGAAGCCCAAAAAAATGGCCAATGGTCTATTTTAAGAGTTTTTCAGGCTCCTTCTGGCGGATTAAAAAAGGGAGAAGTCGTTGATTGCGAAGAGGCGCAGATGAGTTTAAAAATTATTTTTGATAAAATTAAAGAATTTGATAAATCGGCTTTAAAAAATATTTTTATCGGCGTCAGCGGGGCCAATGTTAAATCAAGAAATTCAAAAGGTATTGTGGCGGTGTCTCGGGCAGACAATGAGATTTCTCAAGACGATATTGATCGCGTTATCAAAGCGTCTCAGGCGATTAAACTTTCTTCCAATCGGATGATTATTCATACGATTACCAGGGAATTTATTGTTGATGGCGTAAGTGATATTCGTGATCCATTGGGCATGGCCGGCACCAGACTTGAAGTTGATAGCTTGGTGATAGACGCTTTCAGCCCGAGCGTTAAAAATATTTTAAATATTGTTGAATCTTTGGAGGGCAGTTCGGCCGGATTAATTTATAATCCCATGGCCGCCAGCCGGGCGATTTTGACAAAAAATCAAAAAGATCTCGGGGTGGTTTTGGTTGATATCGGTTTTGGCGTTACAACAATGAGCGTTTATGAAGATGGCAAGCTTCTCCATGTTGCCGGTTTCCCAGTGGGTTCTGCCAACATTACCAATGATTTGGCAATTGGGCTTAAGTGTTCGGTTAAAGCGGCCGAACTTATTAAATTGGTTTTCGGGCGCGCGGTTGTGAACGAGGCTTCAAAAGAAAAAATAACGCCGGAAATTATTAAAAAGAAAAGCGGTATTAATATTTACGAACTTGACAAACATTTTAAATCTGTTTTTTCAGGTCGCGATGTCGCCGATATTATTGAAAGCCGGTTGACCGAAATTTTTGAATTTGTTAATAATGAGTTAAAGGCCATCGGAAGAGCCGGGCGGCTTCCGGCTGGGGTAATAATCTGCGGCGGCGCGGTTAAATTACCTGGCATAATAAATTTGGCAAAAAATGAGTTAAAATTAACGGCAGATGTCGGTTTTCCGGTTGCCGATGAGTTTGAAACGCTTAATAGTGAAGAAGAAAACGATCTTAGCCAGCCGGAATTTTCAGTTGCCGTTGGATTGTCTTTGCTGGCAAAGGATCAGTGGCTTAGGGGGGGCGGAGCGCCGGCTTCAGATGTATTTTCATCCGTTAAAAAAATTTTTAAATATTTTGCGCCATAAAATATCAAAAAATATCATGAAATCTAAAATAAAAAAAATAAAAAAGACTTCCATTAAAAAACGCGTTAATCGGAAATTAAACCGCTCTGGCAAAATAAGTAAAATAAATAATGGGGAAAAAGCGCAGAAAAAAGAGAAAAAAGACGATGCGGTAAAAATTAAAATTATCGGCGTCGGCGGCGCTGGCGGAAACGCGGTAACAAGAATGAATGAAGATTTTCCCAGAGTTATTGAGTCGGTTGTAATCAATACAGATATTCAAGATTTAGAATGCTGCGCAGCCAGAAAAAAAATTTATATCGGCAAAAATTTAACCAGGGGCTTGGGCGCGGGAATGAATCCGGAAATTGGCCGTCAGGCAGCTGAAGAAAATCAATCAGAAATTGCGGAGGCTTTAGACGGGGTAGATATGGTATTCCTGACGGCTGGATTTGGCGGAGGCACTGGCACCGGCGCTTTGCCGGTTGTGGCTCAAATTGCCAAGGAAATGGGGATTTTGACCATTGCTGTAATCACTAAACCTTTTTCTTTTGAGGGTTATGAGCGCCAAAGAATTGCCGAAGAAGGAATTTCAAAAATCAGAGACAAAGTTGATACTTTGATTGTTGTTCCCAATGACCGGATTTTTTCCGTTATCAATAAAAATACGACAATGGCGAAAGCTTTTGATGAGATTGACGAGGTTCTTAAAAATTCGGTTATCGGCATTGCCGAAGTTATAGCGTCTCCGGGAATTATCAATATTGATTTCGCCGATATTAAGGCGATAATTCAAAATGCCGGATCAGCTGTTATCGGCATCGGTTCTTCATGCGGAGCCGAGCGGGCGATTTCAGCCGCTAATTCGGCTGTTAATTCGCCGCTTTTGGAACTTTCAATTGACGGCGCCAAAAGGGTGCTTTTCAGCGTTTCCGGAAGCCGCGATTTGAAAATGAACGAGGTTAATGAAATCGCTAAAATGATTTCCGAGCGGGCGCATTCTTCCGCAAAAATTATTTTCGGCGCTTACAGCGGCCGAAAACTCAAAAAAGGAGAAATTAAAATAACTTTAATCGCTTCGGATTTTAACGGCGAGATCAGAAAAGATTCGAAAAATTTATCTTTGCCCAATCTTTTTGTTATAGACGGCGTTGAAAAGAAAAACGAAAACATTCAGAAAGAAACTGCTCTAGATTTTAGCGTCAAGCCAAAACAGCAAGATGTTAGAAAAGAAGAATTTGCGAATAAAGAAGATATTTGGGATATTCCGACATTTTTAAGGAAAAAGAAAAAATAAAAGCATGTTTAAATTTATTCAAAAAAGAAACGGCCAGCTGGTTCCGTTTAAAATAGAAAAAATTACCAACGCTATTTATAAAACATCAATTGCGATTGGCGATCCGAATTGGCAATTGGCCGGAGAGTTGGCAAATGAAGTTTTTAAGCGGCTTAATAAAAAAACTCCAAAAGGCGCTGTTCCGTCGGTTGAAGAAACCCAGAATGCCGTTGAAAAAATTTTAATTGAAACAGGTCATGCTCGAATGGCAAAGTCTTATATTTTATACCGCCAGCACCGCGCTGAAATCCGGCAAGAAAAAGAGCAAATTTTAAATAAATCGGAAATCGACGAGGTTGATAAAAAATTTGATATTAACGCTTTGAGAGTTTTGGCTTCGCGCTATTTAAGAAAAGATGAAGATGGGAAAATCAGCGAATCGCCGAAGCAGCTTTTTGAAAGAGTGGCTATTCATACGACTATTCCTTCTTTATTTTATGATCAAAAAATTTATAAAAAAGGCGGCGGCGCTAAAGAACATCGTTTTGAAGATTTTGATAATTTTAAATTTGCCGGAAAATTTTTCATTGGCAAATATAAACTCAATCAATTTCATTTGGAAGGCGTAAAAAGGCTTTTTGACAGGCTTTCTAATCAAAGGAAAATTAAAGTTTCTTGGCAATCATTTTTAGATTTGCTTAAAAAAGGCTATTTTGACAAATATGAAGTTGAAATTACTTCATATTATAATTTAATGGTGAGCCGCCATTTTATGCCCAATACTCCGGCTTTAGCGAATTTCGGCAATTATTTTGGTATGGGTAGCGCGTGTTTTGTGCTTGGCGTTGAAGATTCTATTGATTCAATTATGGCTACTTTAAAAGCCGCGGCAACTATTTTTAAATCCGGCGGCGGCGTGGGGTATAATTTTTCTCATTTGCGGCCAAGTGGAGATTTTGTAAAAACTACCGGTGGTGAATCTTCGGGTCCGATAAGTTTTATGTCTATGTTTGATAAGATGACCGAGGTAGTTAAGCAAGGCGGCATCAGGCGGGGAGCCAATATGGGGATTCTGAATTCTGACCATCCGGATATTGAGGAATTCGTTAAAGCTAAAGAAGGCAATAAGGCATTAAGAAATTTTAACATTTCTATAATGATGAAGCCGGAATTTTGGCAGGCCATTAAAGAAAATAAGCCATATAAATTAATAAATCCGCGCAATGGGAAAGTCGTTAAAGAAATAGACGCTCAACAATTATTCAATATAATCGCTTATCAGGTTTGGGAATCAGCCGAGCCGGGCATAGTTTTTTACGATCGCATTAATGAATACAATCCTTTTGCCAAATCTTTAGGGCCGATTGAATGCACCAATCCCTGCGGCGAAGTTTTGCTCTATCCTTTTGAGAGCTGCAATTTGGGTTCTATTAATGTTTGGGAATATGTTAAAAAAAACGGCGGCAAAAAACCGAGTTTTGATTGGGATAGCCTTGGTCGCGACGTGATTTTGGCGACTAAGTTTTTGGATAATGTCGTTGACATTAATAAATATCCGCTTAAAGAAATTGAAGAAATGAGTTTAAATACCAGAAAGCTCGGATTGGGTGTGATGGGAGTCGGAGATTTGCTTTTTGAGTTGGAGATTCCTTACGCCTCAAAGCAATGTTTGGAATTTATGGAGCGCTTGATGCAATTTATAAATTATCATTCGAAAATCGCTTCAATGGAATTATCCAAGGAAAGAGGTAAAATGCCCTATTTTGATAAATCGTTTTATAAAGAAGGCAAACTTCCTTTTTCCGGATTTAAAGATAAAAAATCATGGGATTTTGATTGGAATGATATTATCAAAAAAATCAAAAAATACGGAATTAGAAATAGCTTTACAACTGTCATCGCGCCGACAGGTTCAATTTCTATGATTGCCGGCACTTCAAGCGGCATTGAGCCTATTTTCAGTTTGGTTTTTGAAAAAAGCGTAGCCATTGGCAATTTTTATTATGTTGATCCGGTGTTTGAAGAAAAAATGAGAAAAGAAGGTTTGATGGACGAAGATCTTATCAAAGACACGGCGGTTTTAAATGGTAGCGTAAAAAATATTCCTTATATTCCCGAGCGTTTGAAAAAGATTTTTTCAACTGCTATGGATATTTCGCCCATTGATCATATTAAGGTTTTGGCAGCTTTTCAGAAATGGGTTGATTCTTCAATTTCTAAAACTAATAATTTCCCGAGCGATGCCACAGTTGATGACATTAAAAAAGCTTATTTAATGGCTTATGAATTGGGCTGTAAAGGAGTAACTGTTTATCGCGATAAATCTTTGACCCAGCAGGTTTTAATCGGCGGTAGCACAAAAAAGAAACATCACGAAACTTCAAAGCTCGCGATTATCAAAGATGAAAAAGCCAAAGGAATGGCGGTTTATTCCGAAGCCGGAGCCAGCGCGGGTATAGGTTCAATGAATTTATCGCCGGCCCAAGAATCAAAAAATGAATCTCAAAATAATTTTAATAATTTAAATGGCGGTGTTAAAAAATGTCCGTCTTGCAGCGCGCCTTTGGTAAAACAAGAAGGTTGCATTAAATGTCCGGCTTGCGGCTGGGGAATGTGTTCTTAATTTTTTTATGATTAAAAGAAAAATAGCGGTTTATCTTAAAAAAGCCGTTAAAATAAAAGATTTTGAGATGGAAGTTTTTATTCCTGAAAAAGATGATTTCGGCCATTATTCAACAAATGTCGCTTTGAAATTAGCGAAATTGAGTCAACAGAGTCCGATGTTGATAGCGGAAGAGATTAAAAACGCGCTATCACTGGTGATAGCAAAAGATTTTTTTCAAAAAATTGAAGTTGCAAAACCCGGATTTATAAATTTTTGGATTTCAAAAAAAGTTTTGCAAAGCGAATTGAAAGAAATTTTAAAGAAAAAAGAAAAATATGGCGCTGAAAATAAGAAAAAAGAGAAAATTCAGGTTGAATTTATTTCCGCTAATCCAACCGGTCCATTAACACTTGCCAATGGCAGAGGAGGGTTTTTCGGCGACGTCTTGAGCAATATTTTAGAATTTTGCGGATATAAAGTTGAGCGGGAATATTATGTCAATGACACAGGCAACCAAATTTTAACTTTGGGAAAATCAATTTTGGCCAATGCCGGAATTATAGATTCTGAAGAAAATTTTTATAAAGGAAGTTATGTTAAAAATTGGGCAAAGAAAAATTCGGCAATTATTAAAAAATATAAAAATAATTCTTTGAAGCTCGGTCAAGCGGCTGCTAAAGATTTTTTGAAAAATATAAAACAAGCTGTTCAAAAAAAATCGGGCATAAAATTTGATAGATTCACTTCGGAAGAAAAAGATATTCATCAAAAAAGTTTTATTAAAAAAGCTTTAAAAATTTTCAAATCAAAAAAGCTGACCTATGAAAAAGACGGAGCCTTGTGGCTTCAAACGACAAAATTTGGCGATGAAAAAGACAGGGTTTTAATCACCAAAGACGGCTTCCCAACTTATTTTTTGGCGGATAGCGGTCATTTTTTAGAAACCAAAACGAGGGGATTTAAAAATAAAATAATGATTTTGGGGCCGGATCACCACGGCTATGTCAGGCGCGCCAAAGCGGCAGCGGAAATTTTGGGGCTGAAAAATCTGCAAATTATAATCACTCAGGCGATGAGGTTGGTAAAAGGCGGCGAAGAAGTGAAAATGTCAAAACGAAGAGGAGAATTTATTACTTTTGAAGAATTGATCAAGGAGGTCGGAGCTGATGCCGCTCGATTTTTCTTTTTGGTTCATTCAGCTGATACTCATATGGATTTTGATATTGATCTGGCAAGGGAGCGTTCAATGAAAAATCCGGTTTATTATGTTCAATATGCCGCAGTGCGCGTTAATAGCATTATTAAAAAATTATCAAATATTAAACATCAAGCATCAAGAGTTGATTTAGGTTTGTTGAATACTAAAGAAGATTTGGATTTGATGCGATTGTTGGTGTGTTTTCCGGAAGCTATTGAAAGCTCGGCCCAAAGCCGCAATCCGCAGATTTTAGCCAGATATTCGCTAGATTTGGCGAGGCAATTTCATAATTTTTATGAAAAAGAAAGAATAATCGGCGTTCAAAACGATTTGGTTTTAGCTCGCATGGAGCTTATTAAGGCAACTCAAATAATTTTTAAGAATTTATTTAGTCTTTTGGGAATAAATTTGCCAAAGAAAATGTAAAAAACAGCAAATTGCTCTTTATCAAAAATTGATAAAAAATTTATTTATTTTTTAACTCTTTAAGCGATAATTTTAATATTATTGCCAAATGTTTAAAAAATTTATTTTATCAATCATTGATAAGTATTTTCTCAATCTTTCGCGGAAAAGAGAGATTTTAATTAATCTTTTAATAATTTTTATTTTAACTTGTCCGGTTATTTTTCTTGCGGTTTATAGCGCCATAGCGGATTATAAAGAGCTCACTGAGGAAGTTTTTTCAAGGCATAAATCAATAGCCAATCTTTCTGCGGCAATTGTCAAAGAAAGGCTTGATCATATGGTTAATATCGGCCAGTCTTTAGCCTTGAGAAGCTCGGTAATAACTGCTTTAAAAATCGGCGATATGGCAGGACTAGATGAATCTTTTAAAATGGTTATTAAAGATTTTTCTTTTATTGACAGCATTTTTATAGCTGATATTAACGGCACAATGCTTGAAAGAACTCCTAATTCCCCTGGGAATATCGGTAAAAGTTTTGCTCATCGCGATTGGTATCAGGGCGCAAGCAAAAATTGGGAAATTTATGTTTCAGAAGTTTATAAAAGAACAGCTCAGCCGCAAATTAACGTGATGGCGATAGCATTTCCGATTAAAAATGAAAATAATAAGCCGGTCGGAATTTTAGTTTTGCAAATAAATCTTGATATTTTTTTAAGATGGTCAAAAGAAATAGAAGTCGGGCCTTCGGGCTTTGTTTATTTTGTTGACAGATACGGGCAAATTATTGCGCATCCTAAAATTGACATTCGAGACAACATTGTTAATTTTAATGACTTGCCGGCAATTAAAGAAATTTTAAAAGGAAATAGCGGAATAAAAATTTTTAATAATCAAAGCAAAGAGAATGCGCTTGTGGCTTATGATAATATTCCCCCTTATGGTTTTGGGGCATTAGTTGAACAGCCGGAAAAATAAGCGTTTTCTGAAAGGACAGATCATATTTTAAGCGATAGCTTTTTCTATCTGTTTATTTTTGTTTTTAATTCATCGGTGGCATTTTTTGTGGTGCAGATTTTAAATAGCTTAAATTATGCTCGAAAAAAAGAAAAGATTTTTTTAAGCAGCATCGGCGATGTCATTGTTGCCATAGACAGATATTGGAATATTATTTTGTGGAATAAAACAGCCAGTCAAATCACTGGCTGGTCGGAAAAAGAAGCAATAGGTAAGTCATTTCGGGATATTGTTAAATTTATCCGCGAACGAGACAGAAAAGAAGACGTTGTTTTTATTGAAGAAGCTATGCTTTATGGCCGGCCGTTTCCCATGGCCGAAGGAATGGTTTTGATAACAAAAGACGGCAGAGAAATTCCGGTCGGCGATTCGGCTTCTCCGATGTTTGATTTAAAAAACAATATTTCCGGCGTTATTATAATTTTTCGCGATTTGACCAACGAAAAAGAATCTCGGGCTTTGCATTCGGATTTCGCTTACGCTTCTCATCAAATGAGAACCCCGATAAATGTGGCTCTTTGGAACATTGAAAACGCTTTAGAGGAAAAAAATATTGACGAAATAAAAAACGACCTTAATATCGCTTATCTTTCTCTAAAAAAAGCCCACAAAGCGGCGGTTGAGCTTATCGAAGTTTCCGAAGTTGACCAGAAAATGATTATTCCCAAATTTCAAGAAACTAAACTTGCCGAATTGATGGACGAAATTATTAAAAAAACAAAAGGAAGTTCATTGAATAAAGAAATTAAAATCGTTGTTTCGCCGATACCGATGGCGGTGAGTATTGAAACCGATTCGGAAATTTTCAAAAAAGCGCTTTTGGAAATTGTTAATAATGCGATTAATTTCGGCAAGGGCGCAGAAGTGAGAATTAATGTTATTTTTGAGCATGACGGCATTTTGATTGAAGTCCATGATTTTGGCGTCGGCATTCCGGAGAATCAGCAAACTTTGGTATTTACCAAGTTTTTTAGGGCCTATAATGTGCCTTCGGATATTGTCGGAGCCGGTTTGGGGCTTTACTTAAGCCGTGAATATATTAGATTATTAAAAGGCAGGATTTGGTTTAAATCAGAAGAAAACAAAGGAACAATTTTTTATATCTTTCTGCCGATTAATCCGAAAAAATAATTTAAATATGAAATTTAAAATTCGCCGAATCTTATTGGTTATTTTAGGAATTTTTGCCGGTTTAGTTTTTTTGTTTATCGGCAAGACTCAATTTACTGATAATTCCGAAAAAATTGTTTTAAATATTGACGGTCGGGATTATACATTATTTACCGCTCGCACGACTATGGAAAGAACGCGCGGGCTTTCTGGAATTAAAGAGTTAAAAGGATCAGATGGAATGATTTTTTATTTTGATTGGCCGCAGAAAATTTCTTTTTGGAATAAAAACACGTATTTAGATTTAGATTTAGTTTGGATGAAAGACGGAAAAGTTGTTGGCCGCGATTTTTTGCCTTCGGAAGACAAGACAGGATTGGTTGTTAAAGATTCTCCGCAAGAAATTGATTGGGTGGTGGAGTTGGTAAAATAATTGGCAGCGCATTTATACTTATAGGGATTCGATAATATCGGATCCTTATTTTCATATTGTTTTATTTGAACTCAATAAGCTATCTTGCTAATATAATAAAATGGCAGAAAATAAAAAATTTAGCATTAATGAATTAGAAAAAGAGGTTTCGGAATTTTGGAAGAAAAACAGAATTTTTGAGAAATCTGTTGAAAAGCCGGCTGGTAAAAAACCAAAAGACGATTATGTTTTTTTTGACGGTCCGCCATTTGCCACCGGAACGCCTCATTACGGCCATATTGTTGCCAGTGTTATGAAAGACGCGGTGCCCAGATATTGGACAATGAAAGGTTATCGCGTAAAACGCCGCTGGGGCTGGGATTGTCACGGATTGCCGATTGAAAATATTGCCGAAAAAGAACTTAATATAAAACGTAAAAAAGAAATTGAAGAAATGGGGATCGGGAAATTTAATGAATTTTGCCGTTCAAAAATTTTCGGTTATGTTGATGAATGGAAAAAAGTTATTGACCGCCTGGGCAGATGGGTTGATATGGAAAACAGCTATAAAACAATGGATGCGTCTTTTATGGAGTCTGTTTGGTGGGTTTTTAAAGAACTTTGGGACAAAAATTTGATTTATGAAAATTATCGTTCAATGCATGTTTGCCCGCGATGTGAAACAACGCTTTCTCAGCAAGAAGTGAGCGAAGGGTATAAAAATATTAAAGATTTGTCTGCAATAGTTAAATTTAAATTAAAGCCAAATCAAGCAATTGGCAATTGGATGTCTGGTAATAGAACATATTTATTAGCATGGACAACAACGCCGTGGACTTTGCCGGGCAATGTGGCCTTAGCTGTTGGAAAAAATATTCAATATTCATTTTCAGAAAAAGATGGAGATGAAATAATTTTTGCCAAGGATTCGCCAGTGGCTAAAATATTAGGAACTATTTCTAAAGGACCGGTTTATGGAGTAGAACTTATTGGGAAATTTTATGAACCGCTTTTTGATTATTATTCAAAAGATAATTCGTTAGCTGGCGAATTAAAAAATCGTGAGCAGGGATGGCAAATTTACGCCGGAGATTTTGTTACAATAGAAGACGGCACAGGGATTGTTCATATCGCGCCGGCGTTTGGCGAAGATGATTTTAAATTGATGGAGAAATATAATTTGCCGTTTATTCAGCATGTTGGCATGGACGGAATTATCAAGCCGGAAGTGAAAGATTTTAGCGGTGTTGATCTTAAACCGAGGGCTAAAAATAAGCCCGAAGAAATAAGAGAAACAGATTTGCAAATAGTAAAATTTTTAGAAGATCAAGGAAAGATTTTTGATTCAAAAAAATACGAACATAGCTATCCGCATTGTTGGCGTTGCGACACGCCGCTTATTAATTACGCCACTTCTTCGTGGTTTGTGAATATTTTGAAAACCAAAGATAAGGCTATTAAATTGGCAAAAGGCATAAATTGGTCGCCTGAGCATATTAAAGAAGGCAGATTCGGCAAATGGCTGGAAGGAGCGCGGGATTGGTCAATTTCCAGACAAAGATATTGGGCATCGGCAATGCCGATTTGGAAATGCGCAAATTGCAAGGCGATAAAAGTTATCGGTTCTGTTGATGACATTAAAAAAAGCGTTAAAAAATCCGGCAATAAGTATTTTATAATGCGCCACGGCGAGGCCGAGCAGAATGTTAAAGATATTATTAATTCAAATATAGAAAATAATCATTTTCATTTGACTCAGAAGGGGAAAAAACAGGTTTTGGTTGCGGCTCAAAAATTAAAAAAAGGATTAAAAAAAGAAAACATTGATTTAATTTTCGCTTCTGATTTTTTGCGGATAAAAGAAACAGCGGAAATAATCACTGAAAATATCGGCTTTGCTAAATCAAAGATTATTTTTGACAAGCGTTTGAGAGAAGTGAACACGGGAATATTTAATAATAAAAAATCGCAGGATTATCATGATTATTTTTCTTCGCTTGAAGAAAAATTTTATAAAATTCCGCCGGAGGGCGAAAATTTAACAGAACTTAAAAATAGAATCACGGAATTTTTATATGAAATTGAAGGCAAATATTCCGATAAAAATATTTTAATACTCAGCCATGAATATCCGATTTGGTGTTTATTCGCCGGAGCTAAGGGATTTAATTTAAAAGAAGCAACGGGGATGAAAGAAGGACACAATGATTTTATAAAAACCGGAGAAATTTTAAATCTTAATTTTGCGCCGTTGCCGCATAATAATAATTATGAGCTTGATTTACATCGTCCCTATATTGATGAAATTAAATTTGACTGCGAGTGCGGAGGAAAAATGAAGCGGATTTCAGATGTTTTAGATACATGGTTTGATTCCGGTTCAATGCCTTACGCTCAGGCGCATTATCCTTTTGAAAATAAAAAAGAATTTGAAAAAAATTTTCCGGCTGAATTTATTGCCGAAGGATTAGATCAGACGCGGGCGTGGTTTTATTATTTGCATTGCATTGCTGCGGCCATAAAAAATTCGCGGGCTTTTAGCAATGCGATTGTTAATGGCATTGTTTTGGCCGAAGACGGAAAAAAAATGTCAAAGAAATTGAAAAATTATCCCGATCCGATACATATTATTGATAAATATGGCGCTGACGCTTTGCGGCTTTATATTCTGTCATCTCCGGTGGTGGCTGCGGAAAATCTTAATTTTTCAGAGGCCGGAGTTGATGAAATTTATAAAAAAGTCATTATGAGGCTTTGGAATTCATATCAATTTTATGAAATGTATGGCGAAAAGATTAAAATTTCAAAATTTAAGATCAAAAATTCAAAAAATATTTTAGATAAGTGGATTTTGGCGCGACTTAATCAATTAATTGCTGAAATTTCAAAGTCAATGGATGAATATAAACTTGATAGGGCAGCGCGGCCAATCGGCGATTTTGTTGAAGATTTATCAACTTGGTATATCCGCAGATCGCGGGAAAGATTTAAAACCGAAGGAAATGATAAAAAAGTTGCCATTGAAACGACGAAATTTGTCTTGGAGGAATTTTCAAAAGTCATCGCGCCCTTTGCGCCGTTTATGGCGGAAAAAATTTATCAAAATTTAGGCAATAAAAATTCCGTTCATTTGGAAAATTTCCCCAAAATTGATAAAAAAGCAATTGATAAAAAATTGATTGAAGCTATGGTGGAAATCAGAAAAATTTGCTCGCTTGGGCTTGAGGCGCGGCAGAAAGCGGGGATAAAAGTCAGGCAGCCTTTGTCAGAATTAATAATTAAAAATTTTGAATTAAGAAATAATAAAGAATTATTGGAATTAATAAAAGATGAAATTAATGTAAAAGAAATTATTTTTGATAAAAATATTGCCGATGAAGTTGAATTAGATATTAAAATCACGCCGGAATTAAAAGAAGAGGGCCAATTGCGCGAATTAACTCGCGCTATTCAAGATTTACGCAAAAAATCCGGGTTTTTGCCGGAGCAAAAAATTATTTTAGAAATTCAAACAAATGCGGCTGGCGAAAAATTGATAAATAAATTTGAACCCGAACTTAAAAAAAATGTTGGCGTGAAAGAAATAAAAATAAAATCTGTTAATGGGGAATTTCTAAAAATAGATGAATTTGAATTTAGAATAGAAATAAAAAAATAAAATTTTATGTGTGGAATAATTGGATATATTGGCAAAAATAACGCGGCGCCTATTTTGATTGAGGGATTAAAGAGATTGGAATATCGCGGTTATGACAGCGCCGGCATAAGTGTTATTGATAAAAATGGCAATGTAAAAACTATTAAAAAAATCGGGAAAATTGAAAATCTTGAAAAATCAATTAATGGGCAAATGGTTATTGGCGGACTGTGCGGCATTGCTCATACGCGCTGGGCAACCCATGGAATCGTCAATGAATTAAACGCTCATCCTCATTTTGATTGCCAAAAAAATATTTTTTTGGTTCATAACGGGATTATTGAAAATTATTCTGATCTTAAAGAAAAGTTGATTAAAGAAGGTCATAAATTTATTTCTCAAACAGACACGGAGGTTGTCGCGCATTTGATTGAAAAATTTTTTGAAGGGAATTTGGAGAATGCAGTGGCGAAAGCTTTAAAAAATATTAAAGGCGCTTATGGTTTGGCGGTAATTTCAAAAAAAGATCCGAATAAAATTGTTATTGCCAAAAAATCTTCTCCGCTTTTGGTCGGTTTGGGAGAAAATGAATTTATCATTGCCTCCGATGCTTCGGCGATTTTAGCTTATACCAAGCAAATAATTCATTTAAACGATGGAGAAATTGCGGTTATTGGCAATGATAAAATAAATTTTACCAATCTGGACCAAGAAATAATATCAAAAAAATCGGAAATTTTTAATGAAGATTTTAATAATGCGGACAAAGGTAAATATCAACACTTTATGCTTAAAGAAATTTTTGAACAGCCAAAAACTTTAAGAAATTCAGTAATTGGCCGGTTAATTAAAAAAGAAGGATGGGCAAAATTGGGCGGTTTGGAAATTATTGAAAATAAATTAAGGGAAATAGACAGATTGATTATCGTTGGCTGCGGCAGCGCTTATTTGGCTGGATTGGTCGGTGAATATATGCTTGAAGAATATGTTGGATTGCCGACGGAAGTTGAGTTCGCTTCGGAATTTCGTTATCGTAAGCCGATTTTCGGGGAAAACACCGCCTTGCTTTGCATTTCCCAGTCAGGTGAAACCGCTGATACTTTGGCGGCTGTTGAAGAGGCCAAAAGAAAAGGAATTTTAACTCTGGGAATTGTTAATTCGGTTGGTTCGTCAATTGCCAGAAAAACCGATGCCGGAGTGTATAATCATGTTGGACCTGAAATAGGCGTAGCTTCAACTAAGGCATTTACATCTCAATTAGAAATTTTAGTTTTACTTACTTTGTTTTTGGGAAGACAGAGACAGATGTCTTTGGTAATGGGTCAAAGAATTATCAAGGAATTGGAAAGATTGCCTATTTGGGTTGAAAAAATTTTACGTCAAGCGCCGAAAATTAAAAAATTAGCTAAAAAATATTATAAATCAAAAGATTTTTTCTTTTTGGGAAGGAAATATAATTATCCAATTGCCATGGAAGGAGCTTTGAAACTTAAAGAAATTTCTTATATTCATGCCGAAGGTTATGGCGCAGGAGA
The DNA here is from genome assembly GCA_016214005.1 of Candidatus Wolfebacteria bacterium. GTDB lineage: Bacteria > Patescibacteriota > Minisyncoccia > UBA6257 > UBA9933 > JACRPK01. The sequence continues at coordinate 25,049 of JACRPK010000022.1, forward strand.
GATGAAGCATGGGCCGATAGCAATGATTGATAAAAATTTCATAACTTTTGGCATTGCGCCGATAGATAGCGTTTATGAAAAAATGCTTTCTAATCTGGAAGAAATTAAAGCGCGAAATGGAAAAATTTTGGTGATTGCGACCGAAGGTGATAAAAAAATTCAAAAAATAACCAAAGACGTTATTTCTATTCCAAAAACGCTGGAAATGCTCACGCCTATTTTATCAGTTGTTCCGCTCCAGCTTTTCGCTTATTATTGCGCTGTTTTTAATAAGCATGATGTTGATAAGCCTCGCAATTTGGCAAAAAGCGTTACGGTGGAATAATTCCCTTGTTTTTTAAATTATTTTTTGTTATCTTTTAAAAATGTCGTTAACTTATAATCCTAAAAAAAGAAAAAGGCGAAGGACGCACGGATTTTTGAAAAGGATGCGCAAGCCGGGCGGCAGAAATGTTGTGCGCAGAAGAAGAGCGAAGGGAAGGAAAAAACTTACCGCTTAATAATTTATTAAGGTCTTATGTTGGCTAAAAAATTTCGGCTTCAAATCCAGAATTGGCTTAATGACAGAAATAAAAAAATTTTTAGCCGAAAAAGCGAATTTTTTATTATTAAATCTTCTTCCAATAATCTTGGTTTTAGCCGGTTTGGCGTGATTATCAGCAAAAAAGTTTCTAAATCAGCTGTTCGGCGGAATAAAATTAAGAGAATTATTTTTAATTTTATCCGGTTGAATAAATTGCATGAAATCGGAGGAAAAGATGCGGCGATAACGGTTTTGCCGGCTGCCGGACAATTGGAAAAAACAGAACTTGAAACTAATTTGAAACGATTATTAATATGATTAAAGAAATTTTCAACGATTTTTTTTATCAACCGCTATTTAGCGCTTTGATTTTTTTGCGCGATAATATTCCCGGTCATGATTTGGGGATAGCCATTATTACTTTAACGATTTTAATTAGGATTATTTTGTTGCCTTTATTTTATAAAGGCGCTAAAGACGCGGCGATAATGCAACGTTTGGCGCCGAAAATCAAAGAAATTCAAAAAACCCACAAAGATGACAGAGAAAAACAAGCCAAAGCGATGATGGATTTATATCGAGAGCACAGAGTAAACCCGCTTTCTCAATTTTTGATTATCTTGATACAACTTCCGGTTTTGATCGCTCTTTATTGGGTTTTTTTGAATGGTATCAAAGAAATTCCGGATATTAATTATTTTTTTCTTGGATCAATTGATCTGGGAAAAAGTAATTTAGCGATTGTGATTTTGGCGGCCTTAGCGCAATATTTTCAAGGAAAATTGGCTTTGCCAAAAACTCAAAGCGCTAAAAAGGGAGAAGAACTTTCGACAGCTGAAATAATGGGCAAGCAAATGGTTTTTATCGGCCCGATTTTGACAATCGCGTTTTTGGGATATTTACCTTCGGCGGTTGGACTTTATTGGTTGACAACGTCTTTTTTTTCAGTTATTCAACAAATATGGATTAATAAGCAATTAAGAAATGCCGATGAAAAAAAGTTGATTGAAATGGACAAAAAGTTGCATAATAAATGATATGGAAAATTTTGAACAAAAAATTAAACAATTAATTGAGATGATGGGTTTTGGAGATTTTTCCGTGAATCAATCCGCTGAAAATGGCAGGTTTTCTATTTTTATAAACGATGATTTAATATCTGAAAAAAATTTGCCCAATATGGTAAATAATTTTGAGTGCGTTTTGAAATTAATGGCTCAAAAAAATGGGATTGAATCTATTTTTATAGATGTTAATAATTATCGCAAAAAACGCGAAGGCTTGATTTTAGATTTGGCGCGCGCCACAGCCAGAAGAGCGGTTGTTGAGAAAAAAGAAATGCCGCTTCCGGCAATGAACGCCTATGAAAGGCGATTAGTCCACACTGAACTTTCAAAGCATCCAGATATTAAAACCGACAGCGTCGGAGAGGGAAAGGAAAGATATATTGTAATAAAGCCGATTTAAATTCTGTTTATTAGGCTTTTAAATCCGAAATTTTCAAAATAAGCTGTTAATTTTTCTTTATTAAATTCGGCATAAGCCAATTCTTCAAGATTATTTATCTCAAGCGGAGCGTCGCGTCGAATGGTGGCGAGTTTTTTTGAAAAAAGCGCGATTTCTTGGTTTTCGAAAATTTTCGCATATTGTTTTTCAGCGCCCCCTTTTTCTAAAAAGTTTTCTATCGTGCCGTATTTTTGAAGAATTTGGCCGGCGGTTTTCGGGCCAATGCCGCTAACTCCTTTGATGTTATCCGAGGCGTCGCCAACCAAGCCCTTATAATCTATCAATTGGCCTGGAAGAATCCCATATTTATTTTTTACTTCATCTTCGTTGTAAATTATTGTGTCGCTGATGCCTTTTTTAAAAGTTTCAACAACTATTTTATTATTTTCAACAAGCTGGAGAGCATCGGCATCGCCGGTTAAAATTATTATTTTTAAATCAGGTTCATTTTTAAATTTTTCAGCAGCGGTGCCGATTAAATCATCTCCTTCAAATCCGGGAATTTCATAAGTTTTTATGCCAAAAGCTTTAAAAATATTATGAGCTTCAATAATTTGAGAGACTAATTCATCCGGCGCTTTGGGGCGGTGGATTTTATATTCCTCATACATTTCTTTTCTGAAAGTCGGCTCCGGTCTGTCAAAAAAAGCGGCGATATAATCGGGCATGTTTCCATTGATCCCGTCAACATCTGTTTTTTTATTGGGGTGGAGAATTTTTATTAAAATGCTTGAAAGGCCATAAAGCGCTCCGCTGGGCTTTCCGTCTTTGGTAATAAAAGGCGGCAGAGCGTGAAAACAGCGGTGAATTAAAGCATTGGCGTCTATTAAAAGCAAGATTTTCATAAATAGTATTTTACATAACAAATAAAATAATAACAAATAAAATTGACTGAAATTTTTAAAAGGCGTATTCTATAATTAGTAATTTAAGGAGTTCTTTAAAAATTAAATATGCAAAATGGCGAAAGGAGGCGCGTCGTGGAAGTAGGGAAGAACCCGATAAAAAGCGGTGAGAATATAATTGAAGAATGGGGATCAGTTATCAGAACTTTTTTCGGATGTTTCAATGGAGATATTTCAAGCGTTAAGATTCCCGAATATCTCGAAGAGTTTTCCGATGCGATTGTTATGCCTGGTGATATAACTTGCCAAAGACTTTATGAAAAAGCGCGTGAAGTATTTGGTTGTGACACTTCGGTTGATTTGATGGGGGCGAATTTTGACAGGGTGATTTCATCATCAAGACCGCGCTTGCCATATGCTGCAAGAATCCGTAAGCAAAATATACATTGTAGTTGCGGAATTTGCGGTTGTGATGTTGGAGAAACTTTAATGATTTCCGATATCACTCTCCCTGAATTTTTTCTTCTAATACTAAGGCATTATAAGGAATTCGGAAGCTTGTCTGATGAAAAAGTGGCAACGATTTGCGGCGGTTCGTATTTATCAAATGGAGGGATTCCTGTTGCGCGCTCAACGGAAAAAGGAATTTTTGTCAGCTGGACGCCTGGATTTAGAAAATTTTCCAATAACTCTGCGCGTTTTAGAAAAGTAGTTATTAACAAATGTTGACGAAAGGAGGTAAAAGGTATGGGGGAGAGATCTATCCATAAAAGATGGTCTAGACCGCACAGTAAGATTGGGCAGGAAGATAAGCATGATTTTCACGATAGCATTGTTGACAGGATATTTGAAAATCCTCAGTTGTTGGGAAATCATTTTCCGTATAAAAACGGAGAGATTGTTTTGAAGGTAAAAGAGCCGCATCTTCCTAATTTTTATGCTACTAAAAATCGCGGAAGTGTTATTGATATTTTGGCTGTTTGCCGGGAAAGGAATTCTATTTATATAGTGGCGATTGAAGTAAAAGTAGGATATTTTCATAGAAGACGCGGTTTTAGCCAGATTGGGAAAGCTGCTGGATATTTTAAAAGGTGTTGGAAGGAGTGGATGATTTCCTCTGGCATTGAGAAATCTAATATAGATAATATAAATAATGTTTATTTTCTCGGAATCTTAGCCGAGAGACCGAATTACCCAGAAATAAACTTTGAAAAGTGGGTAAAGTCTCCAATGAGATTTTGCCTTAACGGATAATCTATTGGGAGCGGCTAAACCGCTCCTTTTCATTTTTATAATCAAAATGTAATATTTTAATATGCCTGAGCTTCCGGAGGTCCAAACAATCGTAAGAGATTTAAATAAAAAAATTATTGGCCGAAAAATTATTGGTGTTTGGTTTGACGCGCCAAAAATAATTAAATTCGTCAGCCGGCGAATGAAGCCGAAAGATTTTGAAAAACAAATTAAGGGATTAAAAATTGAAAATGTTAAACGCCGCGGGAAAAATATTCTGATTTATTTATCGGATAATCATTTATTGCTTATTCACCAAAAGCTCACTGGCCATTTATTGGTTGGCAAGTGGCAAATTAAAAATAATAAAGTTGTTTCATTGATTGGCGGGTTATTTAATGAAAGGGTTAATAATTACATTCATTTGATTTTTTATTTTGACGACGGCTGGCAATTAGGACTTTCAGATTTAAGAAAATTCGCTAAAGTGATTTTCGGCAAGAAAGAAGAAATTGAAAATTTGCCTGAAATTAAAAATCTCGGACCCGAGCCGTTAGATAAAAGTTTTAAGTTTGTAGAATTTATAAAATTGATAAGGCCGAAAAAGGGGAGAATAAAGCAAGTTTTAATGGATCAGAATATAATTGCTGGCATTGGCAATATTTATGCTGACGAGATTTTGTGGTTTGCCAAGATTTATCCTTTTAAGCCGGCCAATAAATTAAGAGATGTTGAACTTAAAAAAATTTATTCAACAATGAAAAGCGTTTTAAAAAAATCAGTAAAGCTTCGCGGAACTTCTATAAGCGATTATCGCGACACATCAGGAAAAGTCGGAGGATACGGAAATATTAGAAAAGCATATCAACGGGAAGGTGAACCGTGCGAACATTGCGGGAATTTAATTAAGCGAGTAAAATTATTTGGAAGATCAACTCATTTTTGCCCAAAATGTCAAATAAGTTAAAATGGATAAAATTGAAATCAAAAAGAAAATAATTGAATTTGCTAAAATAGAGCTGAAAAAAAAGATAGACTTTTTAAATAAAATCATTGATGATGAGCAGAAAGAATCAGCTTCTCATAAGGGCAGAATGGAATCCCGATATGATACTTTTAAAGAAGAAGCCCAAATGCGAAGAGATGCTTATAAAAAACAACTTTTTGATACTCAAAATTTATTATTAATAATTAATGAGATACCGCTTAAAATTAACAAATCAATTCAAATAGGCTCAATAATTGAAACAAATGAAAAAATTTATTTTATTTCTATTGGAGTATTAGGCCCAATAAAAATCAATAAACAAGATTATGTGCTTATAAGTCCCGAATCTCCAATTGGTCAAATTCTTTTACAAAAAAAGTGTGGAGATGAATTTGAATTTAGAGGAAAAAAAATAAAAATAAAAAATATTTTCTAAAATATTTTTAATATAAATTCAAATTAATTAAAAAACGCCGCGTGAGCTTGTAAGCTCTCATTTGAAATTTTGCGCAAACTTTGTAGAATATATTTAGAAATATGAAATATATTTTTATTGTAGGCGGTGTAATGTCGGGAGTCGGCAAGGGAGTGGCGGCGGCTTCTATTGGCCGGATTTTGAAATCTCGCGGCTTTGAGGTGACAGCTTTAAAGATAGATCCCTATGTTAATATTGACGCTGGCACCATGAATCCGACCGAGCATGGCGAAGTTTTCGTTTTAAACGATGGCACGGAATGCGATCAGGATATGGGCAATTATGAAAGGTTTTTAGACTGCGAATTGTCAAAAGATAATTATATGACAACTGGCAGCGTTTATCTTTCGGTGATAAATCAAGAAAGAAATTTGGAATACGGCGGTAAATGCGTTGAAGTGGTGCCGCATATTCCTTTGGAAGTGATCGAGAGAATTGATAAGGCAATTTTAAAAAATAAAGCGCAAATTGCGGTGATTGAAATCGGCGGCACGGTTGGCGAATACCAAAATATTTTATTTTTGGAAGCAGTCAGAATGCTCAAATTAAAAAATCCAGACAGCGTTTCATTAGTCTTGGTAAGTTATCTGCCGATTTTAAATAATGATAGCGAAATGAAAACCAAGCCGACTCAATATGCCGTTCGAGCGCTTAATTCCGCCGGGCTTCAGCCGGATATTATTTTGGCAAGATCAGCCATTGCTCTTGATAAAAAAAGAAAAAGCAAAATTGCGTTTAATTGTAATATTCGCGAAGAAGATGTGATTTCCGCTCCGGATGTTAAAAATATTTATGAAGTGCCGGTTAATTTTGAAAAAGACAATTTAAGCGAAAATATTTTGGGAAAATTAAAATTGAAGCCAAAGAGCCGCGATTTGAAAAAATGGCGTCAATTGGCCAATTTGGTAAATTCAACGAAAAAATCCGTGAAAATCGGCATTGTTGGAAAGTATTTTGGAAGCGGCGGATTTATTCTGACGGATTCTTACATTTCAATAATTGAGGCTGTTAAACACGCGGCGTATTATTTTAAAGTTAAGCCGGAAATTATTTGGCTTGATGCTGAGGATTACGAAAAAAATCCAAAAAATCTTAAAGAGCTTTCAAATTGCGACGGAGTGATCATTCCCGGGGGATTTGGCAGCCGCGCAGTGGAAGGGAAAATCGCCGCGATTAAATATCTGCGCGAGAAAAAAATTTCTTTTTTGGGAATTTGTTATGGCATGCAGTTGGCGGTGGTGGAATTTGCTCGTTCGGTTGCCGGCTTAAAAGGCGCTCATACCACTGAGGTTGAGAGCGATATCCATCATCCAATAATAGATATTTTAGCTGAACAGAAAAAGCATTTGGAAAATAAAAATTATGGCGCAACGATGCGTTTGGGATCTTATCCGGCAGCGATTAAAAATGGAACAATCGCTTACAGCGCTTATAGATCCCCGTTGGTATCCGAACGCCATCGCCATCGTTATGAAGTGAACCCCGATTATATCGAGCGGCTTGAAAAAAGCGGTCTGATATTTTCCGGTTTTTCTCCTGACAAGCGCTTGATGGAAATAATTGAGCTTCCCAAAAATAAGCATCCGTTTTTTGTCGCCAGCCAATTTCATCCGGAATTTAAATCGCATCCATTCAAACCCCATCCGCTTTTCAGGGAATTTGTAAGAACTTCTCTTAAAAAATAAAATGTTGATTTTTTTATACGGGCCGGATTCTTACAGAAAGCGGCAAAAAATTAAAGAATTAGTTGGCGATTATCAAAAAAAACATCCATTTTTAGCTGTTGAGAGTTTTGATCTTGAGGAAGAATCAGAAGTATTTTCAAAGCTTAATAATTTTTTTTCAAGCCTTACGCTTTTTGAAAATATAAAGCTGGCTGTGGCAGAAAATATTTTAAACGCTGTTAAAGACAATAAAAGAGAAAGTAAGAAAATAATAAAGCTTTTTAAGGACAATTTAGAAAATAAAAATTTTGTTTCAATTATCTGCGAAGATAAAAATCCGATCAAAGAATTCAGTTTTTTGCTTGAAAAGCCGGTTTTGTCTCAGGAATTTGAAAATTTAACAGGTAGCCAGCTTGAACAATTTATAAAAAAAGAAGCCAAATCCAGAAATTTAGAAATTGACGATAAAATGATTGTTTCTATGGTAAAAATTTTTAAAGGTAATATATGGGGGTTAATAAATGAGCTTGATAAATTGTTTTTATTCGGTAAAAAAATCAGCGTAAAAGATTTTGATGAAATTATTGACTATAAAGAGCAAAACGCTGATTTTTTCCGCCAGGTGAGCAATTTTGCTTTTTCCCGCAGTTTACCGCAAAAAATTGTTAATTTGGAAGTTTTATTAGAAACAGAAGATCCGGCAAAAATTTTTAATTTTTTAGCGAGTTTTTCTTCAAATTCTCTTGATTTGACCAGAAAATTTGCGGATTACGATGTATCAATAAAATCTGGTAAAATGGATTATGAAGAAGCGCTGGTGGAAATGGCGTTGAGTTAATAGTAATCAGGTTTAAAATTTTGAATTCTGAATTTTAATTAAATTTTGAATGAATAAATTTTGAATTTAAAATTAAAACATTAAAACATTAAATCATTTATTTAAAATTCAAAATTAGAAATTAGAAATTAAAAATTTTATAAAATGGCTGACATCAATAAGCTTTTTCAAAATTATCTTAATTATCTGGAAATTGAGAAAAATCGCTCCCCGAAAACGCGGGAAAATTATGAGCGCTATTTAAAGTCGTTTTTTAAATTCGCAAAAATAAAATCAGAGATTGATATCACAAATGACATAGTAAGGGATTTTAGGATTTTTCTGGCGCGCAGCAAAAATGAAAAAGGCGAGTATTATAAAAAAACCACCCAAAGTTATTACATCATCGCTTTAAGGAATTTCTTGAAATTTTTGATTAAAAATGAATATAAAGTTTTAGCGCCGGATATGATTGAACTCCCCAAAACTCCTTCGCGCCAAATTGAAATTGTTGAATATAAAGACTTAGAAAGGCTCCTTAGCTCGCCAAAAGGAGGAGATTTAAAAAATTTGCGCGATAAAGCGATTTTGGAAATTTTGTTTTCAACCGGACTTCGCATTTCAGAACTTTGCGCCTTAAGCAGATATTTTGACATTGATAGAGGAGAAATTACCGTGCGCGGCAAAGGAGATAAGTTGAGAGTTGTTTTTTTATCGGAGCGCGCTAAAGAGTCTTTAAAAAATTATTTGGCAAAAAGAACAGACGCGGAAGAGGCGATGTTTGTGAGTTTGACTAAGGCGAAAAATTCTAAAATTATCGGTCGAATTTTGCCGCGAACAATCCAAAGGTTGGTGAGTTTTTACGCTCGCAAAGCCGGCGTTATGGGAAAAATTTCTCCGCATCAGTTGAGACATCAATTTGCCACCGATCTTTTAATCGGCGGAGCGGATTTGCGCGCGGTTCAGGAGCTCTTGGGGCATTCCAGCATTACGACAACTCAAATTTACACTCATTTAACCAATAAAGCGCTCCGCGAAGTCCATAAAAGTTTTCACGGAAGAAGGAGATGATTTTATTGGAAAAATAAGATAATTTGTTTTGTTTGATTTGAAAAAGACAGATGAGAAAAATATTTTTAAAGTTGCTATTTTAAAAAATATTTTCTACTATATTAAAAATGGCTGAAAATTTTGGAAAAAAAATAGATCCTTCTTCAGATGTTGAGATCCGCACAATGAAGTCGGATGTTGAGGCGATTAGAGCTGCTGGCGGAGATATTACTTTGGTATCCGGTCAGGCGCCCGGCAAAACGCTTGAAAGCGAAAATAGATCTCCGGTCTTTAAAATTAGCGCTGTTTTTGTTATTATTTTAATAATTATTGGAATCGGATTTTTAGCATATTATCTGGCATTAAAAATGATAAAATAATCCCTCACCCTTCAAAGATTAAAAATAATAAAATTTGAAAAAAATATAAATTAATGTTAATATCTATTTATAATAATTAAATTATCTTTAATAATTAATTCTTTGCTTTTTTAAAAATGGCAAAGAATAGATCTTTGAAGGGTGAGGGATGAATAAAAATGAAATGGAACAATTAAAAAATCAGCTTGAAAATGAAAGAGAAAAAATTTTAAAAGAAATCAAAGAACATAAAGCAGTGCCGGATTTTGGCAGCGATGTTGATGTTGATGAAGAAACCGACGAGTCTGAGGGATATGGAAATGAACTTGCCATCGCTCAAACTTATAAAAATCGGCTTTCGGATATTGAAACAGCCCTGGAAAAAATAAAACATAATAAATACGGCGCTTGTGAAGAATGTAACAATGAAATTTCTTTTGATCTTCTTAAGATTGATCCCGAATCAAAACTTTGCCAAGATTGCAAGAAGAAAATTTTATAAAACTTTTATTTTTTCTTTATAAAAATTTTAACCTCTTTTTTATAAAATTAGAGAGTGAAAAATTTTTCTAAAGTTTATTGCGCCGAACTTGTAGGCATTAGCGCTAAACTTATTGAGGTGGAAACCGATGTTAATGTCGGGCTTCATTCTTTTAATATTGTCGGGCTAGCCGACAAAGCTTTAAACGAAGCTAAAGAGCGGGTAAGTTCAGCTTTAAAAAATTCCGGCATTAAGCCGCCAACTAAAGAGAATCGGAAAATCACCATCAATCTTGCTCCGGCCGACATAAAAAAGACCGGCTCCCAGTATGATTTGGCAATCGCTGTTGGCTATTTGCTTGCCACTAAACAAATTAAAAATTTTGATACTTCAGATAAAATTTTTATCGGCGAGCTTTCTTTAAACGGCAATTTGCGGCCAATAAATGGCAGTTTGAATATCGCCCAACTTGCCAAAAATCTGGGTTTCAAATTTTTATTTTTGCCGAAAGCCAACGCTTCGGAAGCTGCGGTTATTAATGGTTTGGAAATTATACCTGTGCTAGATTTGAATTCTTTAATTAGTCATCTAGAAGAAAAGGAAAAAATTCCATTTCAAAAATTTAGAGAAACAGATTTTCCAAAAAATAATTTATTAGAAAATTTTATTGATATTTCTGAAATTAAAGGTCAGGAAAATGCTAAAAGAGCGTTAATGATAGCGGCTTCGGGAGGGCACAATATCTTAATGTTCGGCCCGCCCGGGGCTGGTAAAACCATGTTGGCTCAGGCTTATGTTTCAATTTTGCCACTTCCTTCGATTGAAGAAGCGATTGAAATAACAAAAATTTACAGCGCAGCCGGTATGCTTGGAGATATGTCTTTTATTGATTTTCGGCCGTTTCGGGCTCCGCATCATAGCGCTTCAATGGTTGCAATTATTGGCGGCGGAACAAATCCAAAGCCCGGCGAAATAAGTCTGGCGCATCGCGGAGTTTTGTTTCTTGATGAAATTGCCGAATTCAGGCGGGATTTGCTTGAATCTTTGCGCCAACCGCTTGAAAGCGGAAAGGTTTGCGTTTCCAGGGCAAAAAATATATTAAATTTTCCGGCTAAATTTTCGCTTGTGGCAGCGATGAATCCGTGCCCTTGCGGATATTTTGGCGATAGTGAAAAAGATTGCCGTTGCAGCGCCAATGAAGTTTTTCGTTATCAAAAAAAAATTTCCGGGCCGCTGCTTGATAGAATTGATATTCAAATTAAAGTGCCGCGGGTAAAAATTGATGAAATTAGAAAGGGCAAGCGCGACAAAATTTCAGCTGATAAAATTAAAAAAGCCGTGACAAGAGCGCGGGAAATCCAAAAACAGAGATTTTCAAAATTAAAAACAATAATTAGCCTTAACTCCGAGATGAGTTCTAAAATGGTTGATGAAATTATCGGACTTTCAAAAGAAACTGAAGATTTTTTGAAAAATTTATTGGAAAAATCTTTTATTTCCGCTCGCGGATATTATCGGATGCTTAAAATTGCCAGAACGATTGCTGATATAGAAGAAAGCGAAGAAATAAAAAACGCCCATTTATCAGAAGCGTTTCAATATAGGGCAAGGGAGAAAGAGTGATTATTTTGCCAGCGGATTTTTAGCGCCATGAACTTCGTAATGCAAATGGCAGCCAGTTGGGCCGTGAGTATTGCCGGTATTGCCCATATAGCCGATTAATTCCTTGCTTTTAACATATTGTCCGGTTGAAACAGTGGCTTTTTCAAGGTGGGCATAAAGAGTTTGAATATTATTGGGATGTTCGATTCTTATATAATTTCCATAGCCGCCGCTCCAATTGTTATCAATAGATTCTTCCATAACAAATCCTTCAAAAGCCGCATAAACCGGCGTACCGCAGCTGTTGGCTATGTCAACAGCGTTAAAAGCATGAAGTTGCCCCCAATTCCAGCCGATGGTTGGTGGAAATAATTTGTCGCTTTTGTCTGTTTTTTGGACCGTTGATTTGACAGACAGAGCATTGCTTGCAAGAATCTGAGTTAAGGCGTCGGAATCGGTTAAATTTTCACGATTATCAATAAATTCGTTTGAATCATTAATATCGGCTGACGCCAAAAGAGAATCATTAAGTTCAATACTTGGGCCGCCGAGATTCTTTTGATAAGCTGCGTTGGCTATAAAACCAGGAATAACAGAATTTTTGTTTAAAAGAGCAAAATTTAACCACAAAACCCCTAAAATTAAAAGCCCCCACAATGCTTGCGAGGTTGAAATCGAGGCTTTAATTCTGAATTTTTCGGAAAATTTTGCCAAATATTTAATTTTGCTTAAAATAATACTAATAAATTAATTTTATCAAAGCCTTAATAAAAGTCAATAATAAGAAACTATCTGCCTGTGGATAACTTTTAGGGCTTAAATTATATGAATTTATCGCATAAAGATTTAAATAAAAGCCAACAAGAAGCTGTAGACAACCTTAATGGTCCGCTTTTAATAGTTGCCGGAGCCGGC
>JACRPK010000002.1 GCA_016214005.1 Candidatus Wolfebacteria bacterium
CCTGCCAAAAGAGCGCAACGAGCTATTGATATCGCTCCCGGCAGGACATAGCCGTATATTGTCATATGTCTGCCAGCATATCTGCCTTGCATATTCTTTTTCAATGTCTTGGGTGGATAGTATCATATGAACCAGCGCAAACTATTGACTTTTTATAAAAAGTATAATATCATATCAAAATGTGAGTGGGTAATCCCTTGCGATGATATCGACAGAGGATTATTTCTTCCAATTTTGAACAAAAACCGCGGCAACGCGGTTTTTATTTTTTTATTTTCAAATTACCTGTTGCGCAATTTTTTTATTTTTAATAAAATTAAATTGGGTCGCTGAGAGCACTCACACATATCAAAATTGGAGGTAAACGTTAGCGACCCTCTTTTTAAGTTATCCACAGGTAAAAGTATTGTTTTTGTTTTTTAATCGTTCATAATTATATTAAGATATTTGAATTAAAAATAATTTCAAAAATAAAAGCTGTGTTTGGTCGACCAGCTTTAAATAAAATTTTTTAGACATTTCAAAATGGCAGCCAAGAAAAAAGTAGCAAAGAAAACAACAAAAAAAGCGGCTAAAAAGAAAACCGCCAAAAAAGGAAAATAAATTTGTTTTCTGAAAAACCGCCCTGTAAAGGGCGGTTTTATTTTAATCCTTCACCCTTTAATTTTCATCATTGATTTTTATTAAAGGATGAGGGATAATAAAAATTATGAAAATAATAATTAAAGCTTCGCAATTAGATTTAACGCCGGCAATTTACGAATATATTGAAACAAAAATCGGTTCGCTTGATAAATTCGTAAAAAAATTTGAAACAAAAAGCGATATAAAAACAGAGGTTGGAATTGCCCGCTCAACAAAACATCATCGCCACGGAAATGTTTTTTTTGCCGAAGCCAATATTCATCTTCCAAAAAAAATTTTGAGGGCTGAACATTATGACATTAACATAAGAATTGCCATAGACAACATCAAAAAGAAACTTCATCAAGAAATTCTTAAATATAAAGACGCTCATTTTAGCGCTCCGCTACGCCGCGTTAAAAAAACAAGCCGAAAAACAAGTCGCTAAATTTTATTATTTATGTTTAAAGCATTGTTAAAAAACCTTTTCAAAGGGGAAAATTTTGATCATCTTGTCAAAAAAATAAATTCTTTTGAGCCGGAATTTGAAAAATTATCAAACGAAGAGCTAAAAGAAAAAAGTTTATCATTGAAAAAATCTGCTTCAAGCGGAATAAATCTTAATGACATTCTGCCGGAAGCTTTCGCCCTGTGCCGCGAAACAGCCAAAAGAACTCTTGGCCAGCGCCATTTTGACGTTCAGCTTATTGGCGGCATTTGTCTTCATCAGGGAAAAATCGCGGAAATGGCAACCGGCGAAGGAAAAACTTTAACCGCCACTCTCCCTGCCTATCTCAACGCCCTAACTTCAAAAGGAGTTCATATTATTACGGTTAATGATTATTTAGCTCGTCGCGACGCGGTTTGGATGGGACAAATTTATGACGCCCTTGGGATATCCATCGGTTGCCTAACTCATGACAATGCTTATATTTATGATTCAAACTACAAAAAAGAAACTATTAACGAAGATGAAGATCGCGATAAATTAGGAAACTTTAAAATTTTTTATGATTTTTTAAAACCGGCTTCGCGCAAAGAAGCTTATCAATGCGATATTATCTATGGCACCAACCACGAATTCGGCTTTGATTATTTAAGAGACAACCTCGCTTACGAAAAAAACCAGCAAGTTCAAAGAGATAAATTCTATTACGCCATTATCGACGAAATAGACAGCATTTTAATAGACGAAGCCCGCACGCCTCTTATTATTTCCGCTCCCAATATTGAATCTTCCCAATATTACAAAACTTTTTCAAAAATCGTCTCCTATCTTGAAAAAGATAAAGATTATTTGATTGATGAAAAAGCAAAATCCGTCGCCATTACAGACGATGGCATTACCAAGGTGGAAAAAAATTTGAATATTGCCAATCTTTATTCTCCGGAAAATCTCAAACTCGCCCACTATCTTGAAGAATCCCTAAAAGCCAAAGCAATATTTTTCAAAGATAAAAATTATATAGTGGAAAATAATGAAGTCGTCATCATTGATGAATTCACCGGAAGAAAAATGTATGGCCGAAGATATTCCGGCGGTCTTCATCAAGCGCTTGAAGCCAAAGAAAATGTTTTGGTTAAAGAAGAATCAAAAACTCTGGCGAAAATCACCATTCAAAATTATTTCCGGCTTTATGAAAAATTAAGCGGCATGACTGGCACTGCCCAAACTTCCGCCGAAGAATTCCATAAAGTTTATAATCTTGAAGTTTCAAACATTCCCACTAACAAACCAATGGCGCGCCTTGATCAATCCGACTTGATTTATAAAAATTTCAAAGCTAAATACGCGGCTGTAATAGAAGAAATCAAAAAACGCCGCAATCTGGGCCAGCCGATTTTAATCGGCACAGCTTCAATTGAACACAACGAACTTTTGTCCTATTTATTAAAACAAGCCGGCATACCGCACAATGTTTTAAACGCCAAAAATCACGAAGCCGAAGGCGCCATTATTGCCCAGGCCGGAAAGCTTGGCGCAATAACCGTTGCCACCAATATGGCCGGCCGCGGCGTTGATATTATTTTGGGCGGCAATCCGATTGATAAAGAAGAACAAGAAAAAGTTAAAAAATTGGGCGGACTTTTTGTAATCGGCACCGAACGCCATGAAGCCAGAAGAATAGACAATCAGCTTCGCGGCCGAAGCGGCCGACAAGGCGACATGGGAGAATCGCGATTTTTCCTTTCGTTGGAAGATGATTTGCTAAGAATTTTCGGCGGCGAAAAAATAAAAAATCTGATGGAAACTTTCAATCTTCCCGAAGATATGCCTATTGAATCGCGATTGGTTTCAAAAGTCGTCAACGAAGCCCAGAAAAAAATTGAAGGTTTGAATTTTGACAGCCGAAAACATTTGCTTGAATATGACGATGTTTTAAACAAACAAAGAACCGCTTTTTACATTAAAAGGCAAAAAATGCTTTCTGAAAATACGATTGCTTTGCAAATGCTTGACGGACTTTGGATGAATCATTTGGAAAATATGGAAAGTCTCCTCGAAGCCGTGCGGCTTCGCGCTTACGGCCAACACGACCCGCTTATTGAATACCGCCGCGAAGGACACACAATGTTTAAACAAATGATAGAAGATTTCGACAAATGGTTAACGGAAAATGCAAAGCATTTTCAACAACTGACAACTGACAACTTAATAACTGACGCACGACAACGATCAAATGTCAAAGGTCAAATGTCAAATGTTAATGGTCAAAAAATCGGCCGCAACGATCTTTGCCCCTGCAACAGCGGAAAAAAATATAAAAAGTGCCACGGCGCCTGAAAACCAAAATAGCAAATTAATTATATTGCTAGACCATTTTCTTTTAATATCTCTCTCTTCTTCCATGTTTTAAGTGCTTCATCTCTTAAAACTTTCTTAATTATTTTTGGAGGGGCACCAAAATATTTAGGAAATTTTTTATTCAATTCGCCGTCTTGAAGAATATCCCATTTACTATAACCCCCCATAATTGGCGAAGGA
Source organism: Candidatus Wolfebacteria bacterium (assembly GCA_016214005.1). Taxonomy (GTDB): domain Bacteria; phylum Patescibacteriota; class Minisyncoccia; order UBA6257; family UBA9933; genus JACRPK01. The sequence continues at coordinate 3,611 of JACRPK010000002.1, forward strand.
ATAGAAAAAACAACTTTCTTTAATTTTAATTCTCGTATAGCAAAAGCGCACATTGGGCATGGTTCAAAAGTTGAATAAATTGTGCATTTTTTTAATTCATTCAAAGATAAAATTTTTTGCGCTTTTATTAGAGCCACAATCTCGGCATGTTGTAAAATATTCCTATCTTTTCTAACTTGATTTCCGGCTTCAGAAATAATTTTGTTATTTTTAACGATAATACTTCCATGCGGCAATTCTCCGGAATCAAGCGCATATTCAGCTATTCTAATACATCTCTTAATATATTTTTTATAATATTTAAAATCCATAATAAATTAAATTTTTTTAAATTTTATAATATCGCCAATATTTATCCCCAATTCCATAGCTCCATTTTGCCTAACTTTTCCAAGTTCAAGAATACTCAAAGAGCTCCCCGGATAAATAACCCATTCACCATCCGATCTCGACATCATACGCCTAAAATAAACCGCCTTAAAATTTTTACCGTTAACACTTATTTCAAATTCATCTTCATCATTAACTTCTGGAAGTTGACCCATAAATTTAATTAAACCAAAATTATCAATATGAACAACCACTCCATCTGTAATTTCTAATTTTTTAAGATTATTTTTATCAAATGGTTTTCCTATGTCGGATAATAATTTTTCATTTATAAATTGCGCAGCTGTCGGTGCATAAATATATTTTCCGCCAAAAGGAATAAACCCCGAATCGTTAATTTCATATAATTCCCTTAATCCAAAATCTTTCAAAAGCCAGCCGATAACTCCAGTATTAGCGCTCAAAAATGTAAAATTCTTTTTTTCTGTCGTTCCAATAAGACGAGCTGGTCTTTCTTTCATTGGATTTAATACTATAACAAAAATTGTTTCGGGTGGATAAACCTCTGCCATTAATCGTAATAAAAAAGCGCCATTAATTATTGAAAAATTCCTCACCTGGACAACCGGCTCTATTTCAATATCGCAATCGCCAACAATACTTATAATAGTCGCCCTCATTTCATTATAGGCGACATCAATACAATCAGTTATAAAAACAATACGTTTTTTCATTTTTTATTTATATAAAATACCATTAATCGCATCAAGAAAAATTTTTTTGTTATGATATTTTTTAGCGTCGAATCCAACTGGACAAGACAAACAAGGCTTATTAAATTCTCTCGCTATAACAGCTATGTGCGATAATACTCCGCCTACGATAATTAGTCCAGATATATTTTTTAATTTTTTGACAATATCTATATTAAATTTTCTGTTAATAAATACAATATTATTATTTTTAATCTTTTTATAATCGTTTTTATTTAAAATTATTTTTAATTTGCCAATTGCTTCTCCGCGACAAACAATTTTAGCCGCTCCTATTTTTTTAAATTTAAAATTTTTGAATTTAATTTTTTGCGGATAATTTTTTAATGTTGTTATCGGTCGGCTTTGAAAAATAAAAATTTTTTTTCCGTCAAATCCCCATTCAATGTCTTGAGGACAATTAAAAATTGATTCCAATTTTAGGCTAATTTTTAATAATTTTTTTATAAAATCTGGGTATTTCTTTATTAATTTTTCATTTTTTAAAAATTCGAGATATGATGGTTTACAATATCCACCTACAATTTTATCTCCAAAACCACTCCCATATTCCATAATCATTTTATTTTTATTGTTATTAATCGGGTCAGCAGTAAAAATTACGCCAGAAATTTTTGTTTTAATCACATTTTGAACTAAAACAGCTATTTGCTCTTTCTCAATATCTCTATTTTTAAATTCTGCATATGCTTTAGCATTATCGCTAAATAAAGAAACATAACAAATTTTTATAGCTTTCAATAAATCTTTTTCGTTCCTTATATTTAAAAATGTTGAATATTGCCCGGCAAAACTAAAAAATTGTGAATCCTCACAAGTTGTCGAACTTCTAACCACAAGATGCTTATTTTTAAAAATTTTAAATATTTTCTTGATAATCTGCCTTTTAATTTCTGCGGGTATATTAAAATATTTTATATTATTAAAAGATTCTTTATTTTTACTTTTGTTAAAACTTACTAATAAATTATATAAATAAATAGTTAATACTAAAGTTTTTGGAATCAAAAAATTTGTTTTTGAACTTATAATTTTTAAATTTTTAGCTTTTTCTCCAATTTCATTATCATTACAATTTTTTAATGATTTAATATAGTTCATAATTTACTAAAATTTTCTATAATCAAGGCGACCAGTTGATAATAATATTAGTTATCGTCGGCGTAAGAGTTTGGCTCGCATCAGAATACAAAATCACTTTATATCTAAAATATCTTTGATTATTGTGGTTGGCAGTGTTTATTGCCATTGAAACACCTGGATTAGCGGAATAATAAGTTGTAGATGACCCATCGGGCCCCATATAATTCCAAGGTCCGTTTGAACTATTTGAAGAAGCTAATTGGAATCTTACGGCTGTGCCGCTCGGCTGAGTTCCCTGCCAAATTATTGAATTTATGGCGCTGCTACCGAAACTATCAAAAACCGAAGATATTAAATAGCCGCTAGTTGATGTCGCTGTCCAGCTGGCTCTTACTTTATATGGATAAGTACATCCGCCGGCTCCGGAATTAGAACAATTAAAACTTATCCAGCCGATGTTGTCGTTCCACGCCCAACCGGAAAAATCACCTGTTCCTGAATTAACCGCAACTTGATAAGGATAAGTTGAAGTGGCCGTTGAGCTGTCAAAACTTATCCAGCCGATGTTGTCGTTATAAGCCCAACCCGTTAAATTGCCGCTACCGTCATTTGAAACCTTAAAATTAGAAGTAGCGCAGATATTGCCATTGGGAGATGTCGCGCAATCCAAAGCAATATAACCAACCGAAGAGCTTGCGTAGCCGGTTAACTGCGCTGAAGAAACATTAACATTGCCGGTTGAATAAAAATCAATCCAGCCAATTAAATCGTTCCAAGCGTAATAATTTGGAGAAGCCGAATCAATATTGGTGGCGGCATAAACGATAGAAATCAAAAAATAAAAAGCAGAAATTAAAAAAATAACCGCTAAAATAATATTTTTTTTGAAATAATTGTTCATCTTATTTTATAAGCTAAGCTTTATCGCCCCTTGAGTTGAAATATTAATGTTGCTCGTTGATGTTGAAAATTGGCTGTTAATAATCGCTCCCGCGCTGCTGGTTGAAAAATTTTCCTGATTTCCTCCGCCAGACCAATCAACCTGCTGAAATGTTGTATTGCGGTTTCTTGTTAAATAAATAACTTTTGTCAAATTGCCGCCGCCAGTCCAAGAAACTTTTACGGTAATCTTTTGAGTTGACGGATCTTCCGAAACTCCGGCTCCTCCCGGGCCGGTTGAGCAAGACACAGCGGCCGCAGTGATGCTGCCCACGCCGCAAGAATCTCTATTAATATTTTCAATGGAAAAATAACGGGTGAAAGTTCTCCCTTCAATAATTGTTGAAGTCGCTCCGGAATTTATTAAATAAGCCGACCCGGAAGGAATTAAATAAAATTGCGAATTTTCACCTTTGACAGCCGGCGGATTATAAATAGAGTACCAATTCAATTCCGCCATAGATGAAAGGCTGTCAAGATATTCCGCGCTCAAAAAACTGGCTGTTTGAGTTGTCTTGGTGTCATATCCGCTTTTTAAAATTAAAGCAATGGCGGCTGACGCTGAACCGATTAAAATTCCTCCAATTGACATGGCAATTATAATTTCAATCAGAGATTGGCCGGAATTTTTAATATTGTATTTGTCCATTGGAATTAACGTTTATGGTTGATGATTGCAACGCGTTTGTTCTTGAAAAAATTATAATGCTTGTTGAGGCAACGGGCAAACCGGAAATCGGAGCGAAAATAACATCCGTGCTTGTTCCGTTTGACGGACTAGTAAATTGAATACTATTCCTTAACGGAACTCTGTTTATAGAAATTCCAGAAACGTAAGTTGTCCCCATAAATAAAGTATAAAAACCGCTATTTGAATTTGTATTGTCAAAATGAACACCAAAACGGCTGCCGGATTCCTGAGCAATTGTCCTGTCTTGGGCGTTTCTTAAAATAGCCACAATTTCTCTTACCGTTAAATCAACATCTTGCTTATTGCGATAATTAACAAAATTAACAGCTCCAATAGTGGCTAAGGCAATAGAAATTGCCAAAACAATTAAAAGTTCTATAAGGGTAAATCCTTTCATAATTTAAAAATTGCCAACTAATTGATAAATCGGAACAATTATTGCCAAAGCGATTGAGCCGATAACTAAACCAATTATCAAAAGAAGAATCGGCTCCAAAAACGAAACCAGAGATTTAATTGAGGATTCAATTTCCGATTCATAAAAATCCGCTAAAGTCGCCAAAATGCTTTCAATGCTGCCTGTTTTTTCCGAAATCGCCATTAAATTTACCACCACGCGGGGCAGTGTTTCTTCCCGGCGAAAAGCATCGCCAATGGTAAGCCCTTTGGCAATACCTTCCTTGGCAACTCTTAAAAGGCTATTTTTAAGATCGGCCGAGCCAACAACATTAGCGGTAATTTCCAAGGCATCAATAATCGGAACGCCAGCGGAAAGCAAAGAAGATAAAGTGGATGCGAATCTCTGTAAGGCCATTTTTCTTAGAACGTCTCCGATTAAGGGCGATTGATATGAAAATTTTAAAATATTTTTTTTTCCGATAACCGTTTGGCTGAAAAAATACCAAACACCAACCGCTGAAGCTACAAAGAAAATCAAAATAAACCACATATATTTGCTGATAAACAACCCGACCGCAAAAACTACCCTTGAAAACAGCGGCGGCTCAAATCCTCCCGAACCGAAAATATTGGCGATTTTCGGCAAAACAAAACTTACTAAAATAAATAAAATAATAACCGATCCGACCAAAAGAATTGCCGGATAAGTAATGGCTGATTTTATCTGCGCCCTTAGATCGGCTTCTTTTTTTAAAGAAACGCTTAATTTGTTGAAAACATATTCAAGCTTTCCCGATGTTTCACCAGCCTTAACAAGATTAACAAAAACTGAAGAAAAAATTTTGGGGTATTTTACAAAAGCCGAGTAAAATGGCTGTCCTTTTTCAAGAGTTGAACGAATTTCCGAAAGCATGTCTTTCATTGCCGGCTTTTCAAAATCGGCCATTAAAATATCAATGGCCTTAAACAAATCTGTGCCGACCTTAAGCATCAGAGCAAGATACTTAGTCAAGAAAATTTTATCTTCAACGGTAATCGGCTTGGCAAAAATCTTAAATTGGTAAGTTTTCTCAAAAGTTTTAACCGGTTTTAAAGAAATCGGCTTTAATCCCTGGCTGTCAAGAAAACTTAAAACTTCGGCCGCGCCCTGGGCCTCAAAATTTCCTTCGATAAGTCTTCCATTCGGCTGCGATGCAGTATAATGATATTTCATATTATTCCCTGATAACCCTTAATACTTCTTCAACGCTTGTTATACCAATTTCAGCTTTTCTAAGTCCGTCTTCAAACATTGAAATCATACCCTTTTGTTTCATTGATTTTCTTAAATTATCTAAAGAAAAATTCGGGTTGATAATTTGCTCCCTGATTTCTTCATCAACATTTAAAATTTCAAAAATACCAATACGGCCGGAATAGCCGGTATTATTGCAACTCATACAACCTTTGCCGCGATATAATATTTTCGGACTTTTGAAATCGGTTGACAAATGAAGTTCTTCCAATTGCCCCTTAATGGAATCAACCAATTCTTGAGACGGAGAAAAAGACTCAATGCAATCCAGACAAATTTTTCTCACCAATCTCTGGGCAATTACCATATTTAAAACTGCCGATACTAAAAACGGCGCTACATGCATATCAATAAATCTTGGGATAGCGGTAACGGCATCGTTAGTATGCAAGCTGGAAAGCAACAAGTGGCCCGTTAAAGCCGAATGAATGGCAATTTCAGCTGTTTCTTCGTCGCGAATTTCACCGACCATGATAATATTCGGATCTTGTCTTAGAATTGAACGCAACCCAGAAGCAAAAGTAATCCCGGCAACCGGATTTATCTGAACCTGATTAATATATTTCATATTGTATTCAATCGGGTCTTCAACCGTAATGATATTTACCTCCGGTCTGTTTAAAATATTTAAAATTGCGTAAAGCGTCGTCGTCTTTCCGCTGCCAGTCGGACCGCTTACCAAAACCATTCCGTAAGTTTTTTTAATGCTTTCTTCAATAAGCGCCACCATGTCATCCATTAAACCAACCTCTCTCAAAGACAATGGCTTTTGAGCGGCCGGCAAAAGCCTAATTTCTATTTTTTCGCCAAAATATGTGGGGATTGTTGAAATACGAATATCAATCAAATCCGAACCGGCCTTGTATCTTGAACGGCCGTCTTGCGGCTTTTGATGCTCGTCTATTTTTAATCCAGCCAAAAGCTTAATTCTGGCAGAAATAGCTGGATGGACTTCTTTGGGAATTCTTATAATTTCATGAAGCACGCCGTCAATTCTAAACCTTATTAAAATCGCGTCATCTAAAATTTCAATATGAATATCTGAAGCGCGGGCGGAAACAGCGTAAAAAATCACGTTATCAATAAGGCTAACAATCGGAACGGCTATTGCCGCTTCTTCAATCGTTTGCGCTTTTTCTTTTAATGACGCCCTAATATTTTCCTCAACTATTTTTTTAAAATCTTCGGCAAATCTTCGGCCATACATGGCGAATCCTTTGCTTAAATCTTCGGGAGTCGCCAAAAAAGGTTTAACATTGACATCAAGATTTTTCTTTAAAAATTCAATAATTTCCAAATCGGTCGGGTCTTCCATTGCCACATCAAGCGTGCCATCCGATTCTTTGTCAAAAATAACGATTTTTTTCTGAACAGCGATATTTTCCGGAACTAATTTCAAAACTTCCTCATTAATTTTGCGGCCAATCAAATTGGATTTTTCAACGCCAATATATTTCGCCAATAAATTATAAAAATAATCAGTTGTTATAATACCGCGAGAAATCAAAACATCGGCTATGGCTTGCCCCATTCTTAGCGATTCTTTTAACAGGGCGTCAAAAACTTCGGCAGAAATTAATCCTTCTTCAACCAAAAGCTCTTTGAATTTTTGCGATGGTATTTGCAACATAATTATTCTACCGCCACCCTTAAAACTTCTTCCAGAGTTGTTAACCCAGATTCCACTTTTGTTAATCCATCTTCAAACATTAATTTCATTCCCTCCTCTCGGGCTTTCTTTTTAATAAGATTAACAGGCGACTTGGCGATTATCAAATCCCTAATGGCGTCAGAAACATAAAGAATTTCAAAAATTCCGACCTGCCCCCGATAACCGGTAAATCCGCAAGCGCTGCATCCTTCGCCCTGATAAAGCGTTTCGGGAATATCCATTTTAATTCCCGCATTTTTCAAATTTGTTTTTAAAAGCGCCACTACATCTTTATTGGGCTTGACCGAATGAACGCAAACTGTGCAAATTTTTCTTGCCAATCTCTGAGCAATAACAACGTTCAAAGTTGAAGCTATTAAAAACGGCGGCACTCCTAAATCAATTAAACGCGGCACAGATGTCGGCGCGTCGTTTGTGTGAAGCGTTGAAAGCAGTCTGTGTCCTGTTAAAGAAGCGTTAACAGCAATATCAGCCGTTTCTTCGTCGCGAATTTCACCGACCATGATAATATCGGGGTTTTGGCGGACCAACGAACGAAGCCCAGAACCGAAAGTAAGCCCTGCCTTAACATTAACCTGAGTTTGATTGACCCCAGAAATATCGTATTCAACAGGATCTTCGATGGTTGTAATATTGACTTTCGGCGTGTTTAAAATTCCCAAAATTGCGTAAAGAGTCGTAGTTTTTCCATTGCCAGTCGGACCGGTTACCAAAATCATACCCCGCGGCTTTTTAATAAAATCTTCAAGTTTCCCAAGTTGATCCTGTGGCAAACCAAGTTCATAAAGCGTAAGAGGGCGAAGTGAACCCTTAAGCAAACGCATCTCCGCTTTTTCGCCGTGAAAAGTAGGAATTACCGAAACACGAACATCTATAAATTGATCTTCCATCGGAAATCTAAAGCGGCCGTCTTGCGGCGCATTGTGAATGTCAATTTGAAGATTTGAAAGAACTTTAACCCTCGCCACCAAAATCGGCGCAATGATATTGGGCATATTAACGATTTCATTTAAAATTCCGTCGATCCTGTATCTTACAACTAATTTATTTTCAAAAGGCTCAAAATGAATATCAGACGCGCCCATAGTTGCGGCATGCTCAATTATTGTATTAACAATATTAACAATCGGCAAAGCTTCCAGCATCTTAGAACTATCCAGAGCGCCGGCAATGCCCATTGATTCTTTAAGATTCTCTTCAATTATTTTACCGAATTCTTCATTAATTTTTTTCTTATATTGTTTAAGGCCTGATTTCAACTCCGTCCAAGAACAAAAATAAACATCAAGCCAAACGCCCAATTTAGCTTTTAAAAATTCAAGAGTATAAAAATCCTGCGGGTCAGTCATTGCCAATTTCCCCCGTTTTTTTTCTTTATCAAATTCAAAAAGAATGACATTGCGGCTTTTAGCGTAAGCTTCCGGAACAAGCTCCAAAATTTCATGAGGAATTGTAATCGCCGACAAATTAATTCTCGGCACATCAAAAAATTTTGATACGCCTTCAGAAAGATATTTTTCATCCAAAAACCCCTTGCCGATTAGAATATCTAAAACATTGCGATTGCTGCGCTCGGATTCCGCGACTGCAGCTGAAAAATCGGAATCACTCACAAGTCCGGTAGACTCAACTATTTTTTTAACATCTTCTTGAAGCAAATGCATTAATTAATTATAGCCCTTAAAAAAAGATTATCAATCTTGTAGAATTATTTTAATGAACGTCCGGGACTTAATCAAAGAAAGGCAATCTAAAAATTTTACCAATGAAGAAATTTCTCTTTTGGGGCGCGCTTTTGATTTTTCAAAACGCGGGCACCAAGGCCAAAAAAGAAAATCCGGCGAACCATATTTTAACCATTGTTTTCAAACGGCGCTGCAATTAGCAAATTGGCAAATGGACTCCCCTACCATCGCCGCAGGTCTGCTTCACGACATAGCCGAAGATACAAAATATTCGCTTGAAGAAATAAAAAAAGAATTCGGGGAAGAAATTTCTTTTTTGGTAGGCGGGGTGACAAAACTCGGGCATTTAAAATATCTTAATGCCGATATTGAACAGGCTGAAAATTTGCGAAAAATGATTTTAGCGCTAAGCCAAGATCTGCGCGTTATTTTTATAAAACTCGCCGATCGACTGCACAACATAAAAACGCTTTCGGCGCTTTCTCAAACCCCGAATAAACAAAAAAGAATTGCCCTTGAAACTTCAGAAATTTACGCCACAATCGCTTATCGACTTGGAATGGCGAATCTGGCGGGAGAATTAGAAGATTTATCTTTCCCCTATATTAATCCATCCGGTTATAAATGGCTCATTGAGAATATCAAAGAAAAATACGGCAATCGCCAAAAGTATCTTGAGAAGGTGAAAAATATTATTGAAAAAAAACTTAAAGAAAGCGGAATTAGACTGGTTAAAGTAGATTTTCGCGCCAAAAGATATTCCAGCCTTTACAAAAAACTTTTAAGAGAAAATATGAATCTTGAACAAATTTATGATCTTGTGGCCTTAAGAATAATCGTCAACACCATTGAAGAATGCTATACCGCTTTGGGAATTGTCCACCAAACTTGGCCGCCGCTTCCCGGTCGTATAAAAGATTATATTGCCATGCCCAAGCCAAATGGCTACCGCAGCCTTCATACAACGGTTTTTTGTCTCGACAATAAACTCACGGAATTTCAAATCAGAACATTAGAAATGCATCAAGCGTCAGAAAACGGAATTGCCGCCCATTGGCTTTACGAACAAAAAAAATCAGAAAAAGATTATCTTGAAAAAAAATCAGTTTTTGCCGAAAAAAAAGAGCTCGCATGGGTTGAACAGCTGCGAAGTTGGCAAAAAGAATTTTCAAATTCCGAAGAGTTTCTTAAATCTTTAAAGATAGATTTTTTAAAAGACAGAATTTTTGCCATCACTCCGAAAGGTGAAGTAATTGACTTGCCGGCCGGATCCACTCCTGTTGATTTTGCCTATGCCATCCACACGGAAATAGGCGCCTCTTGCGTCGGTTCAAAAATAAACGGAAAAATTACTCCTCTTGATTATCAAATCCAATCAGGCGACTTAGTGGAAATTTTAGTCCAAAAAAGCAAAAAACCTTCTGAATCGTGGCTGGAATTTGTCAAAACTTCAATGGCGAAGAAAAAAATAAAATCTTCCGTTAAAAAAAGTTCTAAATTAATCAAAAAAGAAATTGCAGAATTCAAAATCACGGCCATTGACCGCATCGGACTTTTAAAAGATATCAGTTCAATTTTTTCAAGAAACCGCATCAATATTCAAACTACAAATACAAACTTAATCGGCCAACACCGGCTTATAAAAATTAAATGCGAAGCTGACAAGGAAAAATCCGAAAAGCTTATTTTAAAACTCAAAAAAATAAAAGAAATTAAAGAGATAAATTATAAAATTATTTAATATGAGGATTTAATTTTTCAATAATTCCCCTGATTTCTTCCGGAGAATAAAATGAAATTACTATTTTGCCCGGATCATTCTGGTTGTCAGATTTTTCAATTTTTACCGGAGCGCCCAAAAGATCCGTTAGCTGTTCCTGCAAATGATTTATCTCCGGATCAGCTTTTGCCATTATTGGCGCAATTCCCTGACTTTCCGATTCTGTTGTTCTGCGAATTTTATTTTTTAATTCTCGAACGCTTAAATTATTAAGCAATAAATCTTTATAAACCTCAATTTGATTAGCAAGATCTTTAATCGTCAAAAGCAAGCGCGCCTGACTTTCATTTATTCTCCCCTCTGCCAAAGCGGTTTGAATTTCAGTCGGCAAATTCAATAATCTTATTGCATTGGCTATTGTTTCGCGGCTTTTGCCGAGCCGCGCCGCGATTTCTCGCTGGGTAAGTCCGAATTCATCAGAAAGACGGGCGTAAGCCCTCGCGGTTTCAATCGAATCTAAATTGGCGCGCTGAAGATTTTCAACAATCGCCATTTCCATTTGATCGGCTTTTTTAGGAAGTTTTTTGACAATCGCCGGAATTCTTTCAAGCCCGGCTAATTTCGAAGCTTTTAGACGCCTTTCTCCGGCAATAAGCTGATATTCAACTTGCGTACCGGCATCGCTTTCAATTTCATTTTTAACAACCACAATCGGCTGAATAACTCCGAACTCGCGAATGGAAGCAGCTAATTCTTTTAAAGATTCTTCGTCAAAATGAGTGCGAGGCTGAAAAGGATTTGATTTAATCTTCTCAACCTCAATATGAAAAATTGCGTCTTTTTGAGAAGGATATTTTTCTTCTTTGATTTCGTATTTTACATCAATTATCGGAGCAACAATCTGATTATCAGACTGAATTTGAACTGATGGCGGAATTTGAATTTCAGAAAAAGAAATTTTTGGCGCATCATGCTCAACCGGCAACATTAACGGCGCTACATCTTTGTGCGGATCAAAATTTTGCTGATTTTGATTTTGTAAAATATTATCTTGCGTATCCATAAAATTTTATTTATAATACCTTAGAAATTTATATCAGGCAACATAATTTTTTTTGCCCGAGTGGCGAAATGGTGGGGCGAAGCCCGGCCATGGATTATGCGGGTGATAAAATAATAAAACATATCAATTTATGCCCGGGTGGCGGAATGGCAGACGCGCACGACTCAAAATCGTGTGGGGAAACTCATGAGAGTTCGACTCTCTCTCCGGGCACCACGTTGGAAAAGTCAATGCCTCGCCCCGCCCGTGGCGGGGCTCGGCGACCAAATCGTATGGATTTTTCGGGGCAAAAAGAAATTCCCGATTCCTCAAAATATGGTTCGAACGCATTTCGCCGCCTGCGGCGGCGAAATGCGTTCGGACTAATTCAAGAATACTGCACACCACAGAAAAATTGTTTTAACCACAGACATTTGTCGGTTCGTTAATTGATAATAATGCTAACATTTCGTTCGGTGTTTTTCCATTTAAGGAACAATGTTCGTCGTTGTTGTATTCATCGTTCCATGCTTGCATTTTCTTTTTCAAGTCCTTCAAGTCCTTCAATGTTTTAAATTCATTTCTGTCGTAAAATGTTTCTTGGTCTGTCCGGTGACTTCTCTCCACGGTTCCATTCTGAGCCGGCTTTCCAGGGTCAATTAAATAGTGGACGATATTGTGTTCTTGGCACAGAATATCAAAGCAATGCAGTCTCGGATTGAAAGGGTCCGAGCTCTTTAAATAACCGGTGTATCTATTGGTAAAATTGCTGCCGTTGTCCGTTTTTACCGCGCGTATTTTAAATGGCGCGGCGTTAATCAATTCTTCAAGAAACTTTATTGAACTAAAGTTTGAATAATCGGAATATATTTTCAAGTATCTCCATCTGGAAGCGCAATCTATGGCTGTAAATTGATAATAGCGCTTGTTTTGAACGGTTTTAGGCACAAACTTAACATCTATCTCAACCAAATCTCCTTTGCCCAAAGGAACTTTAATATATTTGTATTTCAATTTTCTGATCCTGTATTTTCTGGTCAGCCCCTCTTTTTTGATTATCTTTTGAATAGTATTTTGGTGAAGCTGGATTCCTTCTTTATCCAGTCTCCATTTTAATTTTAAAGAACATTTTCTTGTCTCTTTCCTCAATTCAAGAACTCTTTCTTTGATTCGTATCGGCGTTTCTTTTGGATTGGTCTTTGGCCTGGTTGATTTCGGTTCCATGCCAGCTTCTCCATATTTTTTGAACAAAGAAAGCCATCTTTCCAGACTTCTTTGACTGTGCGGACATGCCTTAGCCGCATAAACCAATTTTATCTCCTTGTTGTTGATTGGCAGTATCCATCTTAATCGCTCCTCTTTAATTGTTTTTGGCATATTGATACACATATACCGAGAAACTAAGGCTTCTCGGGGAAAACCGCCATATGTGTGTGGAGATTACCTCCGTGCATTCAAGTTTGAACTGCACCAGATATCATCCCAAGAACGAATACCTCGTGCGGAGTAAGGTAGCCGAGGCGTTTGCGCGGTCGATGATTGAGATTTCTCTCCACGCGCGACACCTCTTTGTGAGTAATCATAGCG